>JAJECT010000027.1 GCA_022821845.1 Rhodothermales bacterium | reverse complement strand
CTGTTTGGGAAGCAGCGGTGCGATCCGTTCAAATTGGGCCTCGGTGAGTTCCATGTCTCTGAAATTTGCTTTAGATTGCAGCGTTCATAGACAACGAAACAAAGGAAATCATGTTCCCAAATAGTGTTAACAGGCCCTAAAAAAGTAAAGCGCCCGCTTTTGTTCCATCCTTGCGCCCCGATTTTTCCGATGCTGCGCCGCGCGTGGATACCCAGTTTGGCCCTGCCCCAAGCCGCCTTCTTCCGTGCTGCAGGGCACAGGAATCGGAAGGGTATATTTTTTGTCGCAAGCCGGAACCTTGACCGCCTGTCCGGGTGTTTCCTGTCTTGTCAACGGACAACAAAAAAGTGGGGAGCACAATGAAAAACCGTGAATGGAAGGACGTCATCGCCTTCGCCGTTTTCCTGGTGACGTTCGCCGGGTTGCTATTCGGTTTTTACAACGGAATCCGGGCGGACATGCGCGCCATGCGGACGGAGATGCGAGTGGAGTTGCAAGCCATCCATGGAACGTTGGCAGACGTACGGGAGCGGCTGGCCGTGATTGAAACCGAAATAGGCATTTCTCCGCGCTCGGCCCAGGCAGGCGTCGCAGAACAGGGCGCGGCCGGGGAAGGCGCAATAGAGCAAGGCCCGGCCAAACAAGGCGCAACGGCAAGGATTGTCCGGGCCGTTATTCCCGCCCCTTTGGCGTGGTGGGTGGATGTATACGCGATGCGCTCGGCCGGGCATGCGTACGCAAGCGGGCGGGGCCGCCTCGTTCTTCTGCGGGTAGTGTAAGCATAGGTTCACGCAATGGCCTGGAGTCCTTTTTCTGCAACAAGGGTCAATAGTTTGAGAGAAGCGCCCTGAGGATGTTTTTTCCCGCGCTCCCATTGGCTGACCAGTCCTGTAGATACATTCAGATAGCAAGCGAAAACCGCTTGGCTTGCCCGTTCTCGCTCGCGGATTGCCCGGATATCTTCCGGCGTCAACGCCTTGACCGGAGTCAGGCACATCTCGTCGAACGTCTTCATCGTCTCTTTTGGGATCACGTTTGCCTCGTGCATGCCCAGAGCCGTTTCGTGTATCGCCGCCATCGCAGCGGTTTTGTATTGCTTATTCATCGCAAATGATCTCGGTGATGGTTCCGTCCATCCAGTCAGTTTTGCTCGACGCATGGGATAGGCTGGGCATTGTCAGCTGCCATTCGGATATGGTGTTCTGATGGCTCACCCCTGCCCCCTAAAACAATTCCCCCACCTCAACGGCAAACCCCGGCAAAACCTCCGGGTCTTCAAGGCGGTCTGCTTCCCGGAAGATGGTTTCCGAGCCGTCCGCCCGGCGGATCGTTACGGTGCGCGTCTTCGGGTCCACGATCCATACGCGGAGGGCTCCGGCGGCGAAATAATCGCTGATCTTTTCGCGCATTTCTCCGGGCCTGTTGGATGGGGAGAGAATTTCGATGGCCACGTCCGGGGCGCCGCGTATCCAGTTGCCGGGTTCGCCTTCCGAGGACCGCCGCCTGAGCAAAACGGAAATATCCGGCCCGCGGACCGTCGCCGGACTGTCGCTGATAATACAGCCGGTCGGCCCCAGTATCGTTCCTTCTCCGAACGCTTCCATCCACTTCCCGAGGCGCTGTATCAATGTACTTTGGCTGTGTCCGTGCGAATATCCTGCGACAGGCTCCTGCACGACCATCTGGCCCCGGACCAGTTCGTACCGGTATCCGTCCTCGGGTTCGTCCGACTTCGCATATTCTTCCAGCGTCATCGGTTGGGGGCGCTCGTCGTACCGGACAGGGCGCAGGCGGGTAGGGGCGGTTGCGTCTTTCATGAAACAGGCCCGGTTAAAAAACTTAGGCGGCGAATTTTCCATATTAAAAAAGTAAAGCGCCCGCTTTTGTTCCACCCTTGCGCCCCGATTTTTCCGACGCTGTGCCGTGGGTGGATGCCCATTTTGGCCCTGCCCCAAGCCGCCTTCTTCCAGGCTGCAAGGCACAGGAATCGGGAGGGTATATTTTTTGTCGCAAACCGGAACCTTGACCGCCTGTCCGGGTGTTTCCTGTCTTGTCAGCGGGCAAGAAAAAAGTGGGGAGCACAATGAAAAACCGTGAATGGAAGGATGTCATCGCCTTCGCCGTTTTCCTGGTGACGTTCGCCGGGTTGCTATTCGGCTTTTACAACGGAATCCGGTCGGACATGCGCGCCATGCGGACGGAAATGCGGGAAATGAACGGTACGTTGACCGATGTGCGAGAACGGTTGGCCGTAATCGAAACGCATATCGGAATTGAAACCTCACGTTCGACGGAGCAAGGCCCGGTTGAAGAGAGCGTAGCCGAGAAAGGGCTGATGGTAAGGATTGCCCGGGCCGTTATTCCCGCCCCTTTGGCGTGGTGGGTGGATGTATACGCGATGCGCCCGGCCCAGAACATCTTTTCCCGCCCTCTCTAAGTCGCCTGCACCCTAAAACAATTTCCCCACCTCAACGGAGAACCCCGGCAAAACCTCCGGGTCTTTGAGGCAGTCTCTTTCCCGGAAGATGGTTTCCGAGCCGTCCGCCCGGCGGATCGTTGCGGTGCGGGTCTTCGGGTCTACGATCCATACGCGGAGGGCTCCGGCGGCGAAATAATCGCCGATCTTTTCGCGCATTTCCCCCGGCCTGTTCGACGGCGAGAGAATCTCGATGGCCACGTCCGGGGCGCCGCGTATCCAGTTGCCGGGTTCGCCTTCCGAGGATCGCCGCTTGAGCAAAACGGAAATATCCGGCCCGCGGACCGTCGCCGGACTGTCGCTGATAATACAGCCGGTCGGCCCCAGTATCGCTCCTTCTCCGAACGCTTCCATCCAGTTGCCGAGGCGCCATATCAATGTGCTTTGGCTGTGTCCGTGCGAATACCCTGCGACAGGCTCCTGCACGACCATCTGGCCGCGGACCAGTTCGTACCGGTATCCATCCTCGGGTTCGTCCGACTTCGCATATTCTTCCAGCGTCATCGGGCGGGGGCGCGCGTCGTATCGGACAGGGCGCAAGCGGGTCGGGGTGGTTGCGTCTTTCATGAAACAAGCCCGGTTAAAAAACTTAGGCGGCGAATTTTCCGTATTAAAAAAGTAAAGCGTTCGCTTTTGTTCCATCCTTGCGCCCCGATTTTTCCGGTGCCGCGCCGCGCGTGGATACCCGGTTTTCCCTTCGCCAAATCGCCCTCCTCCGGCCCGCAGTGCACAGGAATCAAAGGAGTACATTTTTTCGTCGCAAGCCGGAACCTTGACCCTCTGTCCGGGTGTTTCCTGTCTCATCAGCGGGCAACAAAAAAGTGGGGAGCACAATGAAAAATCGTGAATGGAAGGATGTCATCGCCTTCGCCGTTTTCCTGGTGACGTTCGCCGGGTTGCTATTCGGCTTTTACAACGCTATCCGGTCGGACATGCGCGACATGCGCGCGGAAATGCGGGAAATGCGCACGGAAATGCGAGTGGAATTTCAGGTCATTCATGGAACGCTGGCCGACGTACGGGAGCGGCTGGCCGTGATTGAAACCGAAATAGGCATCTCTCCACACTCGGTCCAGACAGGCGTAGCAGAACAGCGTGCGACCCGGGAAGGCGCGATAGAGCAAAGCCCGGCTACGCAAGGCGCAATGGCCAGGATTGTCCGGGCCGTTATTCCCGCTCCTTTGGCGTGGTGGGTGGATGTATACGCCCTGCGCGCGGCCCGGAACGCATCTTCCCGCCTCCTATAGCCGCCTTCCCCCTAAAATACTTTCCTCACCTCGACGGCGAACCCCGGCAAGACGTCCAGGTTTTCGAGTCCACGATCCATTGCACGGAGTGCTCCGCCGCCGAAGTAATTGGGCATCTTTTCCAGTCTTTTGTCCGGGCTGTTGTATAGACGAGAGGGTTTCTGAAAGTGCGATTGCGTATCTTACAAGATCACTTATCGCTGAGCATCAATGCATCTGGCCCGTCTTGACTTGCAGAATTTTCGGTGTTTCGAGCACCGAACGGTTGTTTTCGATAAGCGCTTTACCCTGCTTATTGGCGCCAACGCGACCGGAAAAACCGCTGTCCTGGATGCACTGGCTGTTGCCTTGGGAGCTGTCATGATTTCGATCCCTCGCGCAAAAAGCCGGCAGATTCGCCATGACGATGTGCGGCGTACCTATCTGCCAACTGCGGAAACGGGTCATTTTGAGGAACACTACCCTGCTGTTGTGACAGCGCATGGTTCCGTTGGCCCCAATCGGCTCACCTGGGCGCGCGAATTGCGGACAGCGAATTCGCATACGACCTACGGCGCGGCGAAGAGTATCCGGGACGCAATACATGCTCTGGTGCAACAAAGCCGCCACGGCGAGGATGTGATCTTTCCTTGTGTCAGTTTTTACGGTACCGGGAGACTTTGGCTGGAACAGCGGCAAAGGCTGGCTGGCGGCGTTGATCCGGGCAGAAAGATTTCCCGGTACGCCGGATACAGAAATTGCCTTACGCCTAGATCCTCTACGCGCGATCTGGTTGCATGGGTGAAGCGCCTGACGCTAATTCAGGCGCAACGAGGCACAACGCTTGAAACGCTGAAAGCGATGATTCATGCGATTGTCCGTTGCGTCGATCATGCTACGGACGCATATTTCGATTTTGACCAGGACGATATCGTAATAACCTTCCCGGGTAATGTGCGATTTCCGTTCAATATGCTGAGTGACGGCCAACGCAACATGGCTGCCATTGCGGCCGACATCGCCATGCGCTGCTCGCAGCTCAATCCGCATTTGAATGGGGCCGCCTGTCGCCAAACTCCCGGCGTGGTGTTGATTGACGAGATCGATCTTCATTTGCATCCGCGATGGCAACGCAGCGTAGTCAGCGATTTGCGCGAAACCTTTCCCAATATGCAGTTCATTGCCACAAGCCACTCGCCATTCATCATTCAGTCCATGGCGCAACAGGGCAGCGTCATTAATCTGGATGCAGAGCACGAAGAATCGGAAACGCTTTATCAACAGAGCATTGAGGATGTGGCAGAGAATATAATGGGTGTCGAGCAGCCGCAGCGCAGCAGGCGTTTTCAGGATATGGTGGCCGCTGCGGAAAAATATTTCAGGGCTATTGAAAATACTTCAATGGATGATTCAGGGGCTATCCGCGTTCTTCGCGACAAGCTTGATCGATTAGAGGAACCGTTTGCGGACAACCCTGCCTATGTTGCGTTTCTCCGCTTGAAGCGCCCGCGTGAGACTTGGAGCGAATAGAGAGGTACAGAGAGAGGATATTGTCATGCGACGCGTAGACAAGGGAGCGTGGCCTGAAGACGGTAATGGTCAGCAAAAGATATTCCGTCCCTACAGGAAAGCGAAGAGTGATTTAATAGAGCGCTTGGGCGCGTATTGCAGCTATTGCGAGCGCGAGAAAGACGGCTTGGCCGTGGAGCATGTTGTCCCAAAGAAGCGTGCGCCTACGCTGGAAGAGAACTGGACCAACTTTCTTCTCGCTTGCCGCAATTGTAACAGTATCAAACGGGATAAAAATGTTTCGCGTGCTGGTTATACTTGGCCTGACGATGACGAGGACTGGCGTCCATTCGATTATTTCCCGGATGGAATTGTCAAAGTGCAAGACGATCTTTCCGGCCCGAATCGCAAAAAAGCCCAGAATCTGTTTAGCCTTTTGGGACTTGGGCGCAGACCTGGCAATGACCTGGAAATGAAAGACATACGATGGCGAGAGCGCCGGGAGGCATGGAATGCAGCGGAGGAGGCTTACGCAAGTTTGGCGAGCGAAGCGACCGATGTCAATAATGTTCTTAAACTGGCGAAGCACACCGGTTTTTGGTCCGTATGGATGACGGTGTTTTCTGATCGACCCGATGTCTGCGAGCGTTTGCGAAAAGATTTTCCGGGTACAAGGTAGCGCAAGAAAACGAACACCTCCTCCATCTCCAGCGGGAGCTTTGGCATGACATCCGGGTCTTCAAGGCGTTCTCCTTTCTGAAAGATTGTTACCGATCCGTCCGCCCGGCTCCCCGGCGCAGCCTGTTTCTTCAGGCGTTTTCCCCGTTGCCCGCGGATGTTGCCCGCTCGGCCACATGGGCGATAGCGTTCAGGTTTTCGCCGATTTCAGCGTCTATTTCGCGTTGCGGGACATAGCCCGCCAGTTCATGGAATTGCTTTTTGTCCATGATGTTGGGCAAACCCAGTTTTTTGAAGTACGCTTTGAAAAGCGGCGTCAGAAAATCGTCGCTTGCCTTGGCGTCGGGCGACCACGGGGAGTCCTTGCCCAGCGTCGCCATGGCCTCCTCTATTTCGTCAATGGCTTCCCGCATGGCGCCAACGCGCCGATCTGTTTCCGCCGCGGTAAATAGCGGCGCCGGATCGGTTGTCAGGTCGCTTGCGCGGGCGTATGCTTCCAGCGTTTCCCGGGTGCACAAATAGTTTTCTATCTCCCGTTTTTTCCAGAAGATACATTGAAGCGGGCCGCGTTCCGCCGGCTCGTCGTCAAGGCGGTCAAAGAGGGCCAGGCCCTTGAGTGCGGGCAACGCTTCCCGCAGGCCATAATAATGACGCCTCGCTTGCCTGGGCTGATCCGCAACGTATCGGACAAAGGGACGCGCCAGCGCATGGATCGCCCGCTCGTTGCCCAAGCGCCTGGCGAATGCCTGTAATATGGCCAAATCGGTCGAGCCTTCGAGATACAGAACCCACCCGGTCTGCTCGGCCTGGTAGTATTGATCGAAACCAATTTCATTCAGCGCCTTGCGCACCTGGCTTCGGCCGTTTCCAAGGACATGGGGCTTGCCGACGAAAGCAATAACCGTATCCCTGTCGGCCGCTTCGTTCAAAAGCACTTCCGAATGGCTGGCGGCGATAATCTGGTTCCCTTGTTCCGCCGCCACCTCGGTAATCAGCGCGTATATTTGCCGCTGCCGCAGAATTTCCAGGTGCGCGTCGGGTTCGTCCAACAGGATGATCGCGCCCGGATTGGCGCGCATGTAGGTCAGGATAAGCAGCGTTTGCTGTAAACCCCGTCCGCTACAGGACAGATCGAGACGAACGCCTTGCTCCTGGTATTCCATGACGATTTCTCCCCTTTCCTGCATATAAACAGGGGCTTTGAGCCGAGAGCCGAAGAGGCGGTCGATGTCCTCGACGGTTTTTTCCCACAGATCGGGACGCTCGTTCAGAACCCGCCAGCACAGGTTGCGCAGAACCTCTGCCGTGCGGCCTTCGCCTACCCGAACGTTCACCGCGCCCTCGTCCAGCCGCGTTTCGGTGGCGGCAAGCCCCGACATAGGGGGGAGAAAGGCGATCCGGGTTGCCGCAGCCTCATCTGGAATGGGCATGCGGTTCGGCGTTTTGCCCTCGGCGAGCCGTAATGGGCGGCAATAAAACGATTCTTCGTTCGCATAATCGAATTCGAGGCCGCATTTCCATGCCTTGTCCCGGCTGACGCCCTCGACGACCAGGTCGATCCGGATATTGTCCGTTCGCTGCCGCCCATCGACTTTTCGTACGTTGCGCACATGCAACTCCCGCCACAGCAAATTCGCATTGGGAACAGGGATGGCCAGGAGGTCTCTTCTGTTGACCGTAACGCCCGGACGCTTCTCGGGCGCGCTTTTCCCGGAACGTTTTTCATTCCATTTTTTCAGGCCGACGTCCCAGAGCGCAAGGGCCTGCATGGCGGACGTTTTCCCCGAGTTGTTCGGTCCAATGAACACCACGGGATTCCCCAACGGGATATCCACCTCGCCGAAGCGCTTGAAGTTGCGAATGGTCAGCCTGGTGAGCATAAGGGACTTTATGGGGTTCGTTTCCCGCGCGCTGGATTGCCGCTATGCGAAATTATAAAATTCTCGCTCCTTTTGCATCGGAGAAGCGCAAGTCCGGGGAGCTGCTTCTGCAAGCCCGCCAGCAGATTTCCCAAGGAGCGCGCAAACTGCTACCACCACAACCAGCGCCCCTCCTGAACCAATTGCTCTAAATGCGCGAGTTCGTTGCCGCAATCCTCTGCGGTTCTTCCGAAAATTCCAGACGTTACGAATGGGGATGCGTCTTGATCTGCCGAGAGCGACTCCCTGATCTCTCGAAAAACGCGCTTTCTGCTATCGTCGCGATAGGTAAAAAGACCGGGAGGGGGATAGTCCCGATACTGGGCTTCGGGTAATTGATGGACGTAGTTCAGCGTTATGAGGATTTCGAGTTTGTCGAAGGCCAACGCATATCGATCAGGGTCTGGAATAATGCGTTCGGCATAGGGCTGCAATATGTCGAAAATGCGGGCGTTCAGCGACGTTTGACGTTTATTCATGCCTTGCAGAATGTGCTTCGCCTGCGCGCCATGCTCGAACAGGCAGGAAGGCGCGAGCGCCTGTACGGCAGATATATCCTCCTGCGGGTTTTTATACAATGGCGTCCTCAGCATGCGATCCAGGAACCGCAGTCGATTGGCCTTGACGGCGCCCAAGCCCAGCGCATAGAGGAGAAGCGTTGCCGGATATCGTTGCAAATCGCGCCACAATGAATAACCGCCTGTCCTTGCCCTTAAATCAAGGCGCTGCAATGCATCTCTCCATATCGGATCGTGTTCCTCCTCTGCCCAATTGCCCCCAACCACCGCTATCGCCAGCAATGTTTCGCAGGCCGCCTCGTACCTGCGTAAACGTTCCGCCGCCGACTCCGTAGTGGGTTCCGGGCTGCTATCTGCTTGTATAGAAAATCGCTCGCTGGTCGTCGCCTTTACAACGCGCTCAACGGTATCCTGGACGAAGTCCGACAGTTTAATCCTGTATTGGGGTTCGGCAAGGTAATCCTTCAGTTCGGAAACCGCAGTTTCTATGTCGTGCTTCGGCCCCAGATCAATACGGAGCGCGCGTTCGGCGGGGACCCAGTTTTCTGTCTTTTGCTCCGCGAAACCTGTAGCGGATACAAATACAGTCATAGGAAGTACACGGGCGTATAGATCGAAATGCGCTTCCCCGTTTTCGTCAGTGGTCGTATGTTTTGACGTTTTGTTGGGAAATTGCACCTGCACATTGGCGCCAGCGAGCGGCGCGCCATTCGCAAGGACATGCACCACAGGTTTGATATCCGGCAACAGGGCCATTCGCAGCATTCGCCACGGAATCAATTTCCCGTCGCTGCGCTGCTGAAAATTTTCCCCGCCATAGGCTATCGCCGCATCGCCAGCGTGGCCTGCGTCCTCGAAATGCCGCCGAATGCGACGTATGTTTGCAAACGGGCTTTTCGAGGGCGTTTCCGTGGATTTGACTTCAAGCAGAATCAGCCGATCCGGTTGCTCTATCAAGAGATCGATTTCGGCGCCATGTTGGTCCCGGTAGAACGAGAGACCATGCATGGCGTTTGTGCCTGTACCTTGATGGATACGGTGTTTCAGTATTTCCGAAACCACCCACGTTTCGAATATTTCGCCACGCAGCGGATGCGAGAGAATATGTTCTGGCTGTCGGATGCCAAGCAGCCAGCAAAGCAGTCCTGTATCGTAGAAATACAGCTTGGGCATCTTGATCAGGCGCTTGTTCAGGTTGGAACTGAAGGCAGGCAGGCGGAATGCGATATAACTCGCCTCCAGAATGCTGAGCCAGGCTTTTGCGGTGGGCTGCGAAATACCGCAATCCCTTGCCAGCGACGAATATTTGAACAGTTGCCCCGTACGCCTGGCGCACAACGCCACAAATTGTTGAAAAGCAGTGAGGTTGCCGATATTGCTGAGCGTTCGAACATCCCGCTCCACATAATTTGCGACATAGGAGCGGAACCAGTCCGACGGATCGAGCTTTTTGTCGAAGATGCGAGGATAGCCTCCGCTGAACAGGGCCTCTGCAAGGGTTGCGGGAGGGGCGGGGAAGCGCAATATTTCGTCCCAGGTCAGTGGCAGCAGCTGGTGCACCTCCGTCCGCCCGGCCAAAGACTGACTGATTGACGCCAGCAGGGCAAAATTTTGCGATCCGCTGAGTATCCAGCGGCCGGGGGCCGGGTCATTGTCGATAATGCCTTGCAGATAGGAGAAAAGATTGGGGGCGCGCTGTACCTCGTCGAGGATGGCCCCCTCCGGGAATTGCGCCAGAAATCCCCGGGGGTCGCCTTTCGCAAAGGCTCGTTCGTCCAGAGATTCGAGGTTTACGTACGGGTGTTCGGGAAAGACCGACCGGGACAGGGTCGTTTTCCCGCTCTGCCGGGGTCCGGTAAGCGTGATCGCAGGCGCTCGGGTTGCCGCGCCGGCAAGCTGGGCAGCCAGATTTCGGTAAATCATGGGGCTGGATTATGTGCGAACGATGTCGCTCTCAATATAGCATTTTTAATTTAACCCGTCAATTTTTTATAAAATACGTCATAAATCAAAATAATACTTTAAATAAATCACTATTTTTCCTTTTTGGATTTAGATCCGTCCAAATGTGCGGCATTCAGCCTTTCGAGCAAGGTACCCCGCTTCCGCGCGCCGCCTGTGCAGCCTAAGCAAACCAGTGCAGCATCTTCTGGTTTTTGTCGGCGGCGGCTTCCTGGCGCAGCCGTTCGCGCGCCTCCAGCACTTTGTCCACGATGATTTCCACGCTTTCCTCGTCCACGAAGGGGGACATGATGTAGGATTTCATGGCCACGACGGGTTCTCCGTAGGTCGTGTGCCGGTAGCAGTCCGTTAGGGAAAGCAACACGCCCCGCCCCGCCATGGCTTCCTTGTGCACATACGCGGAGACCTTCCGGTTGTAGTCGTTGTAGGCCAGCATGGCGTCCCGGCAGGCCGGATCCGTAAATTCCTTTCGCCTGTTCGTGAACGTGGTGAGGACTTCCTTGCCGGGCGGATACACCCGGAATAGCGTGACCGGCCCGAAATTATCCCGATTCAGCACAATGGCGCCCTCGTGTCCTTCGAGGTGCTCGCGCAGCAACTGCGCCATTTCCACGAGATGTCCTATCAGGGCGCGTATGCCCTGTACGCCCAGCAACTGGTAATTGGCGAGCGCCGCCATGGGCCCTGCCCCGGATCGGGAGGTTTCCAGCGTGTACATGCCCGGCTTGTATTCCCCGAAATGATAGAGGTAGGGCATCAGTTCGCGGTCGCGTTTCAGCAGGCGGAGGTCTTTGTAGTCCTTGACCAGAATGAGGCTGGATATATACGGCGTAAAGCCGGTCTTGTGAAAATCGACGCCCACGGAATCGGCGAGCGGGAGGTGGCGTATCTGCCGGCAGGCCCCTGCAAGCGCCCGCAGCGTCCGGGGCCGAAAGCCCAGTTCGTTTTTCTCGAAATCGTAGTCGTTGAAGACGGACCAGGCCCATCCGATGACCGCGTCGGCGTGTACGTGCGGGCGGTAGGGGAGGTCGAATTCCTCGACCAGCGTATCCCGCAGCGCCACGATGGCCCGCAGGTCGTCCACGCCGAACGCATCGGTGCTTCCCATGGTGGCGATGAAGGCGGCAATCTTTTTGCCGTCCTTGAGCGCCTTGCGGGCCGCTTCTTCCAGCAGGCGCAGGTCTATTTCGTTTTCGGGGGTGGTGGGAATGGAGACCACCTGGTCCGATCCCATCCCGATCCATCCGGCAATGCTGTACGCGCAGTAATGCCCCGTATCCGCCACGAACAGCACGGCTTCTTCGGACAATCCGCGCCGCAAACTGCCCGGGCAGGCTTTTTCCAGGCCGATTCGGATGCCGTACAGCGACGTGCCCGTGCCGCCGAACGTGAACAGGCCCGCCGCCTGTTCCTGATCGTAGCCGATGAGGCCCGCCGTAATGCCGGCGGCTTCGACCTCGGCCAGCGCGAAAAGGCGGCTGTGTTCGTCCCACCCCAGGTTCGGATTGTGCAGGGCGGCGAGCAACACCCCGATCACGCTGGGGATGGTGGGCGGGCAAATGACGTTCTGCTGCGTTCGCGGATGTCCCACGACGGTCATGCCCCGCAGGTAGCCCACGAGTTCGGACGTTACCTCCTCCACGGAGGACATGTCGCTCGGCAATCCGGCATGGCGGGCTTCCTCGTAGTTCGGCTCCACGACGGCGCCGAGCATGGGCAAGTGCATTTTCAGGGCGTCCACCTGGTTCAGCGCATTCATGAACGAATGCACCAGATACGAATCGTGAATCCGATCAGAAGTCGGCTGGGGAAATGCGAGTCGTATATTCTGGATGAGTTCTCTGTACGGTGCGGCCATAGTCTGCCTCTCTCTCGTATAGTGTGATTGTGTATAGCGCAAATATTCCGCCGGGAATCATTCGCCCGGCGCCCGTCCGTAGCATGTAATACGGACATAATATTTATACGAAAACGGGTTCCCGGAGGTGGGGAGGTTCGGCGCCGTCTCCAGCAGTCGTCGGGCAAAGTATTTTCGGCTTGCCTGCCCGAAGCATATCGAACCGGATTTGTGCTGCCGCGCTGGCCGCAGGCCTTGAGGGTGATTTTTCAGGCCATTCCGCTCGCGCAGGCATGGCCCGCGATCTTGCCGCATCCGGTACGGAATTGCCCGCCCTCATGCAGGCCGGACGGTGGAAAAGCGAACGTATGCCCGCCCTGTACACGCGCAACGAAGCCGCGGGCCGGGGGGCCGTTGCCCGGTACTACGAACAGGGGTAGGGCGGGCTGGAGGGGGCGAAACAGGATGCAATGCCCCTACGCGCCCCCGAATCTATTTGATTTTCGGGGCATAATCTTCCAACCGTTCCGGATATTTCGTTTCAGTTCGTTCGCGCAGGCGTATCAGTTCTTTTTTTTATACATATTTTTTTCGGATCGTTCCACAAAATAACGCCCGCAGAACCAAAATGAAACAAAGAAAATAGCGAAAAAATAAACTAATTATGATAAATAAAAAGAGAAAATTATTATAACTCATACCCATATATTCAAACATATCATGGGTATCATTTTAAGCGAAAAGACCAGCGACATAAACAATAAAAAAAACAAAAAACGACGCAGGGTATCGCAAAGATACCCCACGCCAAAAGCCGCATATTATAAGGGGCAATATAAATTATTCATTGTTATTAACATTGAATGAAATTATCAACGGCCCTACCGAACAAAGCGGCCCCGCCTAACATAGCCCCTTTATATCGGGTAACTCCGCCTATGCCAAACAAACCGATTCCAACTAACATATCCCGTATACTGTTACGCTGGCATTGATTGACAGCATAAGGGCGCAGCGATGACATGCAAGAAGTCATTTGTACTACGTTGCCCGAAAGCCCTACAGATTGAGAGCACAACCTGACCGCTGCTTGATAGTCTCCGCTGTAATTAGAACCCGATCCCTGATGATTATGGTAATTCGGAGAAGAAGGAGCCGAGGAGTAGCCCCTGATTCGTGTTATGCCCTGAACCTGATCCGCCACTACCGCCGTTTTGTTGTTGGCATAATGTAGGATCATAACTATCAGAATTAACATTACATACATTCTGATTATATTGTGCGTTTGCATCTTTAGGTTGTAAAATAGAAACGGCAATCACAATAATAGAAAGAAGAATAATCATATGTATAAAAGTACGAAGTAGACCGCGCGATGTACGGTCAACTTTGTCTTTAGAAACGGCCCAAAATAATTCTTTTATTTTCATTTCCCATATAGGAATCCCAAAAGGAAACGAAAGAACCCAGTAACGAAGCCAACGATAAAACGCGGAGTTGGGAGCAGGTTTGGTACGCATGATAAAAACAAGTTTGAGTAAAACAAGCACGAAAGCACCCGGCCTTGCGCCGGACGCGTATTCACAGTATAACACGCCGCCCGGATACTGTCAAGCCATAAAGCGAAAAAATTTAGGAATCCGGGCATTTTTCCGCATTCTGGGGCGATGGGCCAGAGGGCGGCTTTGCCCGGCTGGCTGTTTCGGGGGGCGGCTTTTTTGCCTTTAAGGGGATTTAACGGAAAAGAAATTGCCCGGTTCGGAAGGGGCGAAATTTAACGCATGGCTCTGGCTCGCCGCCGTTTACCGGTAAAGATACCTTGCCCCGTCGATCCGTACAAGCCCCTGGAGGGGGTTCGTTACTGTGCTATCGCCCCCCGCGCCATTTTCCACCCCCGCCACGGTCACCCCAGAACCCCCTACCCAGCCATAAGCATCAGCAAAATAACCGCCACCACAATAAGGCCGATAAAAAACAGGCATCCCCCGCTAAGGCAGCCTGCACCGGTGCCTACGCCCTTTACAAAACTGCTTTTTTCTTTGATGACTGGTCGCTGGTCCATAGTCCACGGTTTGAAAATCCGCTCTGTAAATTGTGTAAACGAGTTTGAAATTCATCGATTATTCTGGCCCGCCATCCATCCTACTCCACCGTCACCGTAATCTTCTCCGACATCACCGGCGCCTCGTGGGGGATGTGGTTTTTATCCCCGAGCAACAGTTGCAGGGTGTAGACGCCCGGCTCCAGCATCAGCGTGGCTTCCGTCTGGCCTTTCCCGAAATGGATATGGTTTTCGTCGGTGGGGATAGGCATGTTCTCAGGCGGCAACTCCTCCGCATTGACCAGCAGGTGATGATGCCCGGTGTCGGGGTAATCTATCCCTGCGGGCGCGACGCCCATGCCTTTCAGGCCAAACACGACGTGCACCTTGCCGCCCTTGATGATGGCGCCGTCTTCGGGACTAACGATATACGCCGTCGCGCCTTCGGGCGCCGCGGTGCGGGGCATCTCCTGCGCGAAAGTCGTTTGGGCAAGGAATCCGCCGGCGACAAGCAGGCCGAGCGCGATGCGGGTGGTGGAGCGAAGCAGCGTCATGGTATGCGGGGGTTTCGTTCAGGTATGCCAGAATAGAGACATCATGAAAATAGCAACATGCGTTTTTGGTTCCCTATTTCTGTTTCCACAGCGCCCCCGGCAAGTCTCCTTCTGCGGCAAGGTTGCGGAGCAGTTCGTCGTCGGAAGCCCGGCGCGCAGTCGTAAAGCCATTTTTCTTGGCCAACCAGAATATTTCTTCCAGTTTCAATCCATTCAGGAAGTTAAGCCCAAGCCTGCGCCAGCGCCCTCACCCCACCACCGCCACCCCGCTGCGCGCCGTCTCCTCCCGGTACAGCCCGGCAAGCCGCTGCGTCACCCGCCCGACGCGCCCGTCTCCGATACTGCGCCCGTCCAGGCGCGTGACGCCCGCCAGTTCGCCCATCGTTCCGGTGCAGAACATTTCGTCTGCGGCGTACGCCTCCGCAAGCGACAGATTCCGAACCTCCGAGGGAATGCCATGCGCCGCGCACAGATCCAGCACCACCTGGCGCGTAATCCCTTCCGGGCACGCATGGGTATGCCCCGTCAGCACCGTTCCGTTCTTCGCCAGAAAGATATGCGTGGCGTTCGTTTCGGCGATGAACCCGCTGCGGTCCAGCATTAGCGCATCGTCCGCGCCCGCCGCATTCGCCTCCGCCTTTGCCAGTATGGACTGGAGCAGGTTCCCGTGATGAATTTTCGGGTCCAGGCAATCGGGCGGAAACCGCCGGACCGAACTGGTGACGAGCGACAGCCCGTCGGTCGGGTACACGGGCGCCTTGTATTCGGCCAGCACGATCAGGGTCGGGCCGCCCTGGTTCAGGCGCGGATCCATGCCCGACGTGATTTTTACCCCCCGCGTCAGCGACAGGCGGATGTGTACGCCGTCCCGCATCCCGTTCGCCTCCAGCGTCCGCCGCACGGCTTCGATCATCTCTTCGCGCGAAGGAATCCCGGCGAACGCCAGCGCCTGCGCCGACGCTTTCAGCCGGTCCAGATGTTCCGTGAGGCGAAAAATGCGCCCCTCGTACAGCCGCAGTCCTTCCCATACGAAATCTCCGCCCTGCACCGCGCTGTCGAAGGGGCTGATCCCCGCCTTGTCCCGGTGAACCAGGTCGCCGTTGATATTGATCAGAATATTCCGGTTGCGCTCGTCGAAAGTCTGGAGCATGTCAGGCCGTAATTCGGTTGCGGTATAACGTTTCGTATAGCGGGCGGCAGGTTTCGACCAGCGTGCGCAGCGCCGGGGGAACGTCCCGCTTCGCCGGGGCGGGGCGCCGAAAACCCGTCGAGGTAGCGACCTGGTCGTACCAGTGGGGAGCCCAGACGCCGTCTTCGGGCCGCAAGCCGGGTTCCCAGGAGAGCATGGCCTCCGTCCAGGGTACGCCAAGGGCCGCGCACAGTTTTTCGAGCACGCCCGCCGGGTTCTCCAGTACGTCCCGCGCGTCGACGACCGGCGCCGGGCGGCCCGTCTGCTCCGCGATGCGCCGGTACAGGGCGCACTGGTTCGGCAGCCCGGTATCGTACGGTTCGGGATTTTCTGTGATGCGCGCCAGCGACCTCGCCATTTCCGCCGGATCGCGAATCAGGAAGGCGTGCCGCAGCCGGTCCAGCCAGAGCCCCTCCATTTCCGGGAAGAGATGGTGCGCCATATGCTTCTGGTAATGAATGGGCTTCCGAACGGGCGCGTCCCGATTCCCCGCCTCGTCGCTGCCGCCGCCGGTTTCGCGCCGACGCGCCCCCTGAAGCGGGCCTGATTCGCGGTCCGTTTCCTCCGTCAGGCGCGCCGCTGCCTTGCGCCAGTCCGTCTCCCCCTGCGCAATGATTTTGTCGCGTTCGGGGTGCGGGGCGCCGGTTTTCAGCAAATAATGCGCGTAGAATGGCTCGTCCGTCACGACCGTATCGCCACGGGCTTGCCAGGACCGCATCAGGGCCGTGGAAATGTTGCGCGGCCCCGACCACATGGCGATGCGGACGACAGGATGTTCAGCCGAACCGTTCAAGGCGTTGCGTCAAGCATGACCTGGGTTATTTCCCCCGTTTCCCTGTTTTTCAGGATGCGGCGTTTGGAGCCGTCGGGCAATACCTCTTCCTTGATGATCACCTGTCCATCCGCCTCGCGCGCGACGGGCGCCACCCTCGGATGCGGTTTTTCCGCCCGCCAGTCGTCCAGTTCCACGGGTTCCCACCGCCTGGATTCCGCGGATTTGTAGCAGGCGTCAAGGACCGCGTTCACGACATACCCGTCGTAGAACGTTTCCATCGGCTCCCGGCCCGCCTCCGCCGCCTCGAACATGTCCTCGAACATGTCCGTATAGCCAAGCGCCTTCGGCTCGTCGCCCACCGGGAACAGCCATCCGCTGGGCGTTTCCACTTTCTCGGCCACGTAACTCCCGGTTTCTCCAGAGGTGAACATCTCGAATCCGGTGCGCAGCCAGTGATTTAGCCAGATCGTCCCCTCCGTGCCGGCCACCTCGTCGCGCAGGTCCATGCCGCCCCGGAACGCCCAGCTCACCTCGATTTGCCCCACCGCCCCGCTTTCGAAACGGATGAGCGCCACGCCGTGGTCTTCCGCCTCGACGGGATGGACCAGCGTGTCGGCCCAGCACATGACCTCTACCGGGCGATTGTTCTTGCCCACGAAATTCCGTACGATTTCGATGGTGTGGCATCCCATGTCGATCAGCGCGCCGCCCCCGGCCTGTTCGATATCCCAAAACCAGGCGCTGTGCGGCCCCGGATGCGTTTCGCGGGAGCGCACCCACAAAATATCTCCCAGCGCGCCTTCCCGTACGCTTCGGATGGCCTTGAGCGTTTTGGGCGTATACACGAGGTCTTCGAGATAGCCGTGAAACACACCGGCTTGCTCCACCATGTCCAGCATGCGCCTGGCTTCGGCGGCAGTCCGCCCCAGCGGCTTGGTGCACAGGATGCCTTTGCCCGCTTCCGCCGCAAGGCGTACGCATTCCTCGTGGAGATGGTTCGGCAAGCCAATGATCACCATGTCCGTATCGGGATGGCGGACGGCGGCTTCCATATCGCCCGTATGGTGGGCTATGTCCCATTCCCCGGCGAAGGTTTTCGCCCGTTCCGCGCTGCGCGAAAACACGCTGCGGATGCGGTCCCGTCCCCGGGAGCCGTTGACGGCCAGCGCATAGAACATGCCGATGAGGCCGGTCCCGAGCAGGGTGATGGAGGAGCCTTTTTGCGTAGCGCTGGTCATGAGCGTCAAAGGGTTGGGAAAGGATCGGGCGGCGTCGCTATGGCGTTTTTCCGAACGGCGGCGCTGCGGTTTCGTTCCTGATTACGCAACGCGCAGTCTTTGCGCTTGCAGGCTTGCTCTGCGCGTCCTTATTTTCGATACGTTTTCACAATGGCGTCCGCCCCGCGGATTCGCCATGCCTTGTCTTTTCGTTTTCCAGATCGTTCCGTGCCTGTCCATAGCAAGCAAACCGTAGCCGAACTACGCGCCGACGTGCTGGTGGTGGGGAGCGGCTCCGCCGGGGCCTGTGCCGCCATCGCCGCCGCCAAGGCGGGCGCCGACACGTTGCTTGTGGAGCGATACGGCTTTATGGGCGGCGTCAGCACCCAGGTGCTGGACACGTTCTACGGATTCTACACGCCGGGCAGCGCGCCCCGAAAGGTCGTGGGCGGCGTGCCGGACCTCGTCGTGGACGCCCTGAAAGCGCGGGGGGCCATGCTGCTTCGTCCCAACACGTACGGGGCGGGGCAGGGCGTGACGTACGACCCCGAAACGCTCAAGGTCGTTTGGGAATCGCTTGCGCTCGAGGCCGGGGCGCGCCTCTTGTTTCACACGTTCGTGATGGATACGCTCATGGACGGGGACCGACTGGCGGGCGTGGTGGCGGCCACCAAGCGCGGCTGGTTCAGCATTCATGCGGATTGCATTGTGGACGCGACCGGGGATGCGGACGTCGCCGCCTGGTCCGGCGCGCCGTACGAAGGCCCCGAAGAAAGCCCCGTGCAATCCCTCACCACCACGTTCCGCATGACCGGCGTGGACGACGCCCGCGCCCGGGCCGTTAGCAAGGAGCAGTTGCACGCCCTCATGGCGCAGGCCGCCGAAACCGGCCGATACGCCTTGCCGCGCCGCGAGGGGAGCATTCACATTACCCCGTACCCCGGCGTGATGGCCACGAACATGACCCGCGTGGGCGAGGTGGACGCCACCGACCCCGAGCAATTGACCCGCGCCGAAATAGAAGGCCGCCGGCAGGCCATGGAGTACGCCCGGTTTCTGCGAGATTTCGTGCCGGGGTACGAACGCGCCTTCCTGACCGATTTGAGCAACCAGATCGGCGTTCGGGAAAGCCGCCGCATCCGGGGCGCGTACCGCTTGACCAGGGAGGACGTGCTTTCGGCCCGCAAGTTCGACGACGCCATTGCGCAATGCGGGGCGCCCATCGAGGATCATCATGGGGGCCGTGACACGCGGTGGGAATATCTCCCGGAGGGCGCCGCCTATGACATACCGTATCGCTGCCTGTTGCCGCAGCGCGTGGAGGGGTTGCTTGTGGCTGGTCGGTGCTTGTCCGCCGAGCGCGACGCGCATGCTTCCGTGCGCAGCATGGGGCAGTGCATGGCCATGGGGCAGGCTGCGGGCGTGGCGGCGGCCCTGTCCTGCAAGGAGGAGACGCCGCCCCATGCCTTGTCGCCGGATGCGTTGCGGGAACGGCTTGCCGCGATGGGGGCCATAGTATAATCGCCGCGCCGCCATGCCCATGATTCAAACAGTTCGGGGGCCTGTGGAAGCCGCGCGTCTGGGCATTTGCTACGGACACGAGCATTTGCTGTGCGCCCCGCCCGCCCCGTCTCCCGAAGAAATGGATTTCGTGCTCGACGACGAAGAGGCGGCGGTCCTGGAAATGCAGGGTTTTCGCACGGCGGGCGGGTGGTCCGTCGTGGAAATGAGCACCCCGGATTACGGGCGGGACGTCGCCGGGCTGCGCCGCATTTCCGAGCGGACCGGCGTACATATCGTGTGCGCTACGGGGTACAACAAAGATCCGTTTTCGGCGCCTTTTGTTGAGGGGGCGTCCGTAGACGACCTTGCGGCGCGTTTCGAGCGGGAGATTGTCAAGGGCATCGACGGGACCGACGTCCGCGCAGGCCTGGTCAAGGCCGCCTCCACGCTCGACGAAATCAGTCCGTTGGCGGAAAAAGTGTTTCGCGCTGCGGCCGCCGCGCATCGCAAGACCGGCGCGCCCATTTCGACGCATACGGAGGCCGGAACCATGGCCCTCGAACAGGTTCGCCTGCTGGCGTCCCTCGGGGTCGATCCGGGGCGGGTCGTTATCGGGCATATGGACCGCAAGCTGGACGTATCGTACCATATCGAAGTGGCTTCTACCGGCGCTTTTCTGGGATACGATCAGATCGGCAAGGCGAAGTACTATCCGGATCGGCTCCGGGCCGAGGCCATTGCCCGCCTTGCGGACGCCGGGTACGGCAAGCAAATACTCCTTGGGAGCGATTTGGCGCGGCGTTCCTACTGGCCCGCCTGGGGACATGCCGAAGGCCCTGGTTTTGCCTGCATTCTGAAGGAATTCGTTCCCCGTTTGCGGGAACTGGGCCTGCCCGCCGCCGCGATCGACGACCTGCTCGTCGGCAATCCGGCCCGGGCGTTCGCCTTTGCAACGCCGCCGCCGGATGCGGCGTAGCGGCGCAACACGTTTTTTTGATCGCCGCAGCGATCCCATGCGGGCTTTGCGCGTTTATCCCTCTACTATTGGTAATAGTGTTTTCCCTGTTCTGCCGCGCCCGCCCCGATTTATCGCCTGAGAGATTCCCATGAAACCGCCCGCGTTCGCGTTTTTTCGCGCCTTGCTTTCGTATGCGCCTGTCAGGATACCGCTGCGTATACGTCTGGCCTCTCCAGGTAGACTGATCGGTCTACTTGCTATTTTGCTACCTGGCCTCCTGACGCCCGCCGCGTCCGTTTTCGCCCAGGGGGCCGAACGTCCCAATATCGTGTTCATCTTTTCGGACGATCATGCGACGCAGGCGCTCGGCGCCTACGGAGGGCCCCTGGCCGCGCTTGACCCCACGCCCAACCTGGACCGGCTTGCGGACGAGGGCATGCTTTTTCGCAACGCTTTCGTTACGAATTCCATTTGTGCGCCCAGCCGGGCCGTCATTCTGTCTGGCCTGCACAGCCACCTGAACGGCGTGGAAACGAACGCCCGCCGCGACAGCCTCGAAGCATCCATTCCCGTTTTTCCGGAAATGCTTCAGCAGGGAGGGTACCGGACGGCCATCATCGGCAAATGGCATCTGAAGAGCCAGCCCCGGGGTTTCGACTACTGGGAAGTGCTGCCGGGCCAGGGGGACTATTACAACCCGGCGTTTCGGACGCAGGCAGGGGATGCGAACTACGAAGGCTACGTCAGCGACATCGTGACGGACCGGGCCATCGAATGGCTCGAAAACGAACGCGACGCGGACGCGCCCTTCCTGCTGATGTACCAGCACAAGGCGCCGCATCGAAACTGGCTCCCCGGCCCCACCCATCTGACCCTGTACGACGACGTGGAAATCCCCGCGCCGCGTTCCCTCTTCTACGATTATTCCGGGCTTTCGACGCCTGCCGTCCTGCAGGAAATGGAAATCTCCACGGACCTGCGTTGGGGATGGGACCTGAAACTTCCCCTGAACCCCGAACATCTCGACGAGGTTGCCGAGGGGTATCAGTGGATCGACCGCTTTACGCCGGGCCAGCGCGCCACGTGGGAGGCGGCCTATGGCCCGAAGAACGATACCTTCTACGAACGCTACCGCATCGGCGGATTGCAGGAACGCGACCTTGTTCGCTGGAAGTTTCAGCGGTACCTGAAGGACTACCTGCGCACGGTGTATTCCATGGACGAAAACATCGGGCGCTTGCTGGATTATCTCGAAGAAGCCGGGCTGGCCGAAAACACCATCGTGGTCTACAACTCGGATCAGGGATTCTTTCTCGGGGAAAAAGGCTGGTACGACAAGCGATGGATGTACGAAGAATCTTTCAAGACGCCGCTCATCGTGCGGTGGCCCGGCGTGGCGCCGCCCGGTTCAGAAAGCAAGGCCCTTGTGCAGAACCTGGATATTGCGCAGACCCTGCTGGATATGGCGGGCGTGGCGCCGTCCTCGCCCATGCAGGGGCGCAGCCTCGTCCCGCTCTTGAAAGGCGAGACGCTCGAAGACTGGCGCGAATCCGTGTATTACCACTACTACGAATTTCCGCAGCCCCATCATGTGCACCCGCACGAAGGGGTGCGCACGGCCCGCCACAAGCTCATCCATTACTACACGCTGGATCAGTGGGAACTGTTCGACCTGGAGGCGGACCCCGAAGAATTGCGGAATGCGTACGGCGACCCCGCCTACGCCGACGAGACGGCCCGGCTGCGCGCCGAACTGGTTCGCCTGAAAGCGCAGTACGAGGTTCCCGCTCCATAAAGGATTCCATAAAGCATAACGCCCCCGGATTCCTAACCTGACCACCTGGAAGCCATGACTTTACACGGCAAACATCTTATTGCAGGTCGGATAACGGGCGACGAGGCGGAAGGCTTCCGCGCCTGGGATCCGGCAGAGGGCGCCCCGATTGATCCTTCGTTTTGCGAGGCGGACGCCGCCGACGTCGCCGCTGCCGCCGAAGCAGCCGAAGCCGCTTTTGCGGCGTATGCGGCGACGGAACCGGCCCATCGGGCGGATTTTCTGGAACGCATTGCTTCGGAGATCGAGGATCTTGGCGAGGCGCTCGTCGAACGGGCCAGCCAGGAATCGGGCCTTGCGGCGGGCCGTATTCGGGGCGAACGGGGCCGCACCGCGTATCAGCTCCGGCTTTTCGCGGCGGCGATTCGAGAAGGATCGTGGGTGGACGCCCGCATCGAAGGGCCCATCCCCGACCGTACTCCCGTCCCCAAACCCGACCTGCGCCGCATGAACGTGCCCCTGGGGCCTGTGGCGGTGTTCGGGGCCAGCAATTTTCCGCTGGCCTATTCCGTGGCGGGCGGCGACACGGCTTCGGCGCTGGGCGCAGGCTGTCCGGTGATATGCAAGGCGCATCCGGCGCATCCCGGTACGTCCGAGATGGTGGCCCGCGCCATTTTGCGGGCCGCCGAGGCGGAGAACATGCCCGACGGCGTGTTTTCGCTGGTGCATGGCCAGGGGTACGAGGTCGGATTGGGGCTGGTGCGGCATCCGCTGGTGCAAGCGGTGGGTTTCACGGGATCGCTGCAGGGGGGACGCGCCTTGTTCGACGCCGCTGCGGCGCGCCCCGTCCCGATTCCGGTGTACGCCGAGATGGGGAGCGTCAATCCGGTGTTCATTTTGCCTTCCGCCCTGGAGAAAGGTCCGGAAGCGCTGGCCGAAAAACTGGCCGGGTCGATCCTGCTGGGCGTGGGACAATTCTGCACGAATCCGGGTCTGGCGTTCGGGGTGGCGGGCGAGGCCATGGAGACCTTCGTGCGCGCGCTCTCCGAGCATATTCGGCGCGGCGAACCCGCTACGATGCTTCACCGGGGCATACGCGACCGGTTCTGCGCCGGGACGGATCGCCTGGGTGCGGCGCAAGGCGTTCGGCGCGTGGCGGTTGCGGAACGGGCGGCGGATCCTGAGCGGACGGAGGCCGGGGGCATGCTGTTTCGGACGGACGCGCAGACGTTTCTTGCGAACGATCTGCTCGCCGAAGAGGTGTTCGGGCCGTCCAGCCTGGTCGTGGTCGCGCGGGATATGGCGGAACTCGAAGAGGTCGCGCACAGCCTGAAGGGGCAACTTACGGCCTCCATCCATGGCGATGCGGAAGAGATCGCTCGCCATGGCGGCCTGGTTCGCGCGTTGCGGCGCGTGGCGGGCCGGTTCATTTTCAATGGATTTCCGACGGGCGTAGAGGTGTGCTCGGCCATGCACCACGGGGGTCCGTACCCCGCCACGACCGATGTGCGCACGGGCGCCGTAGGGGACGCCGCGCTGCTGCGATTCGTCCGCCCCGCCGCCTGGCAGGATTTTCCGTCTTCCCTGTTGCCTGCGGAACTGCGAGACTGCAACGAACGAGGCATCCGCCGCCTTGTAGACGGGCAGTATTCGACAGGGGACGTAGGATAGGCGCAGGGGTGGCGGGGGAGAGACGAGCCACGTACCGCCGCCTCCGCAAACGCCGGTGTATCCAGACGAACCGGGCCGCCGCCGCAACGCGATCAGAGTACGTTCAGGCCGCCGTCGTCCAGTTTCTCCGGGCGACGCCAGTAAGCGTATTGCGGCGTCCACTCCTCTTCGCCAAGTCCCGCAAGGCCGAGCAGGCTCCACATCGCGCAATAGAGGTCGCCAGGTCCGAACACGCACGCATTCTTGCGCAGAATGACGTCGCCGTCGCGTTCGTAGACCACCGCGCCGGGGTAATTATTCTGGCCCGGTACGACGGATTGCTCGCGCATGTAGTCTCCGCCGCCATGCGAAGCCAGTTGAAACCGCCAACCCCGGCTGTTGGCGAATCGCCGCTGGGTTTCCGGCGAGTCCTTCGAGAGGAGCGCTACGGACATGGCCGACTCCAGATGGGAAAGCAATCCGTTGAAACCGTCCGCCCACAGCGTGCAATAGCGGCAGCCTTGCCCCATGTTGTGGATCGCAAGCAGTTTGTCTTTATCGCCGAACAGGTCGAGCAGCGTGGTCTCCCCGGTGCGCGTCGCAAAGGCGTAATTGCGGACAGGCGTCCCCGGATTGGCCTTGCGAAGGGCGTTGAGTTCCACGATCAACTCCCCGATCTGTCCTTCGAGTTCAGTAATTCTATCGTCTGCCATGTGGCGCATTGGAAGTTTGGTTAACGCATTTTTCACTTTGCAGGGTCATGGCTATACAACGAAAGCAATCTGTTTTTCAGCCCTTGAGCCTCCCATGTCATTTCATTGGAATCTCCCATCGCATATGTTTTCCAGTCGATACGCAATACAGATTCGACCGCATCCTTTAATTCCGCTATAGACGCCTCTGTGAGGTCCATGTCTATATCGTCAAAATACACGGTGAAATATCTTTTACAGGCAGAAAGGCATGGGTACAGGATCAGGGGTTCCCGTCTGCGCAGTAGGCCTTTTTTCAAAGGTATTTTGTGTATTTTCAGGCGATACGCGGGATTTCCGTCCTTCTTTGCAACGCTATTCAAGTGAAGCATGTCGCTGGCGGTTGCCTTACGCCTCGTTTCTGTCCCATCCTCGCGTTCTGCGTCGCTGTACTGTTTGGCAGTCCTACACAAAGTATCCTCCGATAACAGCTGCCGTTATTGCGACCGCGCTTCCGATAATCCAGCGCCGCAACCGGGCCTCCGAAGCGGCCATTGTAGCCCGCAAACCATCCCGGAAGGTTTCCAGGTTATCGTTGGTCGCCAGGTTGCCTTGTTCTGTTTGCAAAGCCATACTCCTTACCCCAGCTGCAGCAAAACGAAAAGAATCGCGTTCAGCGCCGACACGATTCCGGTAACGGCGAGAAGGATAATTCGGGTACGCCGTTCCAGGGCAGCTTCCAGTTTTTTATTGGTCACCAGGGTATCCCGGGAGCCCCGGAGGCCGTTTACGATGGCTTCGGATTGCTGATCCGTTAAGCCTGCCTGAACAAGGTTCTTGTACGTCGCGTGCGTGTCCATAGTCGAAGGAGGGAAAAACGAAGGTTGCGGTTTTGGCTACATAAGACACGCGCGCCGCCGCAATATAACCCTTCTTGTGCGAAAAATCGAAGAAGCATGCCGGAAACCCGCGCCGCGATCCGTATTTCCCGGTCCGCGCAAGGTCCCCGGCGCCCTGATAGTGGAGATGGCGGGAGTCGAACCCGCGTCCGAATGGCCGTACCAACAAGCGTCTACGTGCGTAGTCGGTCTTTCGTGCTCGCTTGCATCGAAAGCCGCCCGACAAGAGCCTGACGCAAGCAAAGGCTGATTCTTCTGACTGCGACCTGTTCAGCCGGTACGAGTCGCAGCGGGTTCATCTGAGTCGATGCCCAATGTACGCCGATGAACGAGCAATGCATTGGACAGATGGGGCTTACGCCGCCATCGCGTACGAGTAATCGTTCGCAGTTACCAGTTCCCAGTCATATTAACGAGCTGGACTGAGGAGCTCGACACGCAACTTGCAGCGCGAATACCACCCGTCGAAACCATGTCATCCCCATAATGTGCAAAGAACAATGTGCAAAGAACGGCGCAGCCCGCAGGCAAGCGCAAGGCCGCCGGGGTTCCGGCGCGCATCCGTCGTTCGCAGCCGGCGCCGCCTGGCGTCCAGGCAAATACGGCGTCGCGCGAAGCGGGCGACACGAAAAACCCCTTGACCCATTCAACACCGGGCAGGCAAGCAGGTTTCCCGCGCGGGAAATAAAAGGATACGATATTGCCGCCTCGCTGCGCAGCCCGCCCTCCTTACTCCACCAGCACCGGCGTGCCCACGTGCACCATCGGCCATAGCCGGTCGATGGCCCGGTTGGTTATGGCAATGCACCCCTCCGTCCAGTTTACGCTGGCCCCGGTGCCGTGGCCGTGAATTTCGATGTACCCGCCCAGCAAGGTGTGCATGGGAGGCATCCTGCGCGCCGCTTCCGCCCGGAGGATGGCGCGGTATTCCGCCTCGTCGATCAGCCCCGACCGGAGCCCGCGTTCGGCGTCCTCCGCCGAAGGGTAGTTCAGGACCAGCGCCTTGTGGAACTTGCTGTTCGGGTTTTTGGCGACGATGCGGAAATTGCCTTCGGGCGTACGCCAGTGGTCGGGTTCCAGCGTACCGCCGCGTCGTTCCTTGTCCATAATCGCATTCAGCCCCAGGTCGATGGGGAGGCGGGTCTCCAGATGCGCCCCCCGATACACAAAAAGCATTTGCCGCTTTTTCGATACGCGGAGCCACACGTTGGATACGGATTGCGCGGGCACGAAGCCCGTCGCGTCGTCCGCCGTTCGGACATGCAGCCAGCCGTCCAGGGCTTCCAGCAAAAAGAGCGGTTCCTGCAAGGCCAGCGGACGAAAACCGGGCAGCGGCGCGGTTCGGTCCGGCCGGGCGTACAACCTGCCGTTTCGTTCAATGGAGTAGTAGAGCGCGGGCGCGTCGTCTTCGTCCGGAGGAGCGGGCGCCCCCCCGAATCCCTGCAAGAAGAACGCAAACAAGATCGAAACGACCGCAGGCGTCATGGGCTACCCCGGCGGAAATGCTTTTGCAAGCCCCTCGATGACTTCGTCCGAAATACCCGTGGCGCTAAAGCCGCCGTCGTGATACAGCGTCTGCATGGTTACCATGCGGGCATAGTCGCTCAGCAGCATGACCGTGTAATCCGCGCAACTTGCTGCGTCCGCATTGCCCAGCGGCGCAATCCGTTCCGCGAATTCGAACATGGCGTCGAAACCGTCGATGCCCGATCCCGCCACGGTCCGGGTCGGGCTTTGCGAAATGGTGTTGATGCGAATGCCTCGCTTGCCCAGCCGATAGCCAAACGAACGCGTAATGCTTTCCAAGAGGGCCTTGGCGTCGCCCATTTCGGAATATTTCGAGAACACCCGCTGCGCGCCGATGTACGTAAGGGCGACGATGGACGCGCCGTCCGCAAGCAGGTCGGCGTCGAGCGCATGATGCACGATCCGGTGCAAACTGACTGCGGAAATATCCAGCGTTTTCTGGTACCATGCGTAGTTCAGCTCCGGGTACGGCACATTTTTCCGCAGGTTGACCCCCATCCCGATGGAATGCACGATAAAATCCAGCGGGCCGTCTTCTTCGATGGCGGCGTACAGCGCCTTCAGGTCGTCGTCGTTCGTGGCGTCCGCCCACAGAACTCGGCTCCCCGTGCGTTCGGCCAAACTGTTCAGCGTGCCGAGGCGCCGGGCCACGGGCGCGTTCGAAAGCGCAAGCGACGCGCCTTCCCGGTGCGCGGCTTCCGCGATCGCCCATCCGATGCTCTGCTCGTTCAGCGCGCCAAAGACCACGCCTCGTTTTCCTTGCAGCAATCCGTTTCCAGTCATTTTCCTGTGGATTATGCGTACTATATTATCGAGGAGATTTTTGTTTGCTTCCGGCTCGCGCCGCATCCGACCCTTGCGGTTCGCGCGGCACAGCGCGGAATGCGCGCATGCAATGTAAGAATCCGATGCCTTATTCGCTACGCTATTCCCGCCTCGTCGGCTTTTTCCGCCCGTTTGCGGCCCTGCGGACGCGCTTCGCGGCGCTTTTTGCGCGGTTCGCGCGGCGGTTTCGGCGCGTCTCTCATCGGGTATCGCATGGAATATCGCATCAGGTATCGCACGGGATATCGTATGCGATGGCGCTTGCGTGCGGCGCGGGCCTGGGATTGCTTGCGGCGGGCTGCGCGGACCCGTCGCCGCCTCCCGCGTTGCCGACGGCGGCAGAAGAGGCGGCGACCGATTCGGTCTTTGCCCTGCTGGCGCGCCTGGACGACACGGCGCTTCGCTCCGCTTTCGAGGGGCTTGCGAATCATGCGCATACGCAACGCGCCCGCGCCGCGCAGTTCGACGCCGACGGAACGCTGCTGGCGTCCAGCGAACGGGAAGTCCGGTACGACGAGGCGGGCGCCCGCGCTCTCCGCTCGGAATCTTCCGGGACCTTCGATTTCGGGTACTTGCGCCGCTTCGCGTCTTCGGAAGAGAACATGGAGGAAAGCGCGCTGGCCGCCGCCGGTTTCCCGGACCACATTCTCCTGAACGACCCCCCGTACGCTTCCGCCCGAAACCGGGAGGCATGGCGGTATGCGTTCGCCCCGGATTCCCTGCTGTCCGCAAGGCCGGTGCGGGTCGTTCGGATTACGGCCCGCCCGGGTTTCAACGTTTCCCGGTCCATCCGGCAGGTACGATTGTATCTGGACCGGACTTCGGATCGGCTTGCCGGCCTGTACATCGAGCGTACGCATGCGGCGCTTTGGTTTCGGGAAGAAAGCGCCTTTTTCCTGAGCGCGGTCCCGCTTGCTTCCGGCGCCTGGGTCCCGGACCGGACCCGTTTCGAAACGCGCGTCAAATTGCTGCTGAGGCCCGCCCAGCGGTTTACGAGCGAGGCGGAGTACTACGATTTCCGGGAAATGGCGCCGGCCGCGCAGGGCGCTTTGTCTGCGCAGGTCCCCGAATAGCGTCCCGGATGCGGTTCTGCGGATCCGCGCGCCGGGATATTTCCCCTGTGCTTTTGCGCCGTATCTTGCCCCATTACCCTGTCCTTGTCAAAGCCTTTCGATATGCACGCTGCGGGTACATCGCCACGCGAGACAGCGGACGGGCCGGCCCGCGAAGCCTGTCGCCTGCTTGACGCGCAGGGGGCCGGACGGCGAAGCGGCGTCGGGAGGGCGCTCCGTTCGTACGAGGCCGCGACCTCCACGAACGACCTTGCGCTGGCGTGGGCGGCGGCGGGCGCCCCCCATGGCGCCGTCGCGTACGCCGAACGGCAGACGAAAGGGCGGGGACGCATGGGACGCGCATGGGTGGCGCGCAGCGGACGCAACCTTACGTTTTCTGTGGTTTTGCGCCCGACATTGCCGCCCGACCGATGGAATCTTATTACGATCGCGGCCTGCGTGGCGGCGGCGGAAGCGATAGATGGCATGGCGGCGCCTCTGCGTACGCAGATAAAATGGCCCAACGACATCCTGATCGACGACAGAAAATGCTGCGGAATGCTCCTGGAATCCGCCGGAGCGGGCCAGCCCTCCGTTGCGGCGCGCGCCGTCGTGCTTGGCGTTGGGGTCAATGTCAACGAGGATACGTTGCCCCCTGAGATCGAAGGCCAGGCGACGTCGCTGCTTTTGGCTACGGGGCGCCCGGTTCGCCGCGCCCACCTGCTTGCCGCCTTGTTCGATCGGATCGACCAGGCGCTTCGCCTGCTTGAAGAAGACGCGCTCGATATATTGAAAAAATACATGAACCGGATGTATAATCTGAACGCGCCTGCGGAACTTCGCTTTGCGCACGGGCAAGGGACCGTGCAGGGGATTGTTGCGGGACTGGGGGAGACCGGCGGCCTGCTGCTCGCCACGGACGAGGGCGTACAGACGTTTCATGCCGGCGAAGTCACTGCGGTCCGATAAATTTGCATCCCATGCAACTTGCATTCGACATAGGCAACAGCGCCGTCAAGGGAGGCGTGTTCGAAGGGGATCGGCTGCGCCATGCGTTTTCGCTGCCGCATGATCCGTCGGGCATGGAGGCCGCGCTGGATGAGGCGCTGCGCAGGGCGCCTGCCGCCGCGCAGGTTGCCAATCGGGTCGGCGTCGCGTCCGTCGCGCCCGCTTCGGAGGCGCGCCTCGCGCGCTTGCTGTCGGACCGGGGCCTTGTCCCCGTTCGGATCCATGCTGCGATGCGGCTTCCGTTTCGCCTCGATATCGCCCGCCCGGAAACCCTCGGCGCCGACCGCCTTGCCGCCGCCGCCGCGGCCTGGACCGAGTACGGCGCGCGGGAGTCGCGTTCTGTGATCGTCGTCGATGCGGGGAGCGCCGTTACGTTCGAGGTTGTACGCTCCGGCGGCGTCTATGTCGGGGGGACGATCGGGCCTGGTCCGGCGATAGCCTTGCAGGCTCTCTGCGAAGGCACGGCGCAGCTGCCCGCTGTCGCTCCCGACTGGCCGACGGCGCTCGTCGGGCGCTCGACGGCCCAGGCCATGCAATCCGGCGTTATGTACGGATTCGTGGAGGGGGTACGCGGCCTTGCGCGCCGAATCCGGGATGCGGTGCAGGAGGAAGCGTTTGTCGTGGCTACCGGGGGATGGGGTGGCCTCTTGGCCGAGCATATCCCGGAAATAGATCAGGCAGACGAGCACCTGACGCTGAAAGGCGTGCGCCAGCTCATGGCGCTGAACGAGGCGGACGCCGCGTCGTAGCGTCGCGCGCTCGGTACGTGTCAGGTGCGCGTCAGGCGCGTTTTACGAAGGCGATTTCGATTTCCTTCGTGGCCTCGTTTTCCGTGGAGCCGTCCGCGTCGTACGCATATCCGTCCGGGTGTTTCCACGCAAGCAAGGCGTCCAGATTGTCCACGGCCTCGCGCACAATGAAATTAACCAGTTTTCCCGTAATCGGCGCCATGTCGCTACGCGTCGCTTGTCGCGCGCCCTTCTTTTCGTCGTAGAACCGGACGCGTACGCATTGCGCATACCCGTGGTCGTCTTCCCAGGCGGGGAGGTGCGAATCGGGGAGCATGTTCCAGACGAAGGCGCCCTTGATCGTCCGGTTGAGCACGGGACTCAGGACGGGACGCCAGAAATCGGTCAGCGCGCCGACGCCCGGCACATTCGATTCCATGGGCAGCCGATGGTCGGGGACCAGATCGTCCGGGCGCAACAATCCGAAAAATCCGGACAGGATGACTCCGTTTTCCAGCAGGCGGCGTTGGGCGCCCGTAGGCAATCCTTGAAAATCCATGGCCTCGTACATGACGCCCGGACTGAAACGGTCCAGGGCAGCCATGAGCGGCGCGTCGTAGATTTCCTGGTTAATTCGGGTGACGCGTTCAAGGTCTTCGCCCCGGGTCGCAAACAATGCTTCGAGACGATCCCCGGCTTCGATGGATTCCTGCACCGCGCCGATGACCTTCCGCCGCTCGATGTTCAGTTCGTTGAAATAATTGAACGTGTTCGGCGTGCGATAGTCGAACATGTCCGGCACGAAAGGATTGCCCCCCTCTTGAGATTTTTCGGAAGGCGCAAGAAGAATCGAAAAGTTCGCCATGGGACAGCAGTGCGCCAGCGGGGTGCGGTGGCCGGCAATCCTGAATAGTACGGTTTTTACGTTGTTTTTTCGGCGGGCGGGGCGGAGGCGCTTCGGGCGTCTCCAAGCAATGTGTCTATTTCGTCCCGAATCCGCCGCGCTTCTTCTTCGGCGTCCTCAACGAGCTGGTTGCCCGTGCGCCGCGCTTCGCTGTCGCGCTCTGCGCCAGAGAAGTCTTCCACCGCCGACCCGACCCGATCCGCCATCGTTTCCAGCTGATAAACAAGGCGCCGGCGCAGTTTTCTTCCTTCGCCCGGCGCCAGCAGAAGCCCCGCGACAAAGCCCGCGGCGGCGCCGACGACAAGGCCCCATACGCCTGTTCGAACGATATTGCCCAGCGAATAGTGCTTCATTCGACCGTAGCCCGTTTAGTCAGGTGGTTGGTCAGGTCATGCCCGACGTTTATCTTCCTTTCTTCTTGTGGCGGTTCTTCCGAAGACGCTTTTTCCTTTTGTGGGTAGCGATCTTGTGTCTTTTGCGTTTACGTCCGCATGGCATAGCGACAAGTTCCTCTCGTAAATAAAGCGCCCCGCGCGGGGCTGGCGAATGTGTTTGCCCGATGCTTTTCGGGCTGAACAATCCTTTACCCGGATCGGGGCGGAAAGTTTCAGGCCGGGCGCATGGGCGCGACGGACCCTGCGGGATTTATCGAGAACGCCTGCGTTTCGGCGTTGGCGTCGCGTCGTCCGCGCAAGCTGCTGCGCTTCGTGGAATTGATCAGCGTATCCTTAAAATCGGCGGCAAGGATCCCCGATTCGTAAACGGGACACTTTTATTCCAGCGAAATACGCCGTATATTTCCTGATTATTGCGAATCAACGACGTGCAGGCTTCATGTACACGGTCATAGAAAAATCCATTTACGAAATCAAAGAGCGCGGCGGCTTCCGGTATATCGAAGAAGGTCCCCGGACAGATCGCCCGCCGATTGTATTTCTGCATGGCATGCTGGGAAACTTGACGAACTGGACGGACGCCGTCCGGTCCGTGGCGGCGGACGGATACCGCGCCATCGTTCCCATGCTGCCGGTGTATACCCTTCCCATAGACCAGACCCATATGGAGGGGCTCATGCAGTACGTGCACGAATTTCTCGACGAAATGTCGCTTGATTTCGTGACGCTTGTGGGCAATTCGCTTGGAGGCCAGCTGGCCAGCATGTATATCCTCACGTATCCTGATCGCGCCTGCGCCCTGGTCCTTACCGGTTCCTCGGGGTTGTACGAAGTAGAGATGGGAACGGGCAGTCCCAAGCGGCACGACAAGAATTTCATTCGGGAGCGCGCGGCGGTCACCTTTTACGACAAGAAGCATGTGACGGACGATTTGATCGACGAAATGTCGGATGTGGTTACGGATCGGTCTGCCGTGCGGCGGCTGATCAAGGTAGCGCGGGCTTCGAAAAAAGAAACCGTTCGCACGCGCCTGCATGCGATCCAGGCGCCGACGCTGCTTATCTGGGGGGAGGACGACGTCATTACGCCCCCGGACGTAGCCAGGCAGTTCGAGGAGTTGATTCCGGACGCCGAGCTGCATTTCATTGCGCAATGCGGCCATGCGCCGATGCTGGAGCATCCGGATACGTTCAACAGGATCATGCTGCGTTTTCTGCAAAAGCGCGTGAGCGCCACCGCCCTTGCGGTCTGAAAATATACGCGGCAAGAGGCCTGTCTTGATCATGAAACGATCCTGCGCGCCGATAGCGTTTCTCGTCGCTTCGCTTTTGTTTTCGGCCTGCGCCCCTTCGCTTGCTCCGCTATACCGGGATTACGACGTCGTTTCGCCGGATACGTCCCGCGTGGCGTCCCTTGCCGACCCCGCCGAGCACCCGGCAACCTTGTCCGCCGCGCCGTCGGAGGAGCGCGTGGCTCCCGCCAGGGTGCGCCAACGCATCGTGGCCGCCCTGCATGAGGCAGGATGGGATACGACATCCACCAACTTGCCGCACGCCGTGGCTACCCGCGAGCGCGTCTTGCAACAATGGGGGTTGTACCGCATTGTCGCGTACCTCGAAGTCGCGCCGCTGGGGCGCGACCATGTGCGCATCTATGCCCACCCCTTCCGAAAATACGTATTCGGCAAGGCCAGCAAGATTCCGTACCTGACGCGTCCGATTCGCGCCCGATTCCTTCCGGAACTCGACGAGACGTTCGCGAAACATGGCCTGCAACCGGTTGGCACGCCGTTCGAACGAGACGATACGGCGTTGCGGTAGGCCATCTTGCCATGAATCTTATTTTAATGGAGCTCCGTAAGACGATCAGGTACTTTTTCCCCTTTTTTCGCGCCGCCATGAATAGCCTTGCAAGGCGCTTTGCTTCGCTGCTTGTTCCGGCAGGTTTGCTGTTCGGCCTGGCCCCTGTTGCGTCTGGCCAGTCGCAGCAGGCGGGCTTGTCGCCTCCGGACGCTTTGTTCGAAGCCCCGCTCGCGGAGGGCGCCGTATACATCGTTCCGATTCAGGGGCCTATCGACAATGTGCTGGCCCGCTACGTAAGCCGGGCTACGCGCGACGCCGAAGCCGCCGGCGCGTCGCTGCTTGTCTTCGACGTGGATACGTTCGGGGGCCTGGTGGACGCCGCAGACAAGATTCGCAAGACGATTCTGGACGTCGAGCCGGTTACGGTCGCCTTTATCGACAAGAACGCTGCTTCCGCGGGGGCGCTTATTTCCTACGCCAGCGACCGCATCGTGATGGTTCCGGGCGCTTCCATCGGGGCGGCTACCGTTGTGGAAGGGGGTTCGGGAGAGGCGGCGCCGGACAAGTACCAAAGTTATATGCGGGGCCTGATGCGGGCCACGGCCGAAGCCAACGGGCGCGATCCACGGATTGCAGAGGCCATGGTGGACGAATCGCTGGAAGTCGAGGGCATATCCGAAGCAGGCAGCGTCTTGACCCTCTCTTCCGAGGAAGCGCTTCGTTTGGGCGTGGCGGACGCCATTCTTTCCGATATGGATGCGGTGGTGGAGCAGGCCGGGCTGGCTCCGACGGCTTCCGTGGCCCATCGCGCCTCGATGATCGAACGCGCGTTGCGGTTTCTCAGCTCGCCGGTTTTGCAGTCCCTGCTTATGCTGATGATGATGGGCGGGCTGTATTTCGAATTGCAAACGCCGGGCGTCGGGTTTCCCGGAACGATCGCCGCCGTGGGCGCCGCCATGTTCTTCGCGCCGCACTACATGATCGGCCTGGTCCAGAGTTGGGAAATCGTGCTTTTCGGCATAGGGGTGTTGCTTTTGCTCGCCGAGATTTTCGTCATTCCGGGCTTTGGCGTGGCGGGCATAGGCGGACTGGTCCTTGTGGCCGGGTCGCTTTTCGCCGCGCTGATCGGGAATGTCGGGCTTGCGTTTCCGCCTTTCGCCGCGCTGGCGCCTGCGGTTGGCACGATGGCGGTTACGCTCGTTTTGCTGATCGCGCTGATGTTTTCGCTGAGCAAATATCTTCCAAAATCGGAGCGGTTCGGCCACCTGGTGCTTTCGCCGGATCTGGCCAGCGCCTCCGGGTATGTTTCGTCCGCCGCCCTGGACGAGTTGGTTGGGCAGGCGGGCGTCGCCGTGACGCCGTTGCGCCCTGCGGGCACGGCGGACATTGGCGGCGACCGCATCGACGTGGTGACGCGGGGGGAATTCGTCGCGCCCGGCGCGGCGGTGGAAATAATTCAGGTGCGGGGCAGCCGCGTGGTGGTGCGCCCTTCGACTCCGACCGAGCCCTCCTGACCTGTACGCTTTTTCGATCTGGATAACGCCCCGAATTCATGGGATTTTTTCTTCCGATAGCGCTCATTCTGGTGGGTCTCGGCCTGATCGCCGTGGAAGTCTATCTTGTGCCGGGCTTCAATGTGGTCGGCATTTTCGGCTTTATCGTTATTCTGTTCGCTATCGGGTATACGTTCACGGAAGCCGGATTGCTGGGGGGCGTCTACGTCATTCTGGGGACGGCGGTGGCGGGCGGCGGGCTTTTTTACTGGATGTGGACGTCGGGAGCCTGGGATCGCTTTGTGTTGGGCACGACGATTACAGGAGACGAACCCGGCGCGGATCGGGATAGCGAGCGGCGGGCACGGTATCTCGGCAAGACGGGCGTCGCCGTAACCCCCCTGCGCCCGACCGGCGTCGCCCGCATCGACGACGAACGCATCGAAGTCGCTACGGAAGGGGATTTTATCGCCGCCGGAAGCCATGTGCGGGTCGTGGCCATGGACCGTCGCCGGTTCTTCGTGCGGCTGGCGGACTCGGAAGACCCTGCTTCGTAGGCGGATTTCGACATTTCTTTCCGCGTATTGCCGCCGCTGGGGCTCGAATCCGCGTTCGCCGCGCAGTATCTTGTAGCGCTTGCGGACGTCGCCTGTCGTTTTTCGCGACGGCGCCCGCGGTCTTCGCCTTCGTTTTCGCTATCTTCGCCGTATGTCTTTTCCCGAGCCCGCCGATTTGTCCGATTTGTCCGTTGCGCCCGCTTCCGCAGAGACCGTTTCCCGCAAGGAAACGCCCGAATCTGTTCTGGCCGACCTGAACTCGTCCCAGCGGGAAGCGGCGCAAACGACCGAAGGGCCGGTGCTTGTCGTGGCGGGGCCGGGTTCCGGCAAGACCCGGATGCTCATGCACCGGATTGCGTATCTGCTTGCGACGCAGCGCGCCCGCCCCTGGGAGATTCTTGCGCTTACGTTTACGAACAAGGCCGCCCGCGAAATGCGCAGCCGCATCGATCGGCTGGCGGGGCCTGCCGCCCGCGACCTGTGGATGGGCACGTTTCACTCGATTTTCGCCCGCGTCCTGCGCATGGAAGGGGAGCGGATCGGCTATGGGCGGGATTTCAGCATTTACGACACGGACGATTCGGAGCGGGTGCTGCGCCAGTTGATGCAGCGCGCCGATATCGATGCGAAGCAGTACGCGCCCCGCAGCATTCGCAATATGTTGTCCGGCGCGAAGAACCGGATGAAATCCCCGGAGGAATACGCCCGATCCGCATTCGGCCCGTTTCAGCAGGTCGCCGCGCAACTCTACGGGTTGTACGAAGAGGCGCTTCGCACGGCAAACGCCATGGATTTCGACGACTTGCTCCTGAAGCCCATTGCATTGTTCAATCAACACCCGGACGCGCTCGAAAAATACCGGGCGCGCTGGAAATATCTGCACATCGACGAATACCAGGACACCAACCACGCGCAGTACAAACTGGTCAACCTGCTCGCCGGCGGGCACAAGAACATTTGCGTCGTGGGGGACGACGCCCAGAGCATTTACGCCTTTCGCGGAGCCGATATCGCCAATATCCTCTCTTTCCGCCGCGATTATCCGAAAGCCGTTACCGTGCGGCTGGAGCAGAATTACCGCTCCACCGGGAATATTCTCCGCCTGGCCGAGTCCATCATTGGACACAATCGGGACCGCATAGAAAAAAACCTGTGGACGGAAAACGGAGAGGGAGAGCCTGTGTCGCTCATAGAGGCGGAATCGGAGCGGGAAGAGGCGCAAAAAATCGAACGGGAAATCAGGAGCGCGCGCGCCGCGTTTGGCTATGGCTACGAGTATTTCGCGGTGTTCTACCGGACCAATGCGCAAAGCCGCTCGATAGAGGACGCGCTGCGGCAGGGGGGCGTTCCGTACCGCGTCGTGGGCGGACTTTCGTTCTACCAGCGCAAGGAAGTAAAAGATATGCTTGCGTACCTGCGCCTGTTGATCAACCCCGGCGATCTGGCCAGTTTGCGGCGCGTGATCAATTATCCCGCGCGCGGCATCGGGGCGAGGACGTTCGAATGGCTTGCAGCCTTTGCGGAAGATCGGCAGTGCACGGTTTGGGAGGCCATCGAGCAAGCCGCGCTGGCGGGACTTCCGCCGCAGGGCGAGCGCGCCGTCGTTGCGTTCCGGGAAATGATGCGCCAGCACATGCGGCAGGTCGAAGCAGGCGCGCCCGTCGAGGACGTAGCGCGCTCCCTGACGGAGGCGACCGGCCTTGCCCGCCAGCTCCAGCAGGACGGAACGCCTGAAGAAAGCCTTGCGCGCTGGCAGAATGTGCAGGAATTGATCGGGGCCATTGCGGAATACGCGGCGGACAATCCCGAAGAGCGTACGCTCAGTACGTTCCTGCAGGAAATGGCGCTTCGGACCGACCTCGACGATATGGACGACGAAGCGCGCGTAACGCTTATGACGCTGCATGCGTCCAAGGGGCTCGAATTTCCCGTGGCGTTCGTTACGGGACTGGAAGAGGGGCTTTTTCCCATCTCCATGGCCATGCAGGAACAGGACGCCGTGGAGGAGGAGCGCAGGCTTTTTTACGTAGGCGCCACCCGCGCGGCGAAGCAGCTCTATCTGTCCTGGGCCCGGAGCCGCTTTCGTTTCGGCAGTTCGTCGCCGTCCGTGCGCAGCCGTTTTCTGGACGAGATCGACGGGGGCGTCGTTCGCGCGCCGGGCGGTTCGCCGATTGCGCAGCGGAAGGGGCGGTTCCAGGCGGACCCGGAAGAAACGTTCGACATTCCCAAAAATTCTTCGTACGATCAGATGGCGCCGCATTATTATCGCCGGAACCTGGCCGCGCCTGCGCGCAAGGCAAACGGGCGCACCGTGGTCTACGAAGAAGGCGAGGGCGCCATTGCGCCGGGCCGCTGCGTGGATCATCCGAAGTTCGGGCAAGGCGAAGTGCTTTCCGTGGAAGGCCATGGCGAGCAGATGCGGGCCGTCATCGCCTTTCAGGAGGCGGGCCGAAAAAAAATTATGCTGAAATACGCGCAGCTGCGCCTCGTCGAACAGTGACGCCCTTTCAGGATTGCGCTAACGAGGACTGCTTCGCTTAGCGGATTTAATCAGCGCATTGCTTTCACGCTTTCTCCATGAAGATGTATACTTTTTCAGAGACGTTTCGCGGTTTTGTGCGTTCGCCGCTCCTTGTTGCGCTGGCGGCATGGTGTGCCGGGGCGCTGACCGGGTGCTCTTCCGAAGACGAGCGCGTCCGCGTACTGGTCTATTCTCCCCACGGCAAGGAAATGCTGGGCGCCTATGAGGATTTGTTCGAGGCCCGCCGCCCGGATGTGGATATCGCCTGGATAGATATGGGCGGACAGGACGCCTACGACCGGATTCGGACCGAACGGCAGAATCCGCAGGCAAGCGTCTGGTGGGGCGGAGACGGCATGACGTTCGACCGGGCGGCCCGGGAGGGGCTGCTTGATCCGTACGAACCGTCCTGGGCGGGAGAAGCCCCCGCGTACGCTGCGGGCGCGGGCAACGCCTGGTACGGCACCTTTCTGACCCCGGAAGTCATTATGTACAATACCCGCTCTCTGGCGATGACGGGCGAGGCGCCTCCGCAGGATTGGGACGATTTGCTTGACGAACAATGGCATGACCGCATCATCGTTCGGTATCCTCTGGCATCCAGTACGATGCGGACGATTTTCGGGGCGATGATTCTGCGCCAGTCGGACGTGGAGGCAGGCTACGCATGGCTGGCTCGCCTGGACCGCAACGTGGAGACGTACGCCGCCGATCCGACGCAACTGTACCTCAAACTGGCCCGCGAGGAAGGCGACGTGACGCTGTGGAATATGCCGGACACGTACATTCAGTCGCAGAACGGGTATCCTTTTGGCTATATCGCGCCTGCTGCCGGCACGCCGGTGCTGACGGACGGCATCGCCCTGGTCGCCGGAGGCCCGCAGCCGGCGCTGGCGCGGGCGTTCTACGAATTCGTTACGTCCGATAGCGCGCTCGTGGACCAGGCGCACCGGTTTTACCGCATTCCGGTTCGGAATACGCTGGCGGATACGGAACTTCCGGAATGGATGACCGGGGTGGATATCGAACCTATGGAGATGGACTGGGAACGGCTCTCCCGCGAAGGTCCCGAATGGATGCAGTACTGGGACGAAAACATCAAGGGGCGCGGCCCGGCCTGGCTTGCCGACCGCGGGCTGGAATAGACAAGGATAACTCTGAGGCGCGGACGGTGGGGTCAGCGGGCGGTCCCCGGGGCCGCGCTGTCCAGGCCGAGATGATTCGCCAGCGCTTCGAACGTGTCCACCGTAAGGTATGCGCCCGCCTCGCTGAGCGCCTCGGCGGGGAAGGACGTCGTCACGCCCGCTACGCGGCACCCGGCCTGGCTCGCCGACCGGACGCCGTGTACGGAATCCTCGATAACGAGGCAGTCGTTTGGCGCTGCGCCAAGGCGGCGGGTTGTTTCCAGGTATGGTTCGGGATGGGGTTTGTGATGGCGTATGTCCTCTGCCGTGACGACGATTTCGAAGAAGGGGTCCAGGTCGAACCGGTCGAAGGCGAACCGCTGATACCTTCTTGTTGCGGAGGTGGTTAGCGCAAGCCGCCGCCGGGCGTGCGCCTGCCTTATGAAATCCAGGACGCCCGGGATGAGGCGCATTTCCGGCATGAGGCTCAGGAAGGTTTCTTCTTTCGAAACAGTGAGCGTATCGACGTCGTGTTCGTCGGATCCGAACTCGGACACGACCCGCTCGAACAGTTTGCGTTCGGGGACGCCCTTGAAGGAAGGGTACGCCTCGGCGGGAACGGGCAGGTCGTGCAGCCCGAAAACGATTCGGTGGGATTGGTCGTGTATTGGCTCGGAGTCGATAATGACGCCGTCCATATCGAAGATGATCGCTGCGAAGGGCAGCGGCGCAGGGTCTGGATTCATCGGGTCGTTCTAAGGATACGCTGGCCTAAGTCCGCCAGGGGCAGGGGCCGGACGGGGCGCTGCGGCGTCCTTTATGCCTTGCGTCTTCAAGGCGGCGCGTACGCCGACCGTCTATGATCGCCCGAAGAAGTAATACAACACGCAGCCCAGCACCGGAAAGAAAATAATAACGAGCGCCCAGCCTGCTTTGTTGCCGAAGGATTTGCGGCTGCCGAGCAATTCGATCAGCGCGATGACGTCGAGCACGACCACGATGATCGAGCAGAAACCCAGCGATCCGAAATTTCCGATGCGGTCGAAGAGGTTGGGGCCGCATCCGGCAAGCAGGAAACTGGCGGCGACCGCAAGCGGCGCGGCGAGGGCGCGCGGGGTCGGACGGCGGGCGAAATCGTACATGGCGTCGAGGGATCGAAATGTCGGATTGCAATGGATTGTTTCGGTTCCGGGCAGTTCTGCGCGGATTCCGGCTTGCGCGAAAAACCGGCCTTACGCTTGTGCTACGGGAACGCATGCGGTCTGGTTACGTTTTTGCGATAAAATCTTTCGGCGGGCTTTTGGCGGATCGTATGGGTTTCGCGTATCGGGTTGCTACGGGAGCGCCCCGGTTTTTAGCCGCCGGTGTTCGCTTTGTTCGTTCCCGGATGGTTCGTCATGCGCATCGGTTCCCTTGAATTTGGTCGGCATCCCCTGTTTCTTGCGCCCATGGAGGACGTGAGCGACCCGCCGTTTCGGATATTGTGCAAGCGGTACGGGGCGGATTTGCTCTACACGGAGTTTATTTCCAGCGGCGGACTGGTCTACGACGCGCAGGATTCCGTGCAAAAACTGGACATCTACGAAGAGGAGCGTCCGATAGGCATTCAGCTGTTCGGGGGCGACGTGGAACAGGTGCGGGAAGCGGCGGCGGTGGTCGACCGCGCCAACCCGGACCTTATCGACATTAATTTCGGGTGTCCGGTTCGCAAGGTGGTGTGCAAGGACGGCGGGGCCGGCATTTTGCGCAATCTCCCGAAAATGCTGGAGATTACCGAGGCGGTGATCGAGGGGGCCACGCGGCCCGTTACGGTCAAGACGCGCCTGGGCTGGAACGACGAATCCATTCGGATTATAGAGGTGGCGCGCATGCTGGAGGAAGCAGGCATCGCCGCGCTGGCCGTGCATGCCCGGACGCGCAGTCAGATGTATCGCGGTACGGCCCGCTGGGAGTGGCTGCGCCGCATTCGAGAGGAGGGCGTGCGGGATATACCGCTCATCGGCAACGGGGACGCCACCGATGCGGTCAAAATACGGGATATGTTTGCCGAGACGGGCGTGGACGCCGTGATGATCGGGCGGGGGGCGATAGGAAATCCATGGATTTTCCGGGAAACGAAGGCCTGGCTGGAAACGGGCGAGAAGATGGATCCGCCTTCCTGGGAAGAACGCCTTGCCGTGGTGGCCGAACATCTTGCGCTCAAATGCGAATGGCTGGGCGAAAGGAAAGGCGTCCTCGAAATGCGCCGCCAGTACGGAGGATATTTCAAGGGATTTCGGAACGCCGGGTCCCTGCGCGCGGCGCTTATGGAGCAGGACACCCTGCCCGGCGCCCTCGAAACACTGCTGAATTTCGAGGAACGCGCCCCGTACGTTCGGGTCCCCGTGCGATCTCTTGCGTCACGCAGGAAGGTCGCCGCCCGCCCCGTCTCGCCCCGCCGGGTTCGCGCCGCCGCCATGGAGTCCGTCGCTTCCGCGCCGACGCGCCCGGGAGCGCGCGAGTAGCAAACTGTCCAGGGCGTATATCGCTCCGCCGCCGGTCGCGAACAGGATCAAGCTGGTGAACGGTTCCCAGATGACCAGGCCGCCGAAGGTGCCCAGGACGCCGCCGAGATATTTTATGTAGCGGAGTTGCTCGTTGGAAGCGTTCCGGATGACGGCTTCCAGTTTGTCTTCGTTGTACCGTTGCATGTTCGACACGACGATGCCGTAAATGTCGAGGCGCTCGATAAAGCCAAGCACGATGCGCGCGGACCAGTTTTCGATGTCGCCGGCGCGGGCTTCTATCTTGTCGGGGAGCTGGTCCAGTACGCTGTCCAGTTCGTCCAGGATCGTGTCCATGGAGGCGGGAATTTCCTGGACTGCTTCGTCCAGCCGGCGGCGGAAATCGTCTTCGTTCCAGAAACGCCAGCCGCGCAGCGCAAAACCCGCCACGCCGCGGCCGGCGAGGAGGTGTATTTTGTTTTCCATGAACGCAACGATCTGCGCGCGTACTTCGGGCGAAGAAAGGGCCTCGTTGACGTAGCGGGCCAGGAACGTCTTCAGTTCGCTCCGAAATTCGGGATCCTCGACGAGGTTGCGCGTGGCGGCGAAGGCCATGTCCCGATATTTTCGCAGGAGGCCCGACGTCTCGATTTTTTCCTTGATGATGTCTTCGTTGATGAGCTCTTCGGAGACGGTTTTGGCCAGCCGGAGGATCACGCGCTCCCGTTGCGCGGGGATCAGGCCCTGCCCCAGCAAGGGGCGCCGCTGCCGGGGGTGGAACAGCATGGCGATGGCCAGCCAGTTCGTAAGGTACCCGATCAGCCCGCTTACGGCAATGATGCGGAGCAGGTTTTCGAAGCGGTACGTTACGCCGAAGTACGTACGGTCGCCGATGGGGACGTCCCACCAGAAACTGAAAACGAACATGGCCAGGAGGATCGGCGGTACGCTGCGCAGGAGCAACAGGACAAGGGACAACAGGCGGTCCTGCTCTCTGCGGGGAAGTTCTATTTGCGTACGCCGGGGCGCAGGGAGGGGTGGGAGGTGGCGGCGGATATAGTCGATGAGCATCGGATAATCAGCGTATCCCGAGGTCGGCGATGCGTTGGCGCGCAAGGCGGATGCGGGCGGGGCCCTCCCCGGCGCGCCTTCCGTTAGAAAACATCCACAATATCCATGTGTCGCAGGTATTTGCGCGGATTTTCCTGCAAATCCTGCATGAGGGACTCAAGGGTTCCCAGCGTAGACCCCATCCGTATGTACAGGGTCGGATCGTTCAGCATCCGGGCTATGGTGCCGTCGCCGTGGTTGATTTTGTGCAGAATCTCGTCCAGGTTGCGCGTGGCCCCTTCCAGCGTTCCGAGGGAGCCTTCGATATGTCCTGCGATCTGGTCCAGGCGGCGCAGCGTTTGGGCCAGGGTGTCCGCGCTGCCGCCGGATATGCTGGCAAGGTCCTCCGAAAAGGTTTCGACGTTGCGAATGATCTGCTGCACGGACGCCTGTTCCTCGCGCAGCGTCTGGGCCAGGGCGTCCGTTACTTCGCGCAAGGCCCGGAGCGTCGGGCGGATGTCTGCGCCAGTCGCTCCGATCAGGCTGCCCGTGTCTTCGAGCAGCACGTTGGCGTTCGCCAGCGCTTCCTCTACGTTTTCGGTGAGGCGGACGCTGCGTTCGGTTACCGCTTCGAGGGCGTCCGGCGTGCTGCGCCCTTCGATATATCCTTCGTCGGTTATCGACGGATTGTCCGCAGGGCCGGGAAAAATAACCACATAATTGCTGCCGAGCGCGGAGATGCCGCCGATTTCGGCGTAGGAGCCTTCCGGGACATGCACATTGTTGTCGAGGTGCAGGCGTATGCGCACCCGATTGTCCGGGTCCAGCGCGACATGCTCCACCGTGCCCACGTCGACGCCGCGCACGCGTATGGGACTGCCCCCGGAAAGCCCCCCGGCCGAGTCGAAATGGGTGTAAAGAACGTAGGTGCTTCGGAAAAGCGGCACGTCCTGCAGAAAACGGATGCCCAGTACGAAAACAACCGCCGCCGCAGCGAGGCTCAGGCCGACGATCAATTCTTTGGAATGCTTCACTGTGGTGGATAATCGAGTCGTTAGGGGTGCAGGGATACTTCTGGCGCGGCGGTCGGTTCTCCGATCACGTATTCGCTGGCCCGGACGAAATCGAGCAGGGCTTCGTGGTCGGTTCGGTGGAGGTCGCGCACGGTTCCGGTCCAGGCGATGCGGGTTTTATGGATGAAGGCGACCCGGTCCGCAATGGCGAGCACCGAATGCATGTCGTGCGTGATCACGATGCTGGTTACGCGCAACTGTTCGTTGAGCGACAGGATGAGTTCGTTGATATGGTTGGACGTGGACGGGTCGAGGCCGCTGGTCGGCTCGTCGTATATGATGTACTTGGGTTGCAACGCAATGGCGCGGGCCAGCGCGACGCGCTTCCGCATGCCTCCGGAGAGTTCGGACGGCATTTTCGTCCCGATGTTGGGCAACTGCACCATTTCCAGGCATTCCTGGACCCGGCTCCGGATGGCCTGGTCGGAATTCCCCGTGAAGGTGCGCAGCGGGAAAGCAATGTTTTCGAAGGAAGACATCGAATCGAACAGCGCGCCGCCCTGAAACAGGACCCCGAACTTGCGTCGTATCCGGCGGAGTTCCTTGTAGGGGACCGCGTTGATGTTGGCATCGTCCACGAACACGCGCCCCTGGTCGGGCGTGAGCAGGCCCACCGAATGTTTCATAAGCACGCTTTTACCCGAACCCGACCGTCCGATGATCGCCAGCGTTTCCCCTTCGGGAATATCCAGGGAGACATCGCGCAGCACGACCATGTTATTGAACTGCTTGCTGATATGTTCGAGCCGGATCATGGATTTTTACAAAAGCGCCACCGCGAGGACCAGGTCTGCGATAAGAATAAACACGCAACTCATTACGGCGGCTTGCGTCGTGCTTTTGCCCACGCCCTCGGCGCCCCCGGCCGTAAAATATCCCATGTAACAGGACACGGAAGTAATAATGAAACCGAACACGAACGCTTTGCTCAGGCCGAAGTACGGATCGAACGGACGAAAGAAGTTCTGGGCGCCCTGGACGAATTCCTGCGTGGTCAGGTAGCCGCCGAGATTGGCTACCACAATGCCGCCTCCGATTCCGACGGCGCAGGCCGCCACGTAGAGCATGGGAAACATGACCACCCCCGCCAGGATGCGGGGCGCGATCAGGTAGCTTATCGAGTTGAGGCCCATTGTTTCGAGGGCGTCGATCTGTTCTGTGACGCGCATGGTTCCCAGTTCGGCGGCGATGCGCGCCCCGACCCGTCCGGCCAGAATAAATCCCGTGACGACCGGGGCGAGTTCCAGAATGATGGAGGGCGCTACGACCGACCCGATCACGGTGGCGGGCAGAAAGACGGAAACCAGCTGGTAGGATACCTGCACCGTGGTCACGGCGCCGGAAAAGGCGGCGGCCAGCGCGACGATCGGGAGCGATTCCACGCCGATGCGGATCATCTCGCTGATGGTGTTTTTCCGATACGTACGGAAATCATCCGGCGAAACGAACGCGCGGGCAATCAGCAGCGAGTATTTGCCCAGGATCGTAACAGGGCGCAAGAGCCAGGTAAGCGAATGCGTCATCGCGCGCGGCGGGAATCGAACGGAGAAACGAGACCGGAAATGCGGAGGATCGTGACGCCGCTGCGCGCGGCATGGTGCGTGGTGGTTTCGATCGGTAAAGCGCTCCGGGCGCTGCTTTCGACGACAGGAACAGCCGAGCCTTGTATGAAAAGGCGCTGGAATGGTTTCTTGGCGGGGAACGCGCCGCGCCGCCCGAAGCGGTTTGGATCGGCGGCTCCCTGATCCTGTCGCCGCGATCTTTCCTTGCGCGGTTCGGTATTACTTGCTCGTAATAAAACAATAATTCCCGCGCCGCTCCGTTCTTGCAATGGAATCGGTTCTCTATAAAGGATTGCGAGCCGGGCGCAGGGTGTTTTTTCTGTATCCGGTCCGGTCCGTCATTCCGAATGCATCGTACGGATGAGGCCCTTGCGGTCGCATACATTGAACGAGACGATCAGGAAGCGTTTCGCCAACTGGTCGAGCGCCATCAGGAACGCATATTCGGGTATGTGATGGGTATGGTGCGGGATCGGGACATAGCGAACGACCTGTTTCAGGAAACCTTTTTTCGAGCCATTCGGGCCATGAAGAAGCAACGCGGATCCTATGAAGCGCAGGGGAAATGGCTGGCCTGGGTCATGCGCATTGCCCGCAACGCGGTCTTCGACCATATGCGCGAGCGGAAAAAATGGAGCGACGTCGAAATGCAGGACGCCGAGGGCAATTCTTTCTGGGATCGGTTGCCGGATGCGGCGCCGTCGGTCGACGAGCAGGTGGACTTGCGACGGCGCATCGACCTGATGGAGCAATGCATCGAGCGGCTTTCGGGCGAACAGCGCGAAGTGCTGCTGCTTCGCCACGAGGTTGGCATGACGTTCCGCGAGATTGCGGAGCTTACGAACGTATCCATCAACACGGCGCTGGGGCGGATGCGTTACGCGCTGCTTAATCTGCAAAAGATGATGCGGACAGAACTTGGCGAGGAGGCCGAAGGCATACGAACCACTTGATACGACAAACCCGCATGGACAAGAAAGACGCTTGGCTTCTCGAACTGTACGAAGGCTCGGATCCGCCCGCGGACGCCGAATCCGGGAGCGCGGAGGAGGCTGTTTCCCTGCGCGAAATGAAGGGCTGGCTGGAGGCGCGCTCGGCCATCCGGTCTGCGCGGCCCGATTCCGGGGCCGTTGCGTCGGTGTTGGCGGCGGCGCGGGAGGCTTCGCCTTCTGGCGCGCGGAAAGATCGTCCGGCCCGGTCCCGCAGGCGCAGGGCGTGGCTGTCGCCGAAACGCATTGCCGTCGGGGCGGTCGCTGCGATGCTGGCGGGCTTTGCGCTTGTTGGATTGTTTCGGTCGGATTTGCTGGCTCCCGATGCGACCGATACCGCCGGGCTGGACGCGCCTGAGGCGGCGGTCGCCGAAACGGTTCCCGAAACGCCCGACTCGACCGGGGAGGGCGCGGGCTCCGCTGCCGACATACGGCCCGGCGAGACAGCTTTTCCCGCGCTGTCCCCGGAAACGGCGCCGGATCTCAATGCGTCGTCCGCCCTTGCCGATGCAGGACCTGCCGCCGACGGGGCGCTGGAATCGGCGGCGGCGGACGAACAGGCCGGCGGCGATCCGCCTGCGGCCATAGCGGACATACCGGCCTGGGACGACCCGGACGACGTGATGTACCTGCGGCAGCGCATCCAGCGCATCGGGGAAGGCGTCGCCGACGGCTGGGACGCCCCGGTGGCGCCGCTCGAAATGCTTCCTGCCGGGTCGGGAGGAGATGGCCTTCTTCCCGCCTCGGAGCGTCGCTGAGGGAGCGCTTCGAAAATACGCTGTTCATTTCTGGAAATCGGAGGTAACGCACCCATACCCAACCCATACCGTAAAGCCATGACCTCTCTTTCCATGTACTTCAAAGGCTGGTTGCTCGCCCTTCCGGCGCTGATGCTCGTCGCCGGAACGGCGGCGGCGCAACAGCCCCGCTTTTTCGACCCCCCGATCCTGTTCATTCCCCCCGATTCGCTTGACGCGACCGGCGATATTTTCGAGCAGAAGGCCGAAATCCTGTTCGAACAGGCCAGGCGCATGCAGGATTTGCAACACCGCTTCGCGGCGGGCGAGACCGGCGAATTGCAACAAATGATGGAAGAAATGACGCTGCATGCGGAGGAAGCGGCCCGCACGGCGAGCGAATTTCCGCATATCCAGATGCAGCGCTACCTCCGGGGCGTCCAGGATACGGACAAAGCCCTTTTCGACCGCTTGATACGCGAACAGCGCATGGAGCGCGAAGCGGCGATGATGGCCCGCAAATTCGCCGCGATGGAAGAAGGGAAGGCGCGCCGGGACAGCATTGACGTGTTGCGGCAGCGGCTGACCGAAATATTCGAACTCAAGCAGGAAAATCGCCGCCGCGAGGTGGAGCAGTTGGAAGAAAAGTTGCAAGAATTGCGCGAGGCGATTGTCGAGCGCGAGCGTTTTCGGAACCAGATCGTGGATCGTCGCTTGCAAGAATTGCTCGGAAACAGTACGCTGGACTGGTGACGCGGTGGGGGCGGGACGCGGGCGCGCTGCGTCCCGCCTTGCTTCTTTCCGGGCGAATGATTATATTTACCCTTTGTGTGGGGCATTGCGCTGCGACGTTTTTTTATCTGCCCGCCCACCACCCACCTTTGCGGCAGCGCAAAATGCAGCGGAAGCGATTCCATTGACCGTTTCCCTAATACGATGCATTCCTTGCGTCCGGGCTTTTCCATGCGCGCCGGATTTTCCGTTTCCCTGTGGGGAACGTTCCGGTTTCGCGCCCTTGCGCTCGTTCTTCTGGCGGCGGGCGCGTCTGGATACGCTCTTGGCGCGGTCGCCGCGCCGCCGGGCGTTGCAGAAGACAACGTGCCGCATGTGGAGCGGATTTCCCTCGCCGAGCGATCCGACGGCAAGGGCTATGTCGTTCGCTTTCATACCGACGGCCCGGTAGCGGCTTACAGCGCGCCGCGCCTGCTTCCCGACGGGCGACTGGAGGTCGTTCTTTTCAATACGAGGCTGGCTTCCGATCATGTCCGGGGCGCGGTGGCAGGCCCCGTGGTCCGGTATGCGGGAGAAGAAGAGGCGGGGCATTTGTTTTTTCGGTTTACCCTTGTTTCCGGGGAATCCATGCGGGCCTCGGCGTATCGGGACGAGGCCTCCCACGACATACTGGTGAGCCTTTCGTATGCGGACGGGCAGAATATCTGGCAATGGGAGGCGCTCCGGGAGCCTCGGCCGGTCCCTGCGCGGGGCATATCGCTATTGGCTACGCCCGCCACCGACCTGTTGCCCGCCCTTGGCGGCGGCACCACCGGCCGGATGCGGCAAAGGGAACCGGAATTGTCGCCCACGGAAGCTGCGCCGACCGGCGGACACTGGCTTCTGGATACCGTGGTGATCGACGCCGGGCATGGCGGCAAGGATCCGGGCGCCCGCGCGCACGGCATTCTCGAAAAGGACATTGCCCTGTCCGTTGCGCTGAAAGTCGGGGGGTATATCGAAGAGCGTCTCGGCGTGCGGGTCGAATATACGCGCGAGGACGACCGGTTTATCGAACTCGCCGACCGGGGGCGCATCGCCAACGAACACGGAGGCAAACTGTTTATTTCGATTCATGCGAATGCGGCGGGCAGCGCGGCGGCGAGCGGCACGGAAACCTACTTCCTTGGCCTGCACAAGAGCAACGCGGCCCGCAGCACGATGGAGCGCGAAAACGAGGTGGTGAAACTGGAGAGTTCCCAGCGGGAATACGAGGAGATGGACGAAGAAGCGCTTATTCGCATGGCGTTGACGCAAAGCGCGTACATGCAGCATAGCCAGCAACTGGCCATGCTGATCCAGGATCAGTTCGCAAAACGGGTGCATCGCAAGAATCGGGGCGTCAAGCAGGCCGGTTTTTACGTGCTTTGGGGCGCTTCCATGCCTGCCGTGCTGGTCGAACTGGGCTTCGTAACCAATAAAGACGAGGCGGCGTTTCTGGCCAGCGAATCCGGGCAGGATTATCTGGCGAGCGCCATCTTTCGCGCGGTTCGCGCGTACAAGGAGCAATACGACAGGGGGCTCGCTCCGTAAGCCCTCGTTTGGCAAGTTCTTCGGCTTTGTTTTTATGTCGTTCCGCTATCCGTCCCGCTGTTTTCATTTTGTTGCGTATGTCTTTTTCTTCCGAACCGTCTATCCAGGCCCTGCATGACGCGGTGCGCACCGTGCAGGATTTTCCCAAACCCGGCATCGCTTTCAAGGATGTCTCGCCGATCCTGCTGGACCCCGATTTGTTTCGGCAGGCTATCGAGGCGCTGGCGGCGCCTTTTCGCGAGGCGGGCGTTACGAAGGTGGCGGGGATCGAGTCGCGCGGGTTCCTCTTCGGATTATCCCTGGCCGAGGAACTTGACGCGGGGTTCGCGCTTATTCGCAAAAAGGGCAAGCTGCCCTGGCGGACCTACCGCCTGGAATACGACCTGGAATACGGTACGGATTGCATCGAAATGCACAGGGACGCGGTCGCGGAAGGGGATCGCGTACTGATCCATGACGACGTGATCGCTACGGGCGGGACGGCGGCGGCGGCGGAGCGAATGATTCGGGAGGCGGGCGGGGAACCTGTCGGCTTTTCGTTTCTGGCGGAACTGGGTTTCCTGTCGGGGCGGGACCGGCTTGGCGCCGGCGTCGCGGTCGAAGCTGCGCTGCGGTTCGACGGGTAGAAAGGCCTTGGCGGCGTCCGCTACCGGACGGTTATACAGGAAATGCTCAACTGCGCGCTTCGGAGAAGGCGCTAAAAAAAGCATCAAGGATTATGGACCTGGGAATCAAGGGACGAACCGCCTTCGTTGCGGGCGCGAGCAGCGGGCTGGGCTACGCTGTCGCCCGCGCGCTGGCCCGGGAGGGGTGTCGCGTAGCGATCTGTTCCCGCAACGAGGAACGGATCGCCCATGCTGCCGGGCGGTTGGCGGAGGAGGCGGGCGTCGATTCGGGACGCGTTCTGCCGCTTGCGTGCGACGTAACGAGCGAGGAGGCCGTCCACGAAGCGATCGACCAGGCCGCCGCGCAGTTCGGCGGCTTGCACATTCTGGTTACGAACGCAGGCGGGCCGCCTCCGGGCTATATCGACGATTTGTCTATCGAAACGTGGCGCGGCGGCATTGAATTGAATCTGGTCAGCGTCATCCAGTTGTGCCGGGCGGCGTTGCCCCATTTGCGCGTTGCGGCGGCCAGCGACGATCCGCATGGCAGCATTTTGATGATTACGTCGATTTCGGCCAAGCGCCCGATCCCCAGCTTGTACCTTTCCAATGCGACGCGCGCGGGCGTACAAGGCTTCGCCAAGACGCTTTCGGAGGAGCTGGGGCCAGCCGGCATTACGGTCAACACCATTTTGCCGGGGTATACCCGCACGGATCGTCTCAGGCATCTTTCGGAGCGCCTTGCTTCCGCGTCGGGACGCTCTGCGGAAGAGATCGAGGCGGGATGGGCTGAAGGCAATGCGTTGCGGCGCATTGCGGACCCGGAAGAATTCGCGGCTGCGGCGGCTTTTCTCGTAAGCAAGCGGGCTACGTACGTAACCGGCGTGGGGTTTCCCGTGGACGGCGGATGGTCCAAGCACGTTTTGTAACGAATTTCGGGGGCGCGAATCATGGGTAGCAAGGGACGGGTACTGGCGGCCATGAGCGGCGGGGTGGATTCCTCGGTTGCCGCGGTCATGCTGTCCGAGCAAGGGTACGAGGTGGTCGGCGTTACGATGAAGACGTGGGATTACGCCCGCAGCGGCGGGCGAGGCGGCAAGGAGGTGGGATGTTGCACGCTCGAATCCATGAACGACGCGCGCGCCGTCGCCGTGCAGCATGGCTTTACCCATTTTATCGTGGATATACGAGAAGAATTCGGGGATTGGGTCATTGAGCGCTTTACCGACGAGTATCTTGCCGGGCGCACCCCGAACCCGTGCGTATTGTGCAACACGCACATAAAGTGGGCGGCGTTGATGCGGCGGGCCGACCAGCTGGATTGCGACTACATCGCCACCGGGCATTATGCGCGGCTCCGGCGGGACGAAGCCACGGGCCGCTTCGTGCTGACGAAGGGACGCGACGCGCGCAAGGATCAGAGCTATGCCTTGTGGGGGGTGTCCCAGGAGCATTTGGCGCGCACCTTGTTGCCGCTGGGGGATTTCGAGAAACCGGCGATTCGGGAGATGGCGGCGGCGTACGGGCTGGACCGCGTGGCGGACAAGCCCGATTCGTACGAAATATGCTTCATCCCGGACAACGATTACCGGCGTTTTCTGAAAGACCGCGTGGACGGGTTGGCGGAGGATGTGTCGGGAGGATTGTTCGTAACGTCCGACGGGACCGCGCTGGGGCGGCACGAGGGGTATCCGTTTTACACGATCGGGCAGCGTCGCGGGCTTGGCGTCGCGCTGGGCTACCCGGCCTACGTAGTCGATATCGACCCCGAAACGAACACCATTGTCCTGGGGCCGCGCGAGGAATTATTTCGGGGCGCGCTGACGGCCCGGCAGATCAATCTTGTGAAGTATGATCGCCTGGACGGCGAATTGCCGGTGGACGTGAAAATCCGTTACAACGATCCGGGCGCGCCCGGCGTGGCGCGGCAGGAGGGGCCGGACGAACTGCGCGTAGCCTTTGGGGCGCCGAGGCAGGCCGTTACGCGGGGGCAGTCCGTGGTGTTGTACGAAGGCGACGACGTGGTGGGCGGCGGCTGGATCGAAGAGGCGGGGGCGCGCCCGGCGGCTTCCGGGGGCTAAACGCCAGGCATTAGAGATAAAGACTCCAGATATCGTCGGTTACGTTGTCCAGGCACGGGATGGGCGGGGAGGTGCAGGCCGGATTCGTGGCGCTGGGAACGAGACTGCATCCCGCTTCCGAGCTGAATCCAATGAAATCCCGCAAACCTTTCGGGGGGATCCAGCGTTCGGCGACCACCATGCCGGCCCCGAGAAAGCCGTATCCGTTGTCGATGTTGGAGAGGGCGCCGGGTTCGACCAGCACCTCCGGATCGAATACCCCGCCCGGCGGATCCCAGGCTTCGTTCGCCGCCACGAAATGAAACTCGACGCGGCGCAGCGCAATGTCGGGGTTGCCTTCCGTCACCAGGCATTTGTTTTTGTACTCCTCCTCTACGACCGCAAAGTCGTCCACCATGTTGATGTCGTACCGTACGCCGTCTCTTGTTTTTTCTTCCGTCCCCTGATAGGATACTTCTACCGGGTAGAATACGGCGGGGTGGCGTTTCAGGTCGGTGGGCCAGACGTTGCCGGGGGGAACGTTGGTTGCCTCGTACCGCATTTCGACGCCCAGCAGGTTGAATCCTTCGCCGTGCACGTAGACAAAGACTTTCGGACTGGTATCCGTGCGTTCGATGGTGAATTCCACTTCGGGCGGCACCTTCACCGTGGCGCTGGATACGGCGCCGTCCGACCGGGTCACGTCCAGGCGGTAGCGGCGTTCGTGCACCGGGCGAAAGGCGGCTTCGAACACATGTCCCGTTACGCCGCTCTCGTAGGTTACCCGGTAGGGCCGCCACGTCAGCGTTTCCCCGGTTTCGAGGTCCGTGCTGGTTACGACGGCGTCCAGGTTTCCGGGCCGGTCGACGCCGGATTCGCCTTCGATAGAAAAAATGCGGACGCGCTGGGTGTCCGCCGAAGCGTCCAGCAGGCCCCAGACCGTAAAGGGCCGGGGTTCGCCAATGAGCGGATCGACGCCGCTTTCGCAGGAGGCGAGCAAGGCGGCGGCAATCAGCAGGCCGAGGGTTGTATTTCGCAGCGAGGAGAGGGCCATAATCAGAATTCTATCTCGATTCCCGCCGTGGGCACGAAGGGGAGCTGGTCGGTTCGTTGGAGGGTAAAGATGTCGAGGGCGAACAGGTTGGCCCGGTTGTAGACGTTGATGGCGCCAACCTGTACGGTAAGGTCCGCCGCGCCGAGGGACATCTGCCGCTCGATCGTTGCGTCCAGCCGGTGGTACATGGGGAGTACGCCTTCGTAGGGACGGTCGTAGATCACCCGCGGAAAGCCCTCGATTCCTTCCACGTCTACGACGCCGTCCATCAGAATGAACCCGTCGAACCCGCGCACCCGGGTATAGGGCAGGCCCGATCCGATATTCCAGCGCGCGCTCATGTCGAACCCGGCGACGGAGCCGCTCAGGATCAGGTTGAGCTGGTGGCGGCGGTCGTGTGGCGGGCGGAAGGAGAGCTGGTCGGTCCCGAACCACAGGGGCAGCGATGCCTGCATGGCATCGTAGCGGGTCGAAGAGTAGCCGTAATTGAGGAATGCATAGAAATTTCGGCGCCGCAGTTCCATGCGGAGGTCCACGCCAAAGACTTCGCCTTCCGCCGGCTGAAGGCGCGTGGTGAACCGGGGAAACGAGGTCCATTCCGCGATAAACAGGTTCTTGAGGTCCTTGTAGAAGGTCTCGACCGAGATTTCGAGGGATGCGGAGGGCGATATCCGGTAGCCTGCAATGCCGTGCAGGGCGGTCGGGATTTCTCCGGTCGGCGCTTCTGCGTAGGCCGTAAAGATGCTGGAGGCGTCGCGGCGGTCGCTTAAGCCGAGGATGTTTTGCCGGTACATGCCGCCGGCGAAGCTCCATTGATGTTTGCCGCGTTCGATCACGGCCCGGATGCGCGGCTCCAGAAAGAAACCGGAATTGCCGAAGAATTGACCGACGGCGCCGACGCGCACCCGCAACCCGTTGCCAAGGTCGAATTCCGGCTCCGCCCAGCCGCCCGCATTCGTCGAACGGACGAAATTTTCCACGATGTTCTGGTATGCGCCGCCGAGGTCTGCCGTGAGCTCGACGTTGCGGACGAAGAATCCCCAGCGCGTTTCGACGCGTTGCCCGAAGTTGCTGAAATTGACTTCGAGGTTGTAATTGTCTACGTCGGTGGTGCGGGACGGCTCCTCGCGCAGGCCGTATTCCGTTTCGAGGCGGGACCAGGAGAACAGGGCTTCGCCAAGAATGGGGAGAGACCTGGGGAGCACGAGGTGGCGTACCCCGAGCGCGGTGTTTTTCCAGCGAATTTCGTTGTTGCCGCCGAAGAGCGTGGGTTCCGCGAGGGTGCCCCGGTCGAACGTATGCACGGACGATACGGAGGTCTGGTGATTGCGCGAGATGGGGATGTGCAGTTTGCCGAACAGGTCGCCAAAGCGGTAGGGCAGGTCGTCCGCGACATACAGCGAGGCGACTTCTTCGAGGGTTGAAATGCGGGCGGATCCGAGGAATGAAATGGGTCCCACCAGCGGGCCTTCGAGGCGGGCCGAGTTTACGAAAGGCGTTAGCGCAAGGCCTGCTTCGTAGCGGCGCTTGTTGCCGTTGCGCGTTTGCACGTCGATCACCGAGGACAGCCGGCCCGAAAATTCCGCGCCGAACCCACCTGCGTAAATATCCGCGTTGTTGATGATATCCGACGGAAACGCCGAATAGAATCCCAGCAGATGGAAGGGCTGGAGAATGTACATTCCGTCCAGCAGGGTCAGGTTCTGGGCGGGTTCGCCGCCCCGGACGAAGACCTGGCCGCCGCGATCTCCCATGGATACCACGCCGGGCTGCGCGGCAAGGTAGTTGACAAGGTCGCCGGATACGCTGGGCGAGGGAATCAATTCGATGTCTTGCGGCAGCACCCGCTGCTGTCCCGCCGTAACGCGCGCGGCGCCGGTTTCGCGTTCGGCCTCGACCACGACTTCGTCCATGGCGGCTTGTCGCGTGGCCAGCGCAATGTCCAGGTGCCGCGAATCCCCTGCGGCCAGGTCGAGCGTGTCCGAGAAGGTTTCGAATCCGATGAAGGAAGCCTCCAGGACGTATTGCCCCGCCGGGACGCGGCCAATCAGGTATATCCCGTCGGGATCGGTTACGCCGCCGAGGAGTGTTTCGCCTTGCCGGAGGATGACATGTACGCCCTGGAGCGGTTGTCCGTCGTCTTCCGCCGTGACGAATCCGCGCACGGCGGCGGACTCCTGCGCATGGACAAGCGTCGGCGCAAGCCACAGCGAAACCGCGGCCAGCCCGGCAAGGAAATAACTGCTGTGGGGGCGGCGCGAAATCATATAGCCGATGCGTTTTCCATGCGTTTTTTCTTGCGTACGACAAGGAAAGCCATTTCCAGCGCTTGCTCGTAATTCAGCCGCGGATCGACTTGCGACTTGTAGGCGCGCATCAGATCGGCGTCGTTCAGGCCGCTTGCGCCGCCCGTGCATTCGGTAACGTCTTCGCCCGCCAGTTCGAAATGTACGCCGCCGAGGTGCGATCCTTCCGCGGCATGGATGTCGAACGCTTGTTCGAGTTCGTCGAGGATGTTTTCGAAACGCCTTGTTTTGACGCCCGTTTCCGTCAATTCCGTGTTCCCGTGCATGGGGTCGCTCATCCAGGCCACGGGCGTACCCGAAGCCTGCACGGCCCGGATCAAGGGGGGCAACAGCGCGCCGATGCGGTCTGCGCCGAGGCGGTGAATGAGCACGAGCCGACCGGGGTCTGCGTTCGGATTCAGCATGCGCACGATGCGCGCCAGTTCTTCCGGCGATACGCTCGGGGCTATTTTCAGCCCCACCGGATTCGCAATGCCTCGCGCATATTCGATGTGCGCGCCTTCGGGGTCCGCCGTTCTGGCGCCGATCCACGGGAAATGGGTCGCCAGATTGAAAATGCCTTCGTTGTGCGGCACGTGGCGCGTGAAGGCTTCTTCGTAGGGAAGGTGCAGGGCTTCGTGGCTGGTGAAGAATTCGGTGCGGCCCAGGCTGCGAAGCGGGTTGCCCGAGACCGTTTCGATGAACGCAATCGTCTCCTGAATGGATTCGACGATCTGGCGGTATTCTTTTTCCAGCGGCGTCCGGCGGATGAAATCAATGTTCCAGTATTCCGGATGATGCAGGTCTGCAAAGCCCGTATTGGTGAGGGCGCGAACGAGGTTCAGCGTCATGGCGGAATGCGCGTGGGCCTGCAACATGCGCTTCGGATCCGGCTTGCGCGCTTCGGGCGTGAAGGCGGCGCCGTTGACCAGGTCGCCCCGGTAGCTCGGGAGGGTAAGCCCGTCGCGCGTTTCGCTATCGGAAGAGCGGGGTTTGGCGTGCTGGCCGGCAAAGCGGCCTATGCGCACGACGGGCGTTCGGATGCCGAAGATCAGCACGAGGCTCATCTGCAGGAGCACCTTCAGGCGATTGGCGATAATGCCTGCGCTGCATTCGTTGAAGTGCTCCGCGCATTCGCCGCCCTGCAAGATAAAACGCTGTCCCTGCGCCGCCTCGGCGATTTGTCGCCTGAGCGCCTGAATTTCCCACGACGTTACGAGCGGAGGCAGTTCGTGCAACTGCGCCAGCGTTTCGGACAAGGCGGCCTGGTCGGGGTACTGCGGTTGCTGCGCGGCGGTCCGTTCGCGCCAGGACGCGGGATTCCATGCCGCGTTGGCTTCGGCTATGACAGGGGAACGGGACATGCCCAGCAAGGCGCAGAGGTAGTACTCGGGAAAGCATTACGCGCAGTATACGCAAAGTCTAACGAAACGCAGGGAAATGTATTGTGTTTCGGGCGGATTGGCGCGGTTTTCGGTGGGGTCCGAACAGATTTGCAAGAACGGCTCGTTCTTATGTGATGCGCGCTGCGGGGATCCCGTGCGCGGGTTGCGCGTTTCGTGGGCGCAGGCGGCGTATTTTTCGCGTTATGCGTTGCAGATCGACCAGCCAACGTAGCTCAGTTGGTAGAGCAGCTCACTCGTAATGAGCAGGTCACCGGTTCAAGTCCGGTCGTTGGCTCCATTTTCTTTGCGCTTCAGGGTTCGTTAGCGGGGCGCAGTCGCGGCGCAGGTTTGTTCGCTGCGCGTTTTGCTTCCGATTCCTGTCCTTGCACCGAGGCGCGAGGCGCGGATGTGGCGGTCAGCGTCGCAATTCCTGCATCAGTGCGCCTACGGTTTTTTCCGGCTCCTCCACGTTGAACGGGAAGCAAGCCAGTTCCAATGCGGGCTCGTCCTGGAATCGAAACCGGAGCGTTTGGCGAAACGCCGCCGTTTGCGGGTAGATCAGCGCCACGCGACGGCAGTCGTATCGCCGCCCGTACGCGAAGAGCTGGTATACGTCGGGCTGCTTGATATTGTGGTTCCGTTCGCTGGGGTCGAGTCGCTTCCATTTGGCATCCAGAATGAACCGGGTTTGTCCGCGTTCCTGCAAAACAATGTCCGGTTTCAGGTAAAACCATTCCTGGTCGCGGTCGTCTATCGCCAGGTGCTGCCCTGTTCCTTGCGAGTGCACCGCGAAGTCCTGCTGATGACGGCGGAGGGCGGCGGTTACGAAATCCTCGAATACTTCTTGCATGGGAAACAGCAACGCGCGGTTGACGTGCGCACCGGCGAAGGTGGCGAGGCCGTGGCCGAACAGGAAGAGCCTGACCCAGGGCATTACGGCGTCGTACTGGCGCATGGACCGGTCCACCTGATGGCGCGCCCAGTCGGCGTTCAGGTTCGTCGAAAGGGGTACGCTGGAGAAAAGAATGCGCAATTGATGGAGCCGCTGCCGGTTTGCGGGGTGCCGCGCAATGCCCATGAGCCGCTGCAACGCAGAGTGGATCAGGCGATTGGCAGGCCGGTCCGCGGTGAATTCGTCGAAGCCGACGTAGAACCGGGAGCGGTCCACGAGATTTTCGCGGATATGCTGCGGAAACAGAATCCGTCCGCGCAGGCAGGCGAGGTTGGCTTCTTGCGTTCGGTAGGCCCGGGCAAGGCCGCGCCGGGTCAGCAGGATCACATTTGTCAGGAACAGGTGGATGAAGGCTTCGAGCATGTTGAAGCGGCGGATGTGGCGAATGCCGGCGTCGTTCCATGGCGTTTCCCCCAGGCGCCGCCAGTCCCGGAGCATGTTCATAAAGACGCGCCGGGTGTTTTCGCGTTGGTCGGTTTCGCCCTGCGCAAGATCGACCTTCGGCAGAATTTCGATCACTCTGCCCTGGCGCGTTTCGATAATCCCGACGTAGTTCTGCGTGCGGAGCTTGCCATGCTGGAGCGTGAGTACGCTGGCCTGTCGCTCGCCTTTTTCTTCGCTTGCTCGTTCCAGCGCGAATCGCTCCAGATCGCGTTTTTCGTCCTCCTGCAGCCCGGTCAGGTCTTGGTATTCCCGAACGGTTATCGGGGGCGGCGGAGTTCGGACTTGCGCGGCGGTCTTGCGACGACCTGTCCGCAGGTTGTGCGTAGCGGGGGACGGCATGGTTACTCGTCTCCCGTGACGCTGGCGTCGTTTGTTGCTTCTGCGCTGTTGTCGTCTGACTCTTCTGCGTTGTCGTCGTTCGTCGGCGTTGCGGCCTTGCCGTAGATTTTCTGATACGCCGCCGGGTCGGTCCACAGGTTGTCGTCGCGTTGCAGCAGGTCGTATACGTCTCGGTTTGCATCCGCCAGGTTCGCGTCAACCAGTTCTTTCGGCGGCTTCCGGCGCTTGACGAACCCGTTGTTGTTCAGCGCCGCGCTAATTTTCTCCCAATCTTCGTAAAAATATTCCTGCAAGAGCGGCAGGACGCCATGCTGAAACGCATCGGCAAGCGCGTCCATGTCGTTCACGTCCAGAAAATACGTGTGTCCGATCTGGTGTTCGCGGTCCAAGAGGACGGCGATGCGGTTATTCATGGCCTCAAGAAGACGGCTGCAATCCACGCCGTCAACATTTTCGTTGACGCCTTCGTGAGACGGGTCCGGCATCATTTCGATGAACTTGAATCGCCTGCGCAAGGCGGTGTCCAGCAGCGCGATGGACCGGTCTGCCGTGTTCATGGTGCCGAGGAGGTACAAGTTGTCCGGTACGCTGAACGTGTCCTGCGAGCCGGGCAGCGTTACCCAGGCTTCGTCGTGCTTTCCGGTTCGCTTCGAGTCCTCGATCAGCGTGATCAATTCGCCAAAGATGCGGGCGATGTTGCCCCGGTTGATTTCGTCGATGACGAGCACGTACCGCTGGCCCTCGTTCGCTGCTGCGCGCCTGGCAATGCGCCGGAACACGCCCTCCCGCATTTCATATTGCACCTCTCCGGGACTGCTGCCTTCGGACGAAGATTGCTCGTCGTCGTTTATATCGGTAAGTACGCCTGCTGCGGCGGATACGGAGCGCTGGGGTTCGCCCGTCGCCTGTCCGTTGGCGCTGGCTTGGTCTTTGTTCAGGACGGGCCGGATGCCTTCGATGAAATCCTCGTAGGTGGTGTTCTGGTGGAACGTGATCATTTCGACCTGCGCGTCGTCCCGGTCCCGATCCCGGTATGTTTCAAATCGGCGCTTGACTTCGTCGCGTTGTTCCTTTTCCACCTCTTCGACATCCTTCTTCTCGATAATCGCCACGGCGCGGGTTACGGTATGCCATGTTTTTCCGGTGCCGGGCGGGCCGTAGAGGATGGTGTTCAGGGGGTGGGGCATCTTTTTGGGGCGGTTTCGGTTGGTATTATTGGAGGGTGTTTTAGGCTTGCGCTTGCTATTAATCCCCCAAGGGATATCAGGATTTCTATCAAGCTTCCAGACGATTGATTGCGCATCCAGCCGATTGTTTGGCGCATCCATATCGCGCCCCTTTGCCTCTTTGATGATGCGATCCAGGAAGCCAAGGGCGTGTTCGTACCATACGCCCACGTCGTTGGCGGGGGCTTGTGGATAGCCCAGCTTGGTATACGTGATGCGAAACGTGTCCCGACGAAACGGCGGATACTTCTGCGCATTAATACCCATCATGAGATACGATTCGATCGCGAGGCGAGAACCCGTGTGGCGCTTCTTAATATTCAACATGCCTTCGGACAGTCTGTTGTCGAATGCGCGAATGCGGTCGCCAGGCGTTCGGTCGTCTTCGGACCATAATTCTAGAAGTGCCTCACGCACATCCTGTCTGTTATTGGCAATACACTTCTTGAATTTATCACGGTTTATGTAGAAAATGAGATTATTGTCTCTGTGCATGATCGCCGCCGTCACAAGTTCTTCCCAGTCCGATCTGTCTTGCAACAATGCGTTACGGGCTTTCGCCAGTGCTCCTGCCAGAGCGAACTTATAGCGTTCCTCGCGCTCAAGCGCTTTGTAGTGTTCGTCTGCCTTTGCAAGGAATTCGTCCCAAAGAGATTTCGCCATAGTCCTGTCGAAAGATTTACATGAAATTTATAAAGGCGCCCCGCCGCCTGAATGTTATGGAGCGCCTTTCCCTACCGGATGTCCTGCTTAAGGTGATCTGACAATCGCAAGCTTAGGGCAATCAGCGTTAACGTTGGATTGGGCGCTCCCGAGGTGGGGAAAGCCGAGGCGCCGGCTACGTACAGGTTTCCGACGCCATGCACCTTTGCGTTGGCGTCCAGTACGCCTTGCCTGGGGTCTTCGTGCATGCGCGTGGTGCCCATGTGATGAAACCCGCCGCTCAGAAAGGAGGGCCAGCCGGTATCGTCTTCGAGCAACCAGTCCAGGACTTGCACCCGCCCTATTCCGGTCCGCCCGAATTCGTGCGCCGCCATTTCGAAAAGGGCGCGCATCGACCGTTTGTCCAACGCGGACAGTTTCCAGTGCAAATCGGCATAGGGCACCCCCATCGCGTCCTTTTCGGCGCTGAGCATGACGCGGGAGTCGGGGTTCGGCATTTGTTCGGCGCGCGAATGGAGTCGATAATCGCGACGTCCTTTGACCGGCGTAGCGGGCCAGTTGGATGGGGGCCGCTGCTCTTCCCCCTCCTCTTCGTCGCCGCCTATCCAGTCTCTGGGGTCGCTTTCCGAAAACCGTTGAAAAAAACTCCTCATCGCTTCGGGAAAGGTCCCCGGCCGGAGCGAGGTCGTCCCGTTGAGAATGCGATGCGTCCGCTGAACCTGCTCGGTCAAGGCCAATTCTCCAGTGGGTGGCCGTTCCCCGCCCACGCGGAACGCGTACATAGGCAGAGGGTGCGGCTTCGCCAGGATCAGCTGCGCGCCGCCCATCTCCAGGTGTTCCATGAAGAAGCGTCCCACCAGGTCGTGGTCATTTCCCAGTCCGGAGGGGGCCTGCGCATTGGAAGCCAGCAGGAGCCGCGCATTCTGGATCGATCCGCAAGCCAGCACGTAGCGCCGGGCCCGAACGCGGTGATGCTTCCCGTCGATGGTTTGCGTCCGCAATCCGGTTACGGCCCGCGCCGACTCGTTCGCTTCGATCTCCGTTACGTTCGCGTAGGTGTAAAGATGAACGTTTTTCGCATCGATAATCGCATCCCGGTACCGCGTCCCGAAGCGCGTTGGCGGGCTGAACTGCCACATTTTCGTCCATATCTTTTCTTCGTCGAAGGGCAGCCGTTTCCGCGTGGGGTCCTGGGCTTCGTAGTCGGCTACGTCATATGCGTACGGCCCCAGTTCTACATAGGCGTGCGCGCGTTCATAGAACGGGTCGAGATGTTCTTTTTGGAACGGCCAGCCGCTATGGGGGACCCAGTCGCGTTTTTCGAAATCGATAGGGTCCATGGGCGCGCACCAGCCGGCCCAGTGCCCGGTGGTGCCGCCAAAGAAATGGAGCCGGGCGGCTTCTAGCGGTACCTGATACGGATCGCCCATGCTTTTTCCGGCATAGAGGGCCTGCATCTGCGATTCGTAGTGGAACCCGCCGCCTTCAAGCAAAATGACCGTGGAGGAGGTTCCTGTCCATTCCATAGCCATGCTGATGCCGGCGGCGCCGGCGCCTACGATGCAGAGGTCGCCTTCGATCAGGGCGTCGTTCTCCAGGGTTCGCGCGTCGGTATGCATATCTTGCGATGATTTATGGATAGACGAGCGAGAAGAGCGCGCACTGGCGCGCTTCGGTAATGGAAAGCACCCATCCATCGAGAAGCATGGTTCGTCCGGCGGCAAAATCGTCTCGAATCCTGGCATTCAGGTAAGCGCGCATCGCCGCCGCGTCCGCCGGGGTCGGCGTATCGCCGTCCAGCATGGCGGCGCACAGGGTATCCGCATCGCATGCTGCGGGATACATCGCCCGGTAGCGCATGCCAAGGTCGCGAACGCGGCGTTCGCCGAACATGTCCAGCAATGCAGGCCGCGCCAGGGTGTGCAGATTCGCGGAAGGAGATGTCCGCCACGCGGCGCCGGGCAGGCTGAGTCCCAGCGCGCCTGCCGCCGCGGATGCGATAAAATGGCGTCTGTCCATCGTTGGTTGACAGGTTTTCAAATACGGGGAGCAGAAAGCGTGCTATTCCGCCAGGTATTCCTTGAAAAACGCGCGAGCGGCCGGGTCCGCCACGGGGCCGGGGGCCATGCGTTCGCCCAGGCGCATGAATTCCACGCGGTCTCCGTCGGAGGCGGACCAGCCGCGCGACAATCGCCGGGCCGTGTTTTTTACGAAGCGCATGCGATCACGAAAGCGCGTCCTTGCAGTACGCCACGCATTTCTTCATCTCTTCCATGACGCTGGAGCCTTCCGGGATGGGATATTCCAGTTCGATCATGGCCGGAATGGGATATTCCTTGTCCCGGAGCAACCGGAGCGTTTCGCCGATCGGCGTGTCGCCCTCGCCCCAGGGGACGTTCTCGGCGCCGTTTTCCGGGGTTCGCCGGTCTTTCAGGTGCAGGTGCGCAATCCGGTCGTGGTACTTCTCTATGATTGGGAGGGGGGAGGTTCCCAGGCCCGCCACGTAGTGCCCGATGTCGAGATTGAGCATGTTGAAGGGCGAGTAGGAGAGCGGGGTATCGAAACTGAAATCCTCGGCGGCCACCTGGGTATGGTTGTGCATGCTCGTGATGAGTTCGTGCTTCGTGGCGAACGGCCCCATGCGTTCGCCCGCCTCGTTCGATATTTCAAACGCAATGCCGCGCGCGCCCACGGCCCGGGCCGCCCGGAAGGCGTAGTCTATTTCTTCGTCGGTCCATCCGGGGTTGCCCAGTTTCAGAATGTCGATATGGACCCCGGCGTCGCGGTACGCCTTGCCAAGCGCTTCGAATTTGTCCATGGGGGCCTTCAGGCGCCATGCGCGGGCTTCCTTGTCTGCCTCGTCCCGCGCGGCCCGGAAGGTGGCGCGTTCGTCCTGGCTCAGTTCGCGCCAGTTGCGGGGGAACTGCGGGGCGGGGGGCGCGCCTGCGTATTCCTCGGCGGGCGAACCGATGAGTTCGACCGTATTCAGGCCGAGCTCCACCATGTATTCGAGAATTTGCTCGGCGCTGGCCGGAATTTCGCGGAAACTGTAGGAAATGGCTCCGATTTTCACGCCGGAAGCTCCGGGGCGCAGGAGGCCCATGCCTCTGGCCGGAAAGCCCAGGCTGCTTAGCGTCAGGCCGCCGACGGCGGCGCCTCCCATGCGGTACAAAAAATGGCGGCGATTCATTAGGTATCGGGGGTTGGGGAACAGGGTGAAGAATGAATGTAGGAAAAAATTCCGGGATTTGGGGCGGATGGGGTTATATTTCGGCGAGTTATGTGTCTATTATGGGCAGAACGGGGCCGGTGCGCGCCATGCAGCAAGGGAGGCCGCCAGCGAAAAATCGCCTTGATGGGGATTCTGCAGTTGTAGCCTCGCGTTTCCTCGGGGGTCTTGACAACCTGGCGCCGGGCGACGTATACTACACACGAAAGGCGCTGCCGAAGGTGGCGCGACACTCTGCAACCCTGTACTTGAAGCGATTCCGGCTAATTGTCTGGATTTTCCGAACTGAGGCCATGGCTGCATCGAAGCACTTGATAGCGTTGCTGCGGAGCCACATTGACGGAGACAATGAGCAGTTCTTATCCGTGGCTATGCAAGTCGCCGCGCATGAGGCGCGTCAAGGGCATGGAATTCTTGCGAAGCAGCTCCGCGATCTCGTCGACGAGGCGCGGTTGCCGAAGGTTAGCCGGGCGAATAGACCCGTGCCCTTCGCCCAGCCCAAAGGGGAACTCGCGGCGCTGATTTCTGCCAGCTATTCAGATACGCGTCTTGCAAACATGGTGCTGCCAACCGCACTGGAAGGACGTCTGCGGCGGATTGTCACGGAGCAGCGTCAGCAGTACCGCCTGACCAAGCACGGGCTTCATTCGAGAAGAAAGATACTGCTCATCGGCCCGCCAGGATCGGGGAAAACGATGACGGCTACAGCCTTGGCAGGAGAACTAAAACTTGCACTTTTTACGGTCGTGCTTGACTCTCTCATTACAAGGTTCATGGGTGAAACCGCCACCAAGTTACGCCTTGTATTCGATGCCATGCTGGAAACGCGCGGCGTATATTTTTTCGACGAATTCGATGCAATCGGCTCAAGGAGGGCGGAAAGAAACGATGTTGGAGAAATCAGGCGAGTGTTGAACTCCTTTCTCCAGTTTCTTGAGAATGACGATAGCGACAGTTTGATCATTGCTGCCACAAATCATCCCGACCTGCTCGATCCTGCACTTTTTCGACGATTTGATGACGTTATCCATTACGATATGCCTGATTCGTCGATTGCAGAAGGTATTCTAAAAAAACGTCTTTCGGGATTTGATGTCAAAGGCATGCGTTGGAAACAGATGGCGGAGACAACTTGCGGCTTGAGCCAAGCCGAAATTTCAAGAGCTGCCGACGAAGCAGCAAAGCGGGCAGTTCTTGATGACCGCATCCGTGTTACGCGTGGCGACTTGTCGGGAGCGATAGCGGAGCGGAAGGCCTTCGCTCAACATTAGCGTGGGGTGCTGCGAATGCCTGGAGAAGAACGGCGTCAACTGCGGCATATTTATCTTCCCGCACACGGCGAGAGGGAAAGTTTTACCTCGCCCCGACGCGGGGGTAGTCGCGGAAATATTCCCGAACGAAATCGTGAGCAGCACGCTCAGCGGCTCGAAGAAATGCTCGTGGCAGCAGTCGAATCTGCCCAAATTAGAATAGAAAATCGTAATCCCGATATCAGTGGCGGCATTCCCGGTTTTTATCTGGAATTCGAATTGCCATTATCTCAGCGATCTGTTTTGGACAAACTGGAGAACAGGCAAGGACAGGAACACATTGAATTGGTGGCCGCTCGTCCATCATTCGAAGACAAGGATTTTATCAATGCCACTGTCTTCGTACCGGAATCAAAACGAGATTATTATCTGAAAAAGATTCAAAAATACAGCCACGAGGATAATGTACGGTTTGAAAAAAATGATGAAGACGATTTTGTCTTGGATCAAGCCGGAAATCGTATCGAAAAATCTCGACGTCCCAAAAACGAAGACTTGGTTGCCAGGCTGGAGTCTGTAAGAATTGCCGAAGCGAAATCGCTTTATACGGATGATATTGGGCTGTTCCCGGCACCGGGACAAAAAACTTGGTGGGAACTTTGGCTACGGCGTAATAAACGTCTAATTTTTGAACATGTATCGCACCAACTCGAAATAGCGATCAAGGAGCACTCAGTTGTCTTTGCTGAGCGCGAAGTGGTCTTGGCATGCGCTGCTCCCGAGACAATCAATCTTATAGTTACCAATACCGATGCAATAGCCGAACTTCGTCTTTCGCGGGATACGCCATCTTTCTTTATGGAGCTTGATGGGGCGCAGCAGATCGAATGGTCGCAAGACCTTGTCAAACGGATTGTGGCGCCAGATATAAATGCGCCAGCCGTTTGTTTGCTGGATAGTGGCACTACGCGCCGTCATCCATTAATCATGCTGGCTCTCGCGGAAGAAGATCAGCAGGTATGGGATGGCAGTCACAATGTGGAAGATATTGGTTTGCAATGGCGTGGACATGGTACGGAAATGAGCGGCGTGGCGCTTTATGGCGACTTGACCGAAGCGCTTGTCAGTAGTGGGCAGGTGGAACTTCTTCACAGACTCGAATCTGTAAAAATACTTCCAGATCGCGGCGACAACAAGCCTGATCTTTACGGCTATATCACTGCCACTGCTGTTGGGCGCATAGAAGTCCAGTCCCCGCAACGGCCCCGCGTCTACTGCCTTGCTGTGACCAGCGGAGGAGATCATTGGCGTGGGCGCCCTTCGTCCTGGTCCGCCAAGATTGATGATCTGGCTTATGGAGACAGCGATGATCAAAGACTAATCGTAATCTCCGCTGGCAATATTCGGGTTTTCTATCCGGCGACAGAATATCTGGACCAGAACGATACGGCTACTATTGAGGATCCTGCGCAAGCATGGAATGCGTTAACTGTTGGCGCTATCACAGAAAAATGCACAATCACGCATCCTGATTTTCAAGGATGGAAAGTTATGGCTAATACGGGAGATTTATCTCCGTTAAGTCGTACATCGGTAAATTGGGATGACGATTGGCCAATCAAACCGGATGTGGTTTTCGAGGGTGGAAATTACGGTATTAACCCTGCAACTGATAAAATAGACCACCTTGATGACCTGGCTATTTTGACAACTTATAATCGCCCAGAAGAGCGTACATTTACTGTGACTCGCGACACAAGCGCGGCAACTGCGCAGGTTGCCCGCATAGCTGCTCAAATATTTTCAGATCAACCCGATTTGTGGCCTGAGACGGTCCGCGCACTCATTATACATTCCGCTGGTTGGACGCGCCAAATGCTTGCGCACTTGCCGGAAACTCCCAACAAGAATAATCAACGGCTCATCATGCGTCGGTATGGATATGGCGTTCCGGATATTGAAAAGGCATTGCGCAGCCTTTCGAGCGATGTGACCTTGGTGATTGAATCCGACCTGCAGCCTTTTGTCCTTGATGGTTCGGCAGCTCGACCGCAGGACATGATGCTTCACAATTTGCCCTGGCCTGAAGATACGCTGAAGTCGCTTGGTGAAACCGAGATAGAAATGCGAGTGACGCTGAGTTATTTTATAGAACCGAATCCCGGCGAACGAGGCTGGACAAACCGCCATCGATATAGTGGTCACGGATTGCGCTTTTCTGTCAAGCGCCCGGAGGATAGCCTCACCCAATTTCGCGAAAGAATTAACGCAGCTGCGCGCGATGAGGGTCGTAACCCGCCCAAGGGCGGGAACGACGATGGGTGGGTCTTGGGATATAATCTTCGTAATCGAGGCTCGATACACTCTGACCTTTGGAAAGGAACAGCGACCGATCTTGCTGATCGGTATGCGATAGCCGTCTATCCGGTTGGAGGCTGGTGGCGTGAGAAGCCGAAACTGAAACGGGCTGATCGTCGCGTACGATATGCTTTGATAGTTACCCTTCGGGCTAACGTTGAGATTGACCTTTATACCGAGATTGCAAACGCTGTTAGCGTCGAGGCCGAAGTAGCAACGTGACCGCTTCAGGCTCTCAAGTTTACTGCTTTGGTCAACTCGGACAAGACATTTGTGTCCAGCAGGATCATTGCAGGTTCAGAGGCGCTTGGGGGTGGTCGTGATCCTGCAGAAACGGTTCTATATCTTCGCCGGGCTCGACTATCGAGATGAGATCGTACGGAAACCTGGAGGGCGCCGCCGTATCGTGGGCGGCGTCTCTGGCGGCGGCGTCCAGAATAGACCGGGCCAGCGCTTCAAGGCTACAACCTCGTTGCCTCGCTGTACGCCGGAGGCGCTCCTTTGACTCCGCGGATAGATTGCGAATGGTGATACTGGCCATGCGGTCTTGTTCGTCTGGACAGAAAACGATTTCATGCAATCACGAAAAGAGCAAACGATTGTTCCATATTGTCTGCCTGTATTGTGCTTGACAACGTTGCGCGTATGCTCGCCGCCGGGTTCCCGGATTTTCGGCGCAATTGTCGATTTTTTGGCGCAATGGGGTTATATTTCGGCGAGTTATGTGTCTATTATGGGCAGAACGGGACCGGTGGCGCCATGCAGCAGGGGAGGCCGCCAGCGCAAAATCGCCTGGACGGGGGTTTTGCAAGGCGCCTCCTTCGCTTTGACCTTGCACGGAGGCCATGCGGCGCGCTTGAAACCGAACGCCAAAAGCGGCATATTACTTCCTGAACCTCTCCGAAAGCCATGATCGACACCCTCAAAACATCCAAAGACCTTGAGGCGGCGGGCCTTGAAAAACGTCCGGCCGAAGCGATAGCAAAAGCTATCCGCAACGGTCAGGAAGAAACGGTCACGCAGGACTTTTTCCGAGGAGAAATAGGCGAACTTCGCGCCGAGATGGGCGAACTCCGCGCCGAGATAGGCGAACTCCGGGGCGAGATAGGCGAACTCCGGGGCGAGATAGGTTCCGTTCGAGCTGAGGTAGGCGAAGCGATAGGTTCTGTCCGCGCCGAGATAGGCCAACTCCGGGGCGAGATGGGCGAAGCGATAGGTTCTGTCCGCGCCGAGATGGGCGAATTCCGGGGTGAGATGCGCGCCGCGATAGGCGAACTCCGGGGTGAGATGCGTGCCGAGACAGGCTCCATCCGTACCGAAATGTCGAAACGATTCAATACCATGCAGCGCTGGAACATGGGGTTGTTGTTTGGGATTGTCGCTGCCGTATTGGCGCAGTTTGTATTCCTGTTTCTGCAGCAATAGGTTGCTTTGTTTTGGCCTTGCACGGAGGGCCATGCGGCGCGTTTGAAACCGAACGCCGAAAGCGGCATATTACTTACCAAACCTTCCCGAAGGCAATGATCGACATCCGCGCCATTACTCAATCTCTTGTGGACGCGGGCCTTGAACGGCCCCAGGCGGAAAAGATAGCAACAGCTATCTATATCGGGCAGGGGGATGTAGTACCCCGACGATTCGTCCAGCTTGAAATAGATAAACAACGGACCGCCGATCTGGAGAAGAAAAACAAAATTACTTTTCGTTGGATCAAGGGCTCGATTGTTGGCTTTCTTGCTCTCGTATTGGTGTATATTGTACTCATGTTTATGCAGCTGTAGCCTGCTTGGCGGGGCGCCTCCCACGCACTCGCAAAATCACCCCGTCCGCCTATTCACCGCAAAAAATGCAGCGAATAAGCCTTGCTGCTCACGCGAAAACCACCCCGTCCGCCTATTCACCGCAAAAAATGCGGCGAATAGAGGCGCTTTTCTTCGCGAAACAGGCTCCCGTGATTATTCACCGCATAATATGCGCAGAATAAGCCTGCCCCAAACGAAGCGGTTTTAACCAGCGGAGTACCCCGTTTCCGGGATTTATCGCGTCCTGAATTGCAAACCGGGCCCTGATAGCATATCTTGCCGGAGCGCTTCCCGTTTCGCCCCCGGCACAACATGAAAACATCGTCTCTCGTCGCAGGCGCAATGCTGGTTTTTGCCCTCGCATTGTCCGTCCGCCCGGCGCATGCCCAGAAACCCGAACCGCCCGCGAAATCCTTCTCCGGGAATATCCACCTTACCAACAAAGGCATTTCCCAGATACCCAGCTTTACCCTCGGCAAGCCTGCGGTGCAATTCGATCTGCGACTTGGCAAGAGAAGATTGACGTTCGAGCCGCAACTCCGGTTCGCCACCGCCGGGAAACCCTGGGATTTTGTGTTCCGGTGGCAATACCGGATGATGCAGACCGACAAATTCCGGCTTCGCGTCGCCCTCAACTCGGTCCTTAACTTCGTCACCTCGACCGTCACGGAAGAAGGGGAAGACGACGCGCGGGAGGCCATCATCGGGCGGCGATTCGTGGGCGGGCAGATCCTGCCGGAGTATTCCCTTACGAAAAATCTGAGCGCCGGGCTGCTTTATCTGTATGCGACCGGCATAGAAGAAGGCGCCTTGCGCAACCTGCACTTTATCGTCCTCAACACCCGCCTATCCGATATCGAACTGTTCGACGAGTGGGCCGTTGCGTTAAACACGCAACTGTATCAACTCATCATAGACGACGAGCGCGGGACGTATTTCTCGCCGAGCGCCGTACTGTCCAGAAAGGGACTTCCGCTTTCCCTGTCCGCCCTCGTCAACAAGTCCCTGCACACCAATATCGAGGGCGACCCTTTTATCTGGAGCGCCAGCGTGATTTATTCTTACTAAGGATACGCTGATTAAGGGGTTCGCTCCAGCCGCAACGCCGGGAATCGCTGCTCCGCCAGCGCGAATCCGCCGAAGAGCGCCGCCGTGAAGAAGGCGTCGCCGAGGAGCGTGTTGTGAAAGTACGGGATGGCGGCGACGTAGCACGCGATGAGTCCTTCCAGGGTCTGCGGGTACATCGACTGCGGGAAGAGCGCGCTGCCCGCCCAGACGGCGAAATTCGTTACGACGAAAAAGAGTACGGACCCGGCTACGGAAGCGCCTGCGATCCGCCACGGACCCCGGTTGTTGCGCAACAGGAAGCCAACGCCGACCACGCCCGCGAAAGCGACATACACGATGGGAACCGGCCGGAAGCCAAGCAGCAGGTCGCCCAGCAGCATGGCGGTAAAGACCATGGCGATAGCCACGCTTTTTCTGGCGAACAGCGCGCCGCCGAACAGCGCCATGGCGCCAATGGGAGCCACGTTGGGCGGGTGCGGAAGCCAGCGCAGGAGCGCCGCCGCCAGCACGAATGCGCACAGCGCGCCGAATCGCAGGGAGAGGAGGCGGGCAGGGCTGTCGTGGTCGGTCATGGATGCGTTGCGGGTTTATCGTACGGGCGGTTGCCTTTGCGAGCAGACAAGATACGCATCAGCGCAAAGAAGGATCAACGGATTTGCGGCAAACCGGGCCTGCTATGGCCCGCCGTAGCCCGCGGAATCCGCCCCGTATCCCGTTTCGCTTGCGCATCACCTCGTTTTTTGATTACTTATGAAAAAATAATATACGCCTCTTTCGCCCCGCCCCCTTTTCGCCATGCGCCGCCTCTTCGGAGTTTGCATCGTTTCGCTTTTCGCCCTCGGGTTGCTGCTTTCGCCGCCGCGCCCTGTCGCCGCCCAATCTTCTCTGGAAGGCGTGCTGGCGTTTCCGCCGCCCATATCGGGGGAGATATTGCCCTCCGACCAGGGCGCTTCGGGAGCCTGGCACCGCATAAACAAACTGGGCACGACGGCTTCCTTGCTGCATGTGCTTGCGCATCCGGACGACGAACATGCGGGCATGCTGGCCCTGTCCTCCCGGAAATGGGGGGCGCGCACGTCTGAACTCTCGTTGAACCGGGGCGAGGCGGGCGCCAACGCCATCGGGCCGGAACTGTTCGACGCGCTGGGCCTGATCCGTACGCGGGAACTGGTGCTGGCCGGGCGGTACTACGGCCTGGACGACTTGTACTTTACCCGCGCCGTGGATTATGGATATTCGAAGACGATAGAAGAAGCGATGCGCAGTTGGGACGCCGAGGTCGTGCTGGAGGACGTGGTGCGGATCATTCGCCTGAATCGTCCCATCGCCGTGGTGTCGCGGTTCTACGGCGACCGGCGCGACGGACATGGACATCACCATGCTTCGGGCGTGCTTACGCCGCAGGCGGTTGCCGCGGCGGGCGACCCCGCGCGCTTTCCCGAGCAAATTTCGGAAGAAGGGTTGCGCCCCTGGTCCACGCCGATGTTTTTCCGGGGTGGAGCCGCCGAGGACGAACCGCACCATGTGATGCTGGATGCGAGGGAATACAGCCCGCTGCTGGGCGTTTCGTACGGGGCGTACGGTCGATACGGCCTGAGCCTTCAGCGCTCTCAGACTTCCGGGCGGGTTTGGCCCTGGGGCCGCCGTACGTACCGCTACGAACGGATGGGCGACATGCCCGCCGAGGCGGAAAACCGCGTATCCGATACGTTTTTCGAAGGGGTGGACACGACGCTGCCCGGCTTGCCGGCGCTGGTGGGCGAAGAAGCGCCTCCCGAGATGGCTGCGTCGCTTGCGGAATTGCAGGCGCTGATCGACGGCGCGAAGCGGGATTTCGATTTCCTGGCGCCGGAGCAGTCCGTTGCCGAACTCGCGCGCGGCTTGCTTATGACGCGCGACCTGGTCGAGGCGGCCGGAGAAGCGCTTCCGGAGACGGCTTTTCAACTGGCGGTGAAGGAGCGGCAGTTCGAAGAGGCGATTATTGCGGCGGCGGGCGTGCGGATACGGGCCGAACTGGCGGATCAGGATCTGGGCGCGACGCTCACGGTCGGGCAGGCAGTCGCTGTGACGGTCGCGGTGGAGAGCGAACTGCCGGATCGCGTTGCGGTCGGCGAGGCGATGGCGCTGGAGCGCAATGCGGAAGGCCACGCGCTTTTGGCCCGGTGGGAGGGAGACGGCGGCCACGAGACGGAGCTCATGATCCGGGTCGGGTCGGACGAAACCATCTACGACGGTCCGCATTACGGGCGCAGCAGCCCCACCGAAAACATGTATTGGGCTGCTGGCCGGGCTTCCGTCCGGCATTTGCCCTGGCTTCCCATGGCGTTGTCCGTGCAGGTGCGCCTGACGGTGGACGGCGCGGATATTGCGCGGCAGATGCCGGTCACCGGCTACGTATCTCGCTTGCCGTACGGTTTTCTGGCCCGCCGCGTGGAAATACTTCCTGACGTGTCGGTTTCGGCGCTTCCGCGGGTGCGCGTGGTTCCGGTGGAGGAAGGCGCCGCCGCGGCGGATGCGATTCCGGTGCTCGCGCGCGTGGAAGCCATTGCGGATTCCGCAGACGTGGACATTACGGTCGAACTGCCCGAGGGCTGGACAAGCGAGCCGGCCATCCAGGCGCATGCCTTTCGGAATCGGGGGGAGGCGGTCGAAGTCCGGTTCATGGCGCAGCCTCCGGCGAACTGGTCTGGCGAGGCCGCGATTCGGGTTGTCGCGACGCCCCGGGGGCAGGACTACATCCAGTACCGGCATGGCTACCAGGTCATAGACCACCGGGATTTGCCGCTGGCCCGGCTTGAGATTCCGGCGGAAACCACCATTCTGACCGTGCCGGTCGCCCGGCTGGACGGGATGCGCGTGGGCTACGTGATGGGCGTGGGCGACGAAGTGCCTGCGGCGATCGAAGCGTTGGGCGCTTCCGTGCAACTGCTCGCCGAGGCGGACCTGGCGAGCGGGTCCCTGAGCGATTTCGACGCCATTATGATCGGGACGCGGGCGTACGCCGTGCGGCAGGACCTGGTCGAGCATAACCGCCGCTTGCTGGACTACGCCGCTGCGGGCGGCAACCTCGTCGTGCTGTATCAGACGCAGGAATTCGTTCCGAACGACATGGCGCCGCATCCCGCCGAATTGCCCCGGGGCGCGCAGGAAGTTTCCGAGCAGGATTCCCCCGTGCGCATCCTTGCGCCGGATCATCCCCTCCTGACTGCGCCCAACGCCATTTCCATGGCGGATTTCGATGGATGGATCGAGCAGCGGGGGTCCAAATTCTTCACCGAATGGGACGCCGCCTATACGCCGCTGGTGGAAACGCAGGATACCGGACAGGACCCTCAGCAGGGCATATGGCTTGTCGCCGAGACGGGATCAGGGCATTATAGCTACCTTTCGCTGGCGCTGCACCGTCAGGTTCCCTATGGCGTTCCGGGCGCATTCCGTATATTGTCCAATGCGATTGCGCTTGGCGGATCGTCCGCCCCCTGATTCGGCGCGCCCCGTTGCGAAAAAAAATATGACCAGGACAGAAGGGACTCCTTTGTGCAAGGACCAAAGATAGAAAAGGTTATTTTCTGGGTTACCTTTGGCGGAGTCCTTTGTCTCGTCGCGCCACTGCTTCTCTTTCCGTCCGGCGGCGAACAGGCGCTGGGCGACGCCAAGAACTGGGTGACCCGAAACCTCGGATGGGCTCACCTGTGGTTTTTCGTCGCCTCCACCGGGTTTTTGTTCTATGTCGCCCTGGGGAAATACGGACGCATTCGCTTTGGCGGCGCGGACAGTACCCCCGAATTTTCGCTATTCAGTTGGGGGTCCATGCTGTTTTGCGCAGGCATTGGCGCCAGCGTCATCTATTGGGGCACGATCGAATGGGCGTATTACTATGTGTCTCCGCCGTTCGACGCCGAACCTGGTTCCAGGGAAGCGATCCGCTGGGCCGCCGCCTATGGCATGTTCCACTGGGGGCCGTTGGCCTGGGCCGTCTATTGCGTGCCGGCGCTTCCGCTCGGCTATCTGTACTGGAACCGGGGCCGGTCCGTCTTGCGCCTTTCGGCAGCGTGCGAAGGCGTGATCGGCGCCCGGGCCGCGGCGGGCCTCCCCGGCAAGATCATCGACATTGCGTTCATTCTGGGCATGCTGGGGGGCGTGGGCACGTCCGTAGGGCTTAGCACGCCGCTTATTTCCGCCGGCATTGCGGAGTTGTTCGACCTCGAACGCACGTTTATACTGGATGCGACGGTGATTGTCATCTGGAGCGCGCTGTTCGGGTTCAGCGTGTATTCCGGGCTGAAAAAGGGCATCAAAATCCTGAGCGACCTCAATACCTGGCTGGTGCTCGCGCTCATGGCGTTCGTACTCATCTTCGGTCCGACGCTCTTTATCGTGGATTCCTTCACCGATAGCGTCGGCAAGGTGTTTCAGCATTTTATCGCGATGAGTTTCCACGTGGACGCGGTGGCCCGGGCGGGCGACGCCATTGCCGCGTCCGGCGTGGCTTCTGGCGGTTCCAGCGTTTTTTCCGAAGACTGGACGATCTTCTACTGGGCCTGGTGGGTCGCCTATGCGCCGTTCATGGGGCTGTTCGTCGCCCGGATATCGCGGGGCCGCACCCTCCGCGAAGTGATTTTCGGCGAAATCATCGCCGGATCGCTTGGTTGCTGGATCGTTTTCGGCGTCCTGGGCAATACGGGCCTGTTTTTCGAACTGGAAGGATCGCAAAACCTGACGGGCATGGTGCTCGCTGGCGAGGCGCCCGAAGCGATCATCGCGACCATTGCCGCCGTAGGGGACCGGGCGATCCTGTTCGCCGCGCCGCTCGTGGCGCTTTTCGTGGTCCTGTCGTTCATTTTCGGGGCCACCACAATGGATTCCGCCTCCTATGTGCTGGCGGCGGTAGCTACGAAGGAGCAGGGCATCGGCGTCGTCGAACCGGCCCGGTGGCATCGTCTTTTCTGGGCCGTCGTGCTTGCCGTCGTATCCCTTGCCCTGATGTTCGTGGGGGGACAGGATAGCATCGAGGCGCTCAAGGCGTCCTCTATTCTGGTGTCCGTTCCGTTGATGGTTATTCTGGCGCTGCTGGCCGTGTCTTTCATGAAGTGGATTCGGGAGGATGCGCCCTGACGGCGGGACAGGCCGCCCTTGCGAGGAGGAGGTCGCGGGGCGGGCTAAAAGCGAAAGGCAAGCAGAAATTGCGGAATGATTTCGTCCGCGTCCTCGAAGCCGAACTTGTTGATCCAGATGTGCATTTCGGTTCCCATGAAGAAACGCCCCGGATTTCCGGTTACCGCCTCGCTGACGTCCAGGCGGAGTTGCGGTTGCATGAGAATCCAGTAGGGCGCGCGCCCCGTTTCGGTGTTGCGGGGGCTTTGCCATTCCGCGTGCCCTTCCAGCGAGAAAGACCTGCCCCCGATGTTGAACGGCAAGACCCAGTTGAAATCGATTATGTGGCTGTTGTCGCTTTTGGGCGCGCCGTTTTCGGCCAGGCCCGCGCTATGGTCTACGAGATACAGGTAGTCGAGGTTGGCGAACAGGAAGCCCGGCAGGTCCAGTTGCAGCCGCAGTCCGGGCGTGATTTTCAGGACTTTGTCTTGCGCTCCCCAGTTGATGCCCCCCAGCGGGCCCACGCCCCGGATGGGACCCCACGTAAATTCCCGTCCGGTAAGGGCCTCAAGGCTCAGAAACGGGTACCATTCCATATAAATATCCCGGCTGGCGGCCCCGGCCCCGTCGCAGCACGCCATGTCCGCGAAGAAAAAATTCTCGCCTCGGGACCAGCCGCTGGCGTGCTGGAACGTAAGCACGTGTTGTATTCCTTCGGGGCTTACCTGGTGTTCTTCCATGGCGGCGCCCACCTGGTACTGCACTTCTGTTATGCTCCACCCCTGGGCGCGGGCCTGATCGCGCGGCGCCACGAGGCCGGCGGCGGCAAAAATGAGGAAGGGAACAAGGCGAAAGAGCGTACGCATGAATGATGGATCGTTTTTTTGGAATATTTTCGGGGGATGGGGCGGCGAACAGCCCGCAAGATACTACATGCGACGGATACAGGATACCCCGATCACAAATGCTTTGCTCAGCGCATCGCGTTTGCTCGTCGGGTACGTTGCGCTTGCCTCGTTGAAATCGGCAGAAATATGCGAGCTCGCCCGCGTTGCGGTCGTTCGGAAGCGTGGCGGCTCCCGGGCCATTTCTTTTCTTCGTTTTTAATTCATAAAATTACAGGCATGGCTCCGCCGCTTTGGCGATATTATATTTGATAGTATGTTTCCCTGGAAAGATTCGTTTGACCGCCCTGCGCGGCGCGAATCGCCCTTGCCAGGACGCCCCCGCGCAAGCCGCTGGGCTTCGCAGACTTAATCAGCGCATCCTTAACCAGCATTCATACGCCCATGCCTCTTCGAGACGTAACACGCCGCCGATTTGTTCAGACCGCCGCCCTCTCTTCCATAGGGATGGGCCTGGCGCCCCGCGCCGCGTCCGCTGCGCACCCGAAGCGTTCCGCCAAAGACGTCCCGTTTACCCTGGGCGTAGCGACCTTTTCGCTGCGCAATTTCGACCGGACCGAGGCGATTTCCATGATCCAGGCGCTGCATGTGCGGCATATCAGCGTCAAATCGTTTCATATGCCCTACGAAGATTCCCCGGAAGAACTGGCGGCGGGCGTGCAGGCGTTTGCGCGGGCGGGCATCGAGATCGTAAGCGGGGGCAACAACGGCATCACGAAAGACAACGACGACCATGTGCGCATGTTTTTCGAGTATGCGAAGGCGGTGGGCATTCCCCTGCTGGTCATTGCCCCGACTGCGAAGAATATGCCCCGCATCGAGCGGTTCGTCAAGGAATACGACATTCAGGTAGCCATTCACAATCATGGCCCGGAAGACCCGCATTTCCCCGGACCGCGCGACGCCCTCGAAGTGATCCGGGACATGGACCCGCGCGTGGGGGTATGCATCGATATCGGGCATGCGGCCCGGACCGGCGTGGACGTCGTGGAGTCTTGCGCCGAGGCAGGGGATCGGTTGCTGGACGTGCATATGAAGGACCTGCGGGACGCGAACGACCGGGCCAGCCAGTGCATCGTGGGGGAAGGCGTCCTGCCGGTCGCCGATATTTTCAGGCAATTGGCGAAGATGGACTATCGGGGGTACGTAAACCTCGAATACGAGATCGACGGGAACGATCCGCTGCCGGGCATGAAGCAATCTTTTGCGTACATGCGCGGCGTGCTTGACGGCATGGCGGCGTAACGATAGTATATCTATAGTATCCTGTCCTTTCAGGCATCCGTACAACGAACGCTACGAAACGCATTATGACGCGCAGACTCCCTGTATCTTCTCGCCGGAATTTCCTCAAAACGCTGTCCGCCGGCGCGGCGGGCAGCATGCTCGCAGGCGGCGTGACCGCCCAAAGTTACGCCCGCATCCGGGGCGCGAATGATCGTGTCCGCGTGGGTATCGTGGGTTTTTCCGGGCGGGCGCGCGGTTCGCTCATTCCTGCGCTCATGGCCTACGGGAAGGAACTGAATTTCGATATCGTGGCCGTGTCCGACATATGGAATCGCCGACGGGAGGAGGGCGTGGCGTTCGTGCAGGCGCAGCGGGCGGAAGCGGGCCTCGCGGGCGGGGAGGGCGTACAGGCGATGCGCAACAACGAGGAGTTGTACGAATCCGGCATGGTCGATGCGGTCGTTGTCTCCACGGCGGATTTCCAGCATGCGCTGCACGCCATCGAGGCGGTCGAAGCCGGATGCGACGCCTATGTCGAAAAGCCGTTCGCCAACACGATGGCGGACGCCAATCTGGCGCTGGAGAAGATTACTGCGTCGGATCGCGTGCTGCAAGTGGGTACGCAGCGCCGCAGCGCCTCGAATTACATGGCCGCCAACGAGTATATCCGTTCCGGCAAGTTCGGCGATATCGTGTCCGCGCATATGACCTGGAATGTGAACCAGCCCGGACGGTGGCGGCGCCCGGACCTCGCGGCGTCCATTCGGGAATCGGATACGGACTGGACGCGCTACCTGATGAACCGGCCGCACGAACCGTGGGACCCTCGGAAATACCTCGAATACCGGCTGTTCTGGCCGTATTCTTCCGGTATTCCCGATCAATGGATGGTGCACCAGATCGATACGGTGCACTGGTTTACCGGTTTGCCGTATCCCCGCAGCGTGGCCGCCAACGGGGGGATTTACCTGTGGAGGGACGGGCGCACGAATTTCGATACGATGACCGCCGTATACGACTACGGTTCGCCGGAAGACGCGGGCGGCGGGTTTCAGGTGGTGTATTCTTCCCGGCAGACGAATTCGGCGGGCGGCGTGCGGGAACTGTATTATTCCAACGGGGGCACGCTGAATCTCGATACGAACGCTGTGACGCCGGAGGGCGGGCTGAGCGAACGCCATGCGGCGGCCATGGGCATGCAGCCGTTCCAGCTGGGCGAAACGAAACTGGAGGAGGCGGGGGGCGTCGCCACGGCGGCGAACACGGGCGGCGACGACGCCACCATGGCGCACATGCGCAACTGGATGGAATGCGTACGCTCGCGCAAAACGCCCAATGCGGACGTGCATGCCGCCTGGAATCATTCGGTGGCGCTGTGCATGACGATCGCCGCGCTGCATACGGGCCAGCGGGTTTCCTTCGACGCGCAGAAAAAAGATGTTGTCGTCGGGTGATCAGGGCGCGCCTCGCACTCTTCTGAGCTTCGCGGATTTAATCAGAGTATCCTTAAATCAGTCTGTCCTTATGCGTTTTGAGGCGACGTCGGGCATGCGCGCCAGGCGAATTGCGCGATTCGGGCGATTCGGGGGCTGCCGACTTTTTGCGCGGGAGGCCGTCCGGTTCGTCTCGGCGGCGTGCGTCTGCGCGGCGGGCATGCTTCCCGGCCTGGCGTATGGACAGGCGTATGGACAGGCGGACGATCCGCTCGCAGATCCGCCCCGGATTCTCGTTGTCCCGGACTCGGCGGCGCAGCGCGTGGACGTGCTGGTCGATGGCGAACTGTTTACCGCGTACGTCTACGCCGACACGCTGTCCGTGCTGCAAAAGCCGGTTCTGTATCCGCTTCGCGCGGCCTCTGGCGTGGCCGTGACGCGAGGGTATCCTCTCGGCCGGGTTGCAGGCGAGCGCGTGGACCATCCGCACCATATCGGCTTGTGGTTCAATTACGGGGACGTAAACGGGCTGGATTTCTGGAATAATTCGGGCGCCGCGTCGGGGGAGCGCGCGATGTCGATGGGCGCGATTCGCCACCGGGCCATTACGCATGTCCAAGGCGGGGCGGGCCGCGGCGCGCTGGACGTAACGATGGACTGGCTGGCTCCGGACGGGACGGCGCTGCTTCGGGAGGAGACCCGCTTTGCGTTCCATGCCAAAGGGGATCTGCGCATGGTGGATCGCATCGCGACGCTGACGGCGCTGGAGGAGGCGGTGTCTTTCGAGGACAACAAGGAAGGCGCCCTGGGCCTGCGGGTAACGCGCGCGCTCGAAATGCCTTCGACCCGCCCGGTGGACGTGCTTGCGGAGGATGGTTCCGCGCGCAGTACGACGGACAACAAGGGGGTGACCGGGCAGTACCGCAACAGCGAAGGGATTGCGGGCTATCCCGACGTGTGGGGGAAACGGGCGCGCTGGATGACGCTTTCCGGGACTGTCGAGGACCGTCCGGTTACTGTCGCCATCTTCGATCACCCCCGAAATCCGGGATTCCCCACGTACTGGCATGCGCGCGACTACGGTTTGTTTGCTGCCAATCCCTTTGGACAGGCTGTGTTCAGCGAAGGGAAGGAAGCGTTGCATTTTGCCCTGGCGCCCGGGGCTTCGACGATGTTGCGGCATCGGATCGTCCTTTTTTCCGGGCATCCGGAGCCGGACGAAGTGGAAGCGGCCTGGCGGGATTTCGCCGAATAGCGGCGGACCGTTTGCCCGCTCGCCGGATCGTATCTTTTTCGCGTACTTTTCCCTCAAGCGCATTCTCAAACCCCGTTACCCCATGAAGCGCATGGATCGTCGCCGTTTTATAGAAACTTCGTCCGCTGCCCTCGGCGGGGCGGCTTTGGGCGGATGGCTCGCCGGATGCGCCCCCGAAGGAACCGGAACGCCTGCGAAGCCCGCCTGGAAATACGCCATTTGCAACGAAATCATGCAGGACTGGGACTGGGCGCGGCAATGCCGGTATGCCGCGGAAACGGGATACGAGGGAATCGAGGTGGCGCCCTTTACGCTCGCGGGCCATGTAGACGACATTTCGCGGGATCGACGGGCCGAGATTCGGGGGACGGCGGAGGAGGCGGGCGCGCCGGTGCTCGGACTGCACTGGCTGCTTGTTACGCCCGAAGGGTTGCATACCACGACGCCCGACGAGGCGCTTCGCCGCCAAAGCTGGGATTATGTGGCGAAACTGGCGGAATTTTGCGCGGACCTTGGCGGCAAGGTAATGATTTTCGGTTCGCCCGGGCAGCGTTCCTCGGTGGATATTCCGACCGGGGAAGCCGTCGAGCATTTGACGAACGGGTTGCGCGATACGGCGGAGGCCATCGCCGCGCAGGACGTACAGCTGTTGCTCGAGCCGCTGTCCAGCGACCAGACGGACGTGATCAATACGCTGGGAGAAGCGCTGGCGGTGGTGGAGGCCGTCAACCACCCGGCTGTTTCGACCATGTTCGATTTCCACAACACAGCCGACGAGACGCGCCCGCTGGACGAACTGGTGCATACGTATTACGAGCATATCGGCCACATCCAGATTCAGGAGATGGACGGTACATATCTGGGGACGGGCGACGCGGAAGCGGCGTATGTCGCTGCGCTGCGGGCGTTCCGGGACAAGGGCTACGACAAGTGGGTATCGCTTGAGGTTTTCGATTTCGAACCCGGTCCCGAGCGGATCGCTACGGCGTCCATGGCCACGCTGCAACGCATGGAAGCGGCCTTGTAAGCGTCGATTGCGGCGGCTCTTCGGTCAAGCGAATCGTATCTTCATCAAATCTTCACAAAAAAATTCGTTTACCTCGGCATTGTTTATTTCTCGAAAAGCGCGACTTTCCTTCGTTTATAAGGAAAAGAATGAATTGTCTTTTTTAATGATTGTAAAACAAGCAGGCGACTTTATTTAACTATGAAAAGATAAAAACGTAAATACATTGTTTTTTCCAGCGTTTTTGCCTTAAAATTACAACATGTCGCTTCGGCGCGATAGCCGAGGGATTTCGCCCCCATTGTCTGACGCGGACGATTTTTACTGCATAGAAGGCGTTTTTTCGTATCCGGACGCCGAATAGATAGACAAGGCCATGAATTACCGTTTATTCGATATACCCCTCGCCCTGGTTTCTTCCTCCCGAATCGGTTCTTCGCAGAACGATCGGGTTTGCTTCACACGGGGGAATGGAGCGCAGGAAGCGAACCGGGCAGGGGTCTTTGCGGGGGGCCGGGTCTGTAGCGCGTTGCTGCGACCCGAAACCCCGGAACCGCCCATGCGCGCCGCGCGGGCGGTTCTCAGACAGGCTCGCCGCCTGATGTTTTTCCGTATGTTCGTGTTTGCCCGCGCGGCTTGCCTCAACGCCTGGCCACGCTTGCCAGGCATGTATCGTCTGCGGGCCGCGCAAGCCGGGAAGGAACGGAAACATTCCGTTCGTTGCAGCGTCAAAAATATCCATGCCACCTGCATTGCGGAGGCGTCGGGCGTTTTCAGAAACTGAGTCGCCCGCAACGCGCCCCCGCATGTTCAAATCTTGCCGGACCGGGTATACTTGCATTCGACGGTATCCCGGGAGGCTACACCTACCGGATCTCAGACAGCACGCGCTACAGCATGATGGCCACCCCTCGGGTTGGCGTCAATCTCATCGCCATGGGTTACGGTGCGCTCGGCAAGCGCGTTGTCCCGGGAGTAAGGGGACTGTGCTTCGTTTCGCGCTTCGGGTTTCTTGCGCAACCCATGCTTCACATGCCGCAAGCGTAGCCATCCTGTTTCTATCCAGATATGGGAAAGTCTCCAAGTACTCTCACGCCCAACACCCTGAAAACATACACGAGCGCGTGGAAGGGATTCGTGCGTTTTTGCGAACAGCACGAGGTCTCTTCGCTTCCCGCCGGAAGAAGTACGGTGGCGAAATACCTTCGGCAGCGCGCCTTCGCCGGCAAGTCGGCGAGCGCGATCCGGGTAGATTACTCGGCCATCAAGGCGGCGCACGCGAGGGCGAATGGCGCCGGCCCGCAGCAGCGCATCGAAGACCCGACGGAAGACGACCTGGTGCGGACGACCATGCGCGACCTGACGTACAAGGTTCGGGAAAGAAGGCGCCCGGTGAACTGGATCAATTTGTTGACCCAGGAGGAATTCGAGGCGATCAAAGCGACGGCGTACATTCCCCGGGTGGGCAAGACCGGGCGAACGGAAACGAAAGAACACGCGCTCAAGCGCGGCAAGGTGGACGTGGCGCTTATAGCCGTTATGCGCGACTGCACCTTATGCCGGTACGAGGCTATTCGCATTACGTGGGGCGCGGTCGTATGGCGTCCCGACGGCTCCGCGCTCCTTAATGTGGCGCCCCGCAAGGATAACGAGATCGGATACACCGGGTACTTGACGAAAGACACGGCCCAGGCGCTGAAAGCGATTCGCTCGCTTCAGGCGCGCAAGGGCATGTTCGACGATTCCGGCGAGCGCATTTTTTCCATGACCACGAAAAGCATCTCGAACAGAATCGCCGCCGCCTGCAGAATGGCCGGGTTGTAGCGGCCTCTTGCGGCGACTTACGGCGCGACGCCCACGCCCGCAGTGAGTATGGTTCGGTGGTTTCCCCGGCTTCCCTCCACGTTCAGGAGGATTGGCCCGAGTTTGAGCGACAGGCCCAGGAGGCCCCGGATCGTGGTGTCTCCCGCCAGTTCGAAGGAGATATTCTGGCCTTCGGCGACGGACAGTTCGTCCCCGAACGTGTAATTCACTTCCACAAGGGTTTCTTCGGCCTGGACGCCGCCGTACACCGTCAGGAAAACGAAGGTCTTGCTGATGGCGCCGCCGGCCACCACGGCGGAAGCCTTGAGGAGTTCGTCCTTGTCGGCGTTCGTAATCAGGAGGCGCTGCATCATGAAATGCCCGGAAATACGGAACGGCAGGCTCGGTATGTACCGATCCACGCTGTGCCGAAGTCCGACGCCGACAAATTCGAGATACCCGTAGCTTTGGTGTCGGACGCGCGGAAAATAGCGAAAGATGACATCCGTGCCTGCCACCGCTCCGAGGGCGAGGTGGGGTATCGCGACGGGCGCGAGCGGCCCATCGTACAAACCCGGCAGCGCCTTGAACGTAAGGGTGCTGTCGATTACGATATCGTCCGGGGTGCCTTCCAGCCCGTCCAGTCCGAGGTGCACCGTTTCCCGGACGCGGCCCTCGACGACGGCCGGCGCCGCGTCGCCGAATATGGTGGGGCCGTCCTTGATTTCGAACGTGACGGGCAGGGTATACCGGAGGCCGCCCGGAGCGGGGAAGGCGTACGACGTTTCGTACGCGATATCAAGCGTCCGGTCGATGTCGGGGACGAAGGCGCTTGTAACCTTTACGCCAACGAACAGATCGACGGGAAGCGTTCCGCCGCCCACCCTCGCCGTATGGATCAGTCCGCTGTTGATGTCCGCGCCGAACGCGTTGACCAGCGGCTGAAGGTATAATTTGGCGTAGTCGGCGCCGACATCCCCGATGATATCCCCAAGCTTTTGCGAGAACGCCGGGCGAGACGCCATAAGGGCGATCCCGAGGACGAGGCACGACGCGATGCGCAGGAGCTGGCGGGACGAAAGTCTGCGCGGCGTCGCGTATGCCCGGAAATACCCTATTCGGCCAGTGTTACGAGCATCCATTCCTTGAATGTGCTGATTCCCAGGCCGCCCGGAGGAGGTCCCCGATAGCCGCGTTCTTCTGCGCTGGCCATGCGTCCGCCCGGCAAGCCCCCGAATCCGGGTTGCTGCGCCACATTGACGACGAACTCTTCCGGGGTCGCAACGCCCACGCCTATTTGCTGGCCGGGTTCTGCGCCAATGGCGTACAACACCCCGCTGGCGGGGACCAGGGGCACGGCGATTTCGTACGTTAGTACGCCTTGGTCCGCCTCAATGGCGGCGACGATACCCGGAATGGCGTCCTTGTTCCTGCGCATCGTTTGTCCGTCCGCCCCGATGATTTCCATTTCCTGCGTGGAGCGCTGAATCCGAATGCGGTCGCCCGCCGCGCCTTCGCTAAGACGCCGATTGCCGGTATCGTCCATGGACAGCCCCAGCGGAAAACGAATGCCGAATGCTTGCTCCTTGCCGCCGTCGGGGTCGAACCAGATAATCAGCCCGGCGCGCATAATGCTTCCGATGCTTGCTCCGTTTCTGGTGCTGAGGGCAAGGTACAGGCGTTCGTCGTCGTTCTGCATGCCGACCAGCAGGGCGTCGCTGCCGCTTAGCGTATTTAATTTGCCGCCCCATTCGCTTAGCTGCGCGTCCACGACGACCGGTTCGGCGGGGGCCGAACTTGTGAGCGAGACAGCGCTTCCGCATCCCCCTGCCAAGAGGGCGGCGGTCAGCGCGGCCAGCGTACACCTTTTTGTGGAAGCGGGGAACATGGGCAGGGCGCGTTGCAGGGGCGATATATCCATAAAAAACGCCGGACGGCGCGAACAGTTGCGAACGGTTCGTACCGCGCCGGCGCTTTCGGGTTCTGCGGATGGGAGATCGCTATTCATTCCGCGGCCTGTGATTTTTCGTTACACCACCTTTGATTTCCAGTGTCCGCGCTGGAACCATGCGATGCCCACGGCGGCGTAGACGACCTGGGTGGCTGCAACGCTGACGAAAATGCCTTCCGCGCCCAGGCCCAGCGGATGGGCCAGGAGCAACGCCACGGGAATCTGGAAGACCCATGCGCAGAAAAAATTGATCCAGGTAGGCGTGACGGTGTCCCCGGCGCCGTTGAAGGCTTGCAGCATGGTCAGGCCGAGGGCAAGGAAAGGGTAACTGAGGCCGAGATATTTCAGCAGGAGCGCGCCCACCTCGATTACATTGGGCTCGTCGGTAAAGAGGCGCATAATGATGCGGTCTGTCAGGATCAGCGCGACGCCCGCCAGCAAAAGAAGCCCCGCGCTCGCGATGGCCGTAATCCATACGGACTTCGCCGCTCGGTCGGGTTGTCCGGCGCCGAGGTTTTGTCCGGTCAAGGTGGCGGCTGCGTTGGCCATGCCCCATGCAGGCAGGATGGCGAAAATGACGACGCGCACCCCGATGGTGTACCCCGCTACCGCCTCGCTGCCAAAGGCCGCCACCAGGCGTATGATCGCGATCCAGCTGGCCGATCCAACGAGGTACTGCACGATGCCCGGCCCGGCTATGCCCAACATGCGACGCAAGAGTTTTGTGTTTGCGCGCATGGTTTCGCGGCGTATCGCGAGGCGTCCGCTGCCCCGAAACAGCGCGACCAGCTGATAGGCGACGCCCACGGCGCGCGAAAGGGCCGTGGCGATGGCCGCGCCGGTAATGCCCATGGCGGGGATCGGGCCGAGGCCAAAGATGAATAGCGGGTCGAGCGCGATGTTCAGGATGTTGGCGATGGCCAGCGCCCGCATCGCCAGGACGGCGTCGCCCGCCCCCCGGAAAATGGCGTTGATAAGGAAAAGCAACAGGATGGTTATGTTGCTTCCGAAGAGAATGGCGACATACGTAGCGCCGTATTCCACGACCGCTTCCGAAGCGCCCATGAGGCGGAGCATATCGGGGGCGAACAGCATGCCGACTATGGCGAACGGGATGGAGATCGCCAGGCCCGCCAGGATGGCTTGCCAGGCCGCGGCGGACGCTGCTTCGGGGTTCTTTTCGCCAATGCGTCGGGCCACCATGGCGGTCACCGCCATGCTCAGGCCAATGCCCGTGGCGAATACGAAAATCAGCAGCGAGGCGCCGAGGCCTACGGCCGCCACCGCTTCCGACCCCAGCCGACTGACAAAGAAAATGTCGGCGAACTCGAAAACGGATTGCATCAGCATCTCCAGAACCATCGGAATGGACAGGAGCGCTACGGCGCGCACGAGGCTGCCGGACGTGAAGTCCTGTTGCGTTCCGCGAATGGCTTCGAGAATCGCGCGGCCCCAGGCGGGCTGCCTGGAAGGCCGGGTACGGGAATCTGTCTGATGCGGCAAAGAAGGCGCCTCTGGATCGAAACGGAGGGCGAAGCGTTCGGTTATAGTCCCCGCATCCCCCGTTTGGTTTATTCGTTATATTGTGTTCGTCTATGTTCGTTGATCGCCTCGGACGCAAGCATACCGCGCTTCGCATTTCCATTACGGAGCGGTGTAACTTGCGCTGCCGGTATTGCATGCCGGAAGAGGGGGTAGCCCTTTCCCCCCGAAGCGATTTGCTTACGTTCGAGGAGATCGAACGCCTGGCCCGCCTTTTCGTTTGCGGCGGCGTCGATAAAATTCGCCTGACGGGCGGAGAGCCGCTGGTCCGCAAGCACGTGGAAGACCTGGTGGAAATGCTGGGGCGCCTGCCCGGGCTCGATACGCTGGCGCTCACCACGAACGGCATGCTGTTGCCGAAAAAATTGCCCCGGCTCCAGGCCGCCGGACTGGGTGCGATCAATATCAGCCTGGATACCCTGGTTCCGGAAAAATTCGAAAGGATTACCCGCCGCGGCGGTCTTGAAGAGGTGTTGCAGGCCATCGAGATGGCGATGGCGTACGGCTACGATCCGGTGAAGGTGAATTGCGTCGTGATGCGCGGGGTAAACGACGACGAATTGCTGGATTTCGTGGAATGGACCCGGCATGTCCCCATTGCGGTCCGGTTCATCGAATACATGCCTTTTCAGGGTAATGGCTGGTCGGAAACCGGCTTTTTTTCCTATGCGGACATGCTGGAGCGCATTCGCCTTTTTTATCCCGCCCTCCAGCGCCTCGAAGACGACCCGAACGCCACGGCGAGAACCTGGCGCGTTCCGGGACACCGGGGCACGATAGGGTTTATTGCGTCGATGAGCGAAAAATTCTGCGGCTCGTGCAATCGGCTTCGGCTTACTGCCGACGGGGCGTTGAAAGTATGCCTGTTCGGGCAGGCCGAGGTCAGCTTGCGCGATATGCTTCGGAGCGGGGCTTCGGATCGGGAGCTGGACGAAGCGATCCGGAACGCCGTGCTGCGCAAGCAGGCCGCGCATGCCGGCATGCTTCAGCTGGTGGATCAGGAAAACCGCCCGATGATTCTGATTGGCGGATAGGCGGGTAGGCGTACGACCCGGAGCCGCCTTTTCGCTCCAGCCCGTCAGGCGCGGGGGACGGCGAAACGCTCGAACGGAACGGACAGGCCCGCAGGCGCTTCCCCAAGCGATTCGTCAAGGTGAATGAGGCCGTCCGCCCGCGCCAGCGACGATACGATGTGGGAGCCTTGTGGTCCCGCCGCCGCCACGGCGCACAGGGAGCCCGTCCGCCATGCGCGCCCCGGCACGAACTGATGCAGGCCTTCTTTCTTCGCGATGGGCTTGTCCAGTACGGCGGGTTCGAGCCGGGGCAATACCTGTCGCCTCCCCAGCATCCGGGCCAGGGCCGGGCGAACGTAGGCTTCGAAGCAGACCGCCGAAGAGACCGGATTGCCCGGGAGGCCAAACACCGGTTTGTCTTCCAGCAACCCGAAGGCGAGCGGTTTGCCGGGCCGCTGCCGTACGCGCCAGAACAGCATGGCGAGGCCCATCTCTTCCAGGACTTCTTTCACGATGTCGTACGCGCCCACGGAAACGCCTCCCGATACGATCATCATGTCGGCCTCGCGCGCGGCTTCGAGCGCGCGGCGAACGTCCGTCCGCGCGTCCCGGGCGTGAAAATGTCCATGCACCCGCCCGCCCGCCGTCGCGATCTGGGCCGCCAGCATGGGGGCGTTCGCATTGCGAATCGCGCCGGGACGCAGCGGTTCGGACGGCGCGACGAGTTCGTTGCCCGTGGTGACGACCGATACGGACGGCGCCTGCGCGACAGGGACCCTGGCGTATCCCAGCGCCGCGAGTACGGCAAGGTCTGCGGGGGTCAGCGTCTTTCCGGCTTCCAGCGCCGTATCGCCGCGCCGTATGTCTTGCCCGGCAGGGCGCACATGCTTGCCCGGGGTCGCCGCCTGCAGGAAGGTTACGGCCTGGTTCGCAGCGTGTACTTCCGCGACCTCGACCGGGAGTACGGCGTCCGCCCCTTTCGGCAACGGGGCGCCTGTCATGATGCGCAGGCAAGCGCCCGCCGCAAGCGCGGGGGCATCGGCGCATCCCGCGGGAATTTCGCCGGCGAGCGGCAAACGAACGCCCGCCGCCGGCACATCCTGCGCGCGCACGGCAAAGCCATCCATGGCCGAGTTGTCGAACGGGGGGATCGCGTCTTTCGCAACGATGGGCCGGATCAGCGTTTGGCCCAGCGCCTTGTCGAGGTCCGTTTGGTCTTCGCGCGGGCCGGGGAGGCGCTTTAGCACGATGTCCCGCGCTTCCGGAAACGAGATGAGCGTTTTCACGGGCCGTCGAAGTACAGGAGTCCGCCGCTGTATCCGCCGAGCACAAGTTCGAGGCGGCCGTCGCCGTCCGGGTCGCCAAAAGCCGGGACGGCGGCTTGCGGCGTCTCGTACGGCAGCTGTTCGCGCTCGCCGAATCGGGGCGTCGTCCGGCTTCCCTCGTTGCGGAACAGCAACAGGCCTTCCTGCTCGCTGCCGACGATCAGGTCCGCGTCCCCGTCGCCGTCCGCATCGACGAAGACGGGCACGCTGCGGCGTCCGACGTCGATGTCTGCATAGTTGTCCGAAACGAATTCGAAAACCGGCGCGGTCGCCGTGCCCGCATTCCGGTAGAAGTTGATTGTTCCGGACGTTTCGCCTGCGAACAGGTCCAGGTCGTTGTCGCCGTCAATGTCGACGAGGGTCGGGGTGGCGTGGCTCCCTCGGGTCAATCGGATGAACCCCCGCTGTTGCAATACGAAGTTCGGCGCGGCGGGCGCGCCTTCGTTGCGGTACCATGCAATGCCGTCGTTCCAGGTGCCAAGCAGCAGGTCCAGGTCGCCGTCGCCGTCCAGGTCGCCGAAGGCCGGGGCGTAGTGGTACGCAGGAAAGAATGCGGGCGCTTCGCCCGGGCGGTATGCGCCGTCCGCGTTTTCAAAGTACGTCATGGTGGCGGCGCGCCCGCCTTCCGCCGAGATTTTGTTGGCCACCAGCAGGTCTTCGTCGCCGTCCGCATCCAGATCGACCAGCACGGGGTAGCTTTCGCTTCCCACGTCGATCTGGTCCAGAAACCGGGTCGTACGCAGCGTAAACTGCTTGTCGCCGCGTTGCTCGTACATGTACAGATTGGATTGCGCCGTTTTGTTCGGGTTGAACGCGCCCCCGAGGACGCCCGCCAGCAGGTCCATGTCGCCATCCGCGTCCAGGTCGCCGAAGGAGGGGGCATTGTATCCGCTGGACTGGAGCGGATCGTTGACCGGAAACGGAACCGGCGTCGCGCGCAAGCGAGGCCGCGCGCAGGCGCCCGTATTTTCGATGTAGAGCAGGCCCGGCTCGAAGAAATCCCCCCAAAACAAATCCTGATCCTCGTCGCCGTCGATATCGGCGAAGGTCATCGTATTGGCTCCATGGAGCCGGTCCGGGCGTATTTGCGCGCCGTCCGCAAAAAGGTCTCCTCCCGGAGACGGTCCATCGTTCATGAACATTTCATTATCCCCCGGAATATTCGGAAGCGCCGCCGGGGCGGGCATGCCGGGCTGTCCAAACTGCGCCACAATGCGAATGTCTTCGAAATTTTCCGTTACGACCTCGAATACGGGGACCGGCTCGGTTTCCGTCGCTTCGTAGCGCATGACGGTGCCGTCGATGCGGCCAATGAACAGGTCCGGCAAGCCGTCGCAGTCTATGTCGGTTACGTTGGGGATATTCTGCCGGTCGGAAAATACGGGGGCGCCCGCCGCGTCCCGCAAGGTGTCCGCCGCTTCCGCGAAGCGGGCCTCCCGGGCCGTTCCGACATTCTTGTAGTACCGCATATGACTGTAGGGCTGTTCGGCGAGGAGATCGAAGTCGCCGTCCCCGTCCAGGTCGGCGAAGCGGTACCATTCGCCGACGTCGAGCGCTTCGTATTTGTCGGCGCGCCAGGTCCATGCAGGGCCTTCCGCCGCATTGTTGCGCTCGAAAAACATGATGGCGTTCGGGCGTTCCTGCACGAACAAATCCTGGTCCCCGTCCGCATCGATATCGAGGAGCTGGGGTCTTGGCATGTTGAATCCGCCAAGAAATGGATATGCGTAGGTTTCGCCGCTCCCCTTGTACACCTCGAACGGAGCGATGACGCGCGTGGCGGGCAGCGGGCCGGCGGCTTGTTCGGCCGCTCTGCCAGGTCCGGTGGCGGCGCACCCCGGAAGCAGCGCGGCGGGCAGCGATCCGCAAAGCAGGGCAAGCAGGGAAAGGGGGCGGGAGCGATGCATCCTCGGTCTCATGGGGCGGTCATGACGTCCCGCTGGGCGCCTATGCCCGTGGGGTACTGCTCCACCTCGATGACCTTTACGATGTCGAACGTGTTCGCGTCGATAACCGCCACCGAGCCATTGCGCGTTTTGTTGGGCGTTTCGTTGCCTTCCGGGGTTGTTTCTTGGTATCGGGGCGTAAACGCGGCGTTCAGGTTATTGCTGGATACGTAAATGTATCGTCCGTCCGGGCGCGTGGCGCTGCCATGCGGTTCGGCGACGCCGGGCCCGGAAATGGTTGCGATTTGGCTTCCGTCGGCGGCGTCAAGGATGGCGACGGCGTTGGCCATTTTGGCGGGGAAAACCACGCGATCCCCGCCGGGCAGAAACGACGGATGCCAGGGGCCGCCGCCGAGGGGCAAGGCGCGCGTAACCTTCGGCTGCATTGGCTCCGCGAGGTCGATGAGCAGCACGTCGCCGCTCATGTGTCCGCCAACGATCATGGACTGTCCGCCCGGCGCTATGGCGAATTGCACCAGGCTGTGGTGCATGCCCGGAACGGAGACGAGTTCGATATCCAGCGATTCGGCGTCCAGGACGGCGATCTGATTCACGCCCAGGCTGGCGCTGAACACATGCTTTCCGTCCGGGGTTACGTTCAGGGCGTGCGGTCGGGGATGGAATACGTCGATTTCCTCGACCGCCATGCTGTCCGGCTCGATAATGCCGATGCGCTGCGGCGGATTCACGGCGCTCATGGACCGTCCCGCGTACAATCGCTCCAGGACGGGGTCGAAGGCCAGCATGCCCGGCGCTTCGAACGGCGCCTGGCCTATGAGTTCGTTGTTCCGATTGAATTTCAGGATGGCGTGCTCGCCGATGAGCGATACGAACCAGAACGCCCCATCCGGGGTAACCGCCACGTGGTGGGGCTTGGCGTTTTCGGAGAACCCGAAATCGCGCAAGTCCACGGTGCGGACCACGACGTTCGCCTCCATGTCGATCACAGAGAGTACGGCGGATCCCTGGTTGCATACGTACAGGAACGGCCCGCCGTCCGAATACGGGACCTGGCCGTCGTCGTTTTGCGCGCCGCGTTCGATCCATGTTCGCGCGAGCGCGAGGGCATGGGGATCAACGCCGGCCGCCACGCCGCGCTCGATCAGCAAGCTTCGGTCCGGGTCGAAAGGAATGACGACTTCTCCCTGGTCGGACCCGCGCATCAGGGCTTCCCACGAACTTGCGTCGAGGCCCGTGTCCTCTGTCAGCAGCGGCAGGAAAATTTCCTGGATAACCGGAAGGACGTCGCGTGTAAAGACTGCGTCGCCGTGCGTTTGCCCGGCGGCCCGGGGCGCGGACGCCGCCGTGAGTAGGCCTCCCAGCGCGCAGAGGAGGACTGCCTTTTTGAGGACGCGCTGATTAAAATTCCGCCGCATAGGATACGCTGATTAAGGGTACAAAGCGCAGGGGCTGCGGGGGCGCTGGCGAAGAATGGCGAAGCGGTATGGACAAGCGGGCTGCGCCGAGCTGTTGCGCGATGCGCCCGCTTGCCGCCACGGTTGCTAAAGGCCGAGTTCCTGCTTCTTCTTCAGGACGAAAAGGCCTTCGCCGATGCTGGAAACCACGATGGTGCCGCTCTCGAAGAACGGATAGTTGCTCCAGGATCCGGCAAAGCCCGAATCGTTGTCGCCCACCGGCATCGTGTCGAAATAGCCGACTTCGCGGGGGTTCATGGGGTCGCTCACGTCATGGATGCGAAGCCCGCTGACGTAATTCGACTGATACATCAGGTTCCCGCGAATATACAGGTTGTGGTCCGACGCCCGGCTTCCCCACGTATATTCCTTGACGAGCTGGGGATCGTCGATGTCCGTAATGTCCCAGATAAGGGTGCGGGTTTCCGGGACGGCGCCGCTAATCTCGTCCAGTTCGTCGTTGACGAAGAAGTACTGATGGTCTTCGCTGATCCAGCCCTGATGGGTGTAAGAGACGCTTGGGTATTCCGCCGTAGCGATATTGACCGGAGCGTCCTTGTCCGTAACGTCCGCAATGTTCAGCGCGGTTTCGTTGGAGCCGAAGCAAAGTTCGCGTCCGGCGTAGTCCGAATCCGGGCCGCGGTAGACGAGGCATTGCGCGTCGTGGGAGTATCCCGTGCCCGCGCGCCCGGTGCCCGACGCGGAATAGCATCCGGCGAACACAGGGTTGGTCGGGTCCTGGATATTGATCATGTGCAGGCCGCCGCCGCAGGTTTCCCCCCCGGCCCGGCCGCCCACGGTGTACGCAAACCCGGTGTCCGTGTTGATGACGATATTGTGCGCGCTGTTGATCCCGTCGTAATGCGCCGTTTGCTCGAACGTTACGGGCATGTCGCCGACAGTGCGCAGCGCGGTCAGGTCGAATATCTGTACGCCGTGCTCTTCGGCGGCGTCCGCTACGATGAAGGCATGGTCCTTATACACCTTGATGTCCCGCCAGACGGCGCCCGGCGTCCCTTCCGTCTTGGGCAGGTTGCCCAGATAGACCGGGTTCGAGGGATCCGTTACGTCCACGAAGGAGGTGCCGTCCATGCGTCCGACGAGCGCGTATTCCCGCCCGCTTTCCGGGTCGGTCCAGCCCCAGATGTCGTTCACCTGCACGCCGCGTTCTCCGCCCAGGTCGGCTATCGGCAGAAACGCAAGCATGTCCACCATGTCGCAGGAAAAGACGCCGGCGGCGCCTTCCGCGCAATCTACCCTGTCCCCTGTGACGGCTTCCAGGCCGCCCGCCGGGCTGCGCAGCGTTTCCGTCTGCTCCCAGGCGCCGCCCTCGTCGCGTTCGAACACGGCGACCACACCTGCGCCGAAGTCGGCCCTGCTGAGGCCGACGACCGCAAGGTTTCCGGAAACGTCCAGCGCGCCCCCGAACAAATCGCCGCGCTGCAAATCGGGAAGATCGAGCATCGTGGATTTGGCGTAGCCCCCGTCATCGGCTTTTTTGAACCGGTAGACGCCGCCGCGCGCATTCGCGGCGAAGGGGGCGGCGCTCCATATTTCGTCGCCGCTTAGCGCGAGGCCGGATGCGAAGGCGGGCGGGTTGGAGGCGGCGAAGGGGAGCAGCAGCATGGCCGATTCCCATCCGTTCGACGCGTCGTCTCGGTGATACATGATGGCGCCGCCCGTCCGGTTGGCGAACCAGGGTATGCCGACCAGCAATTGGTCCCCCAGAAGGTCAAGCGAAGCGCCGTAGCGGTCGCCTTCTGCCGAAACGCGTCCTTTCAGCAGTTGCGCTTCGGTCCATTCGCCGGAGGAGGCGTCCCGTTCGAAGAGGTACACGCCGCCCGCCGCGTCATTGCCGCCATGGGCTCCGACGAATGCGCGTCCCTCTGCGGCGGCGATCGCGGTTCCGAAGCGCGCGCCTCCTTCCGCTTCGCTGCCATGCAACTGGCCCGTCTGCATCCACATGCCGTCGGCGTCCTGTTCGAACACGTAGGCGGTTCCCGTAGACGAATCGGCCGCTGGCGCGCCGACGAATACGGCGCCGTCGCTCAGGCCAACGGTGGCGCCGAAGGCGTCGTCGGGTTCGGCCCCCTCGCCCGCAAGGGTTGCCTCATGCATCCAGTCGCCGTCCATGCGATGGAATACGTGGGCGGAACCGCCTTGCCCGTCCGCCCCGGACGATCCCACGACAAGCATATCTCCCTCGATCGCCAGGCTGCTTCCGAACCCGTCGTTCATTTCGGCGTCCGCCGCCGTAAGCACGGCTTCCTGCATCCAGGCTCCGTCCGCCCGATGGAAGACGTACACGGCGCCGGGACGGTACAGATTATCCGGTTCTCCGACAAAAATGCGGTCCTCGGAAATCAGGGCGGCCTTGCCGAATCCTTTTTGGGCTTGCGCTGTCCCGACAAGGCAGACGGAAGCCAGGAAAGCGGCGAGCAGCATACGGTAGCGTTGGGGTGCCATGGTTTTAATACGGTGAAAATGTGGTGGGTGGCGATAGGGCGCGCCAGGCTTTCGGAAGCGCGGCGTCAGGCGGATGCGGCGTTTCGGGCGCAGCGATCCGACCGAACAGAAAAACCCTCGAACGCATAATATGAACGGACGCGTTTTTCGTTCCGCAAGAAATCTACGCGGATCGGGCGTTTGAGGGCCGGTCGGGAGCGCCGGAAGGGGCGCTTGGCTATGCGCACGGGCGGCTCGCTTGCGTTTCTCGCCGTCCGGGCGGGCGCATTCGGATTTCCGAAACTCTGTACGTCAGGGCGGGTATCCACCTTTTTCCAGATTGCGCCTTTTCCGAGGAGTTTTTATGCTTCGCATCGTTCGCCGCTTCCTGTTCCCGTTCGTTTCTCCGCTTGTGCTCGTCTGCGCCGGATGCAGCGCGCCCGAAGAAGAAGCGCCGCTCCCCTCGGCGCACAGGCAGGCATCGGGGACGGACCAGTTCCTTATCGCATTCGAGCCTGCGCCATGACCGGGGACGCCCTGCGCCGTCAGGCTGCCGATACTGCCCGGGGACGTCCCCGCTTCGAGGCGGACGCGGCCTGCCGGATGCTTGCCGAGCAGTACGGCCTGTCCGCGCGCCTCAAGCCGCTCCCCAGCGACAGGGATTGCAATTTCGCCGCGTATGCGGAGGCGGCGGACGGGGCTTTTTCAGACGTTCCTTCCTTTGTATTCAAGATCGCGCATGCGCTGGAGGGGCGCGAGACGCTGGAGGCGCAGCACGCCGCCATGCGCCACCTTGCAGCGCGCGGCCTTGCGGCGCCTTCGGTTGTTTCGTCGTCCGGCGGCGAGGAGATCGTGCGCTTGTCCGATCCGGCGGGGCGCCTGCATTTCGCCCGCCTGCTTTCCTGGGTGCCCGGCGTACCCCTAACTTCGGTCCGCCCGCGTACGCTCGACCTGTTGTCCGATCTGGGACGGTTCATGGGGCGTCTGTCCGCCGCGCTGGCGGATTTTTCGCACCCTGCACTGGCGCGCCCGCTGCCCTGGGACCTGGCCCGCGCCGCAGAAACGGCGACCGGGCGGCTGGACTTGCTGTCGCCGGACGAACGGCGGCTCGTCGAACCGTTCACAGGGCTTTTCAGCGCCGCGCTGGCGCGTTGCGGCGACCGCTTGCGCCGGGGCGCGACGCACCACGACGCCAACGACTGGAATGTGTTGGCGAACGGCCCTTCGCATCGAACCCGCCGGATCGTCGGGCTGATCGACTTTGGAGACATGCTGGTTTCGTATGCGGTGGCCGACCTGGCGGTGGCTGCGGCCTACGGCGCGCTGGGCATGCCCGATCCGCTGCGCGCCGCCGTCGCCATGGCAAGAAGTTGTCACGAGGTTTTCCCGCTCGACGAGTGCGAAACGGCGGTCCTGTTTCCCTTTCTGGCCATGCGGCTCTGCGTTAGCGTGTGCATGTCCGCGGAGCAGCAACGCATGGAGCCGGACAACGCCTATCTGTCGGTCAGCCGGGAACCGGCGCTCCGTACGCTGGCGCTGCTGCGCGACGTCCCGCCGCGTTTTGCGGAATATGCGATTCGGCAGGCCTGCGGGTACGAGCCGTGCCCGAACGGCGCCCGGACCGTCGCCTGGTGCCGTCGCCGAAAGGGAACGTTTGCCCCGGTCGTGGCCGCGTCCGCTGCTGCGATGGAAACGTTCGATTTCAGTACGAAAAGTTCGGCCTGGATATTCCGCGATCCGTCGGACCCGGATCGGTCGGCGCGCGAAATCGAGCGCAGGATACGGGAGGCGGGCGCGGAGGCGGGCATTGGCCGGTATGCCGAAGTGCGTCTGGCGTACCGGGGGCCGCAGTACGAAACGGGTTCCGAAATGCGGACGGTCCATTTGGGCGTCGATTTGTTCCAGCCGCCGGGCAGCCCGGTTTTTGCGCCGCTCGATGGCGTGGTTTGCAGCGTGGCGGAGTACGACGCGCCCTATGATTACGGTCCGACCGTATTGCTTGAACACGCTCCCGAAGACGGTCCGTCGTTCTGTACGCTGTACGGCCACTTGTCCCGCGCCTCGATTCAGGGATTGCAGGTCGGCGCGACCGTGCGGGCCGGGGAAAAAATCGCAGAGATCGGGGCGTCGGACGAGAACGGGGGCTGGGCGCCGCACGCGCATGTGCAGATCGTAGCGGACCGGATGCATATCGAAGGGGCTTTTCCGGGGGTGGCGCCGCCGTGGTGCCGGGATGTCTGGATGGCCGTTTCCCCCGATCCGTCCGACTTGCTGGGGCTTTCCGCCTCCGCGCGCGCGCCCCGATCGGCGGATGCGTCGGAATCGTTGTCTCGCCGCCGGGAACGCATTGCGCCGTCGCTGAGCGTTTCGTACCGGACGCCCCTGTGCATACATCGGGGGCACGGGGCCTTTCTGTACGACCGGGACGGGCAGCCTTTTCTAGACACGGTGAACAACGTGGCGCACGTAGGGCATGGGCATCCCGGCGTGGGGGAGGCCGTAGCGCGGCGGTTGCGCGTACTGAATACGAACACGCGCTACCTCTACGACGAATTGAGCGCCTATGCGGAACGCCTGACGGCTCGGCTTCCCGATCCGCTGTCCGTATGTTTTTTCGTAAACAGCGGGAGCGAGGCCAACGATCTGGCGCTGCGCATTGCGCGGGCCCATACGGGTTTTCGGCATGTAGCGGCGATCCGGCACGCCTATCATGGGCATTTGTCGTCGCTCATTGACATTAGCTCGTACAAATTCGACGGAAAAGGCGGGGAAGGGTGCCCGCCGCACGCGCATATCGTGCCCACGCCCGATCCGTACCGGCACGCGGGTGACGCGGACCATCATGCGGGGCTGCTTCGGCGAGCGCTGGCGGCGGCCCCGGAGGGCGTGGCGGCGTTTATCGCCGAGTCGGCGATGGGCTGCGCCGGGCAAGTGTTTTTCCCCGACGGGTATCTTCGGAAGGCGTTCGAAACGGCTCGGGAGGCGGGCGTCGTATGCATTGCGGACGAGGTGCAGACCGGGTTCGGACGCATGGGCGAGGCGTTCTGGGCCTTCGAACTGCAAGGCGCCCTGCCGGACGTCGTAACGATGGGAAAACCCATTGGCAACGGCTATCCGTTGGGCGCGGTCGTAACGACCCCGGAATTGGCGCGGTCCTTCGATACCGGAATGGAATACTTCAATACCTTCGGCGGCAGCCCGGCTTCCTGCGCGGCGGGCCTGGCCGTGCTGGACGCGATCGAGGAGGAAGGGCTCGCCCAGCATGCGCTGGAGCGGGGCCGGCAATTCCGGGACGGGCTCGCGGCGCTTGCCGAAACGCACGAAATCATCGGCGACGTACGCGGCCGCGGCCTTTTTCTGGGCGTGGAACTGGTGGCCAACCGGACGTCGAAAGAACCGGCGGGCGAGGCGGCTTCCTATGTGGTGGAGCGGATGCGCGCTTTGGGCATTCTGGCCAGCGCGGACGGGCCGTACGGGAATGTGCTCAAAATCAAGCCGCCGCTGGTCATCTCGGCGTCCGGGGCGGATCGGTACGTGGAAACGCTGGACCGGATTCTGCGGGAAGATTTTGCGCGCGCTTCGCTTGTCCCGTCCGACGGACCCTGAAATTTGCGGACTTGATCAGCCTGTCCGCGAATAAAAAAACCGGCGCCGCCCCAGGAGACGGCGCCGGTCGAAAAAAGGCGTCGCAAGAACAAGCCGGGCTGGCTTGGCTACACCGCAGCCGGTTCGTAGAAAGGGTATACGTCCTTCAGGAGGGTCTGCAACTTCGTGCGCCCGCGATTGATGCGGCTTTTGACCGTGCCCATCGGCAGGCCGGTGATTTCCGCAATCTCGTCGTAGGCCAGTTGCTGCACGTCGCGCAGCACGACCACTTCCCGGAACGACGCGGGAATATCGTCCAGCGCCTGCTGAATGTACTTGTCCTGAATGATGCTTTCCGTATGCTTGTCGGGCGAGAACGATTCGTCCGGCAATTGCATCTCGTACTCCTCGTTATCCCGATTTACGCTCTGGATGGAGTACAGGCGGCGGCGCTTGCGCTTGCGGTACTCCGAGCGCGCCAGGTTGCCTGCGATCGTGTAGAGCCAGGTCGAGAACTTGGCGATTCGCCGGTACGAATGCCGATTGCGGTATACGCGCAGGAACGTTTCCTGAAGCAGGTCTTCGCAACGGCGCATGTCTCCCAGAAACCCGTAGAGGTAATGGGTCAAACGCTCGGAATACCTTTCCACGAGAATATTGAACGCCGCCACGGAACCTGCCTGGAACTGCGACATCAAATCCTCGTCCGTCATTTCGGCGAGGGCCGACTGCCGCTTGTTCAAAGCGGTCCGGGAGGTCTTCTTCGTTACGATCTTTTTCTGCAATACCGCCACGTCCTGGTCTTTGGTTTTGCGGGGAAGGGTTCGCCCCGCGCCTGCTCGTTGGTTTGGGCTTCAGGCTGTTTCCGCAGGGCGCAAACAAGCCTATCCCGTTAATATAAGGCATTTTTGCCGCGGATTCAAGGGGTATCCGCAAGGAAATGTTGCAAAAGCGGCGCAACCGCCTTCCTGACGCGTCGCCGGAGGGCGATATTCACCGGAAATACTTCTTTGGAACCTGGCGAATCCCTATGCGAATCCTTTTTGCCGAAGCGTGTCGAGATTCCGACGCACATGCGCCGCGGAAGCGTCCAGCAGGGCCTGTTCTTCGTCGGAGAGGGCGACTTCAAGGATGCTTTCCACGCCGTTTCGTCCGAGCCGGGCAGGCAGGCCGATGAACAGCTCGCTGAGGCCGTATTGCCCCGAAGGTTGCACGGCGCAGGGCAATACGCGGCCGAGATTATTCATCACGGATTCAACCATTGCGGCGGCCGAGGCGCCCGGCGCGTACCACGCCGAAGCCCCCATGAGCCTGGAAATTTCGCCGCCCCCGCCCTTGGTGCGCTCCACAATGGCCTGGAGCGTTTCCGGGGAAAGCAATTCGGATACCGGCACGCCGCCGACGGTGGTGCAACTGGGGAGCGGCACCATCGAATCGCCGTGTCCGCCGAGGAGGAGCGCTTGCACGTCGCGCACCGATACGCCCAGTTCCAGCGCGACGAAGGCGCGGTACCTTGCCGTATCGAGTATGCCCGCCATGCCCATCACGCGCTGCGCGGGAAAGCCGCTGGCGGCATGCGCTACGGAGGTCATGGCGTCCAGCGGATTCGAAACGACCACAATAATGGCGTCCGGGCTATGGGCGGCGAACTGTTCGGCGACCGACTGCACGATTTTGGCGTTCAGTTCCAGCAGGTCGTCGCGGGACATATCGGCGGTGCGGGGGCGGCCCGCCGTGATCACGCATATATCCGAGCCCGCCGTGTCTTCGTAGGCGTTCGTGCCCGTAACGCGCGTGTCGAAACCGTGCACGGGCGCGGATTCCTGCATGTCGAGGGCTTTCCCTTGCGGCAGCCCTTCGACGATGTCGATCAGCGCGATTTCGCGCACGATGTCTTTTTTCGCTACGCAGTCGGCGACCGTAGCGCCCACGTTTCCGGCTCCTATGACAGTCAGCTTGGACATGACGGCATGTTTATTATGTTGATCAGAGTATCCTATAACGAATGTGGCGGGCGAAGAAAGCGCGACGCCTCTCTTCGCAAAGGATCGCGCTCCAGCGCGGACAATATACAATATACGCTATGCGGGGCGCGCAGGGTTTGCGAAAGTTTCGTGCAGACGCCCGCCGCGCCGAAATCAAGAATATTGGCGGCTTTTTTTAACGCGCCGTTTCCGATATTCCTGCGAAGCGTTCTCCCATCCCGATCCTGCGCCGCTATGTCTCGTTCCTCGCTCTCTGGATTTTCCCTGTTGCTGCTGCTGGCCGGCATGCACTGGTCCTGTTCGCCCGCCGCTTCCCCGGATACGGCGTCCCCTGCGCTTTCGGATCGCGCGCCGCGGAATGTCATTCTGTTCATCGCCGACGGCGCCGGCGCGGCGCATTTCACGATGGCCCGGGAGGCGGCGATCCACCTTGGTTTGCGCGAGGGTCTTTACCTCGATCCGCATCATACCGGATCGGTGCGCACCCATTCGGCCCGCGAGCGCATTACGGATTCGGCGTCCAGCGCTACCGCGTATTCTACCGGATTCAAGACGGAGAACGGGGCGATCGCGGTCGATACGCTGCACCGCCCGCTCCAGACCATCGTCGAGGCCGCCGAGGCGCGGGGGATGGCTACGGGGCTGGTGTCGACCAGTCGGCTTACCCATGCGACGCCGGCGGCGTTTGCGGCGCATGTGCCGGACCGGGGCATGGAGTCCGAGATCGCTTTGCAGATGCTGGATGCGGGGCTGGAGGTGTTGCTTGGCGGCGGGCGCCGCTTTTTTCTGCCCGAGGCCCGCGGCGGCGCGCGCAGCGACGGCAGGGACCTGGTGCAGGAAGCGTCTTTTCTCGGATATCAGACCGTCGAGGATATGGAGGCGCTGGAGGCCGTACGGGAGGGGCCGGCGCTGGGGCTTTTTTCCGAAAGCCACATGCCCTGGGAGATAGACGTGGCGCAAGGGGAGGCGTCGCATGTTCCGCATCTCGCACGCATGACGCAGAAAGCGCTTGAGGTTTTGCAGCAAAGCGAGGCGGGTTTCTTTCTGATGGTGGAAGGGAGCCGCATTGATCATGCGTCGCACGCGCACGACGCAGCAGCGGCGCTCCGGGAGACGCTGGCGTACGACGAGGCGTTCGAGGCGGCCCGGATTTTTGCGGAAGAAAACGGCGAAACGCTGCTTGTGGCGGTTTCCGATCATGAAACCGGCGGGCTGGCGCTGGGCCGGTCCCTGCTTGATCCCGACAAGGCGGATCGCGTGGGCGAAGCGCCTACCTACTGGCAAAGCCTGTATGCGCAATCATGGTACGACTGGCGCCCGGAGCGACTGACCGCCGCGACCGCCTCCACGGATGCGATGGCAAGCGCCGTGGAGGGCGGCGAAGCCCCCGAGGATGTGCTTTCCGCCATGGCGGGCGTCGAGGACCTGACGGCCATAGAGCGGGCGGCGATCGCGGCGGCGCGCAAGGAAGGCCGGCTGGGCCATGCGCTGGGCGAGATCGTTGCGCGGCGGGCCGGCGTGGCCTGGACGACCCTCGGACATACCGCGAACGACGTGAATATGTATGCGTACGGCCCCGGCAGCGCGCGGTTTCGCGGGAATCTCGACAATGCGGAGGTGGGACAACGTTTGTTCGAGGCGCTTTCGCTGGCCCCGTCTGTCTTTGCCGCGCCGCAGTGAGGCCTGGTCTGCACAGAATATTCTATAATTCACGGGGATTTACGGGATCGTATATTGTCCCGTTGCAGCCTTTTGGCTACCTTTGCCGTAACGGATGGATACTGCGCCTCGGCCTTGCCGCCGCCGCTCCGAATTTTATTACATGGTTTCCCAACTTTTCTTTTTCTTTTTCGCCGCGGTGGCGATCGCTTCGGGGATCGGGCTGATCGTTTCCAGAAGCCCCGTGTCCGGAGCGCTTTGGCTTGTGCTCAACCTGTGCTGCGTGGCGGCCCTGTACGTCATGATGAACGCCCGGTTCATCGGGGTGGCGCAGATACTGGTGTACGCGGGCGCGATCATGGTGCTTTTTCTGTTCGTCATCATGTTGCTGAATCTGGCGGCCCTTCCGAAGTTGCAATCCATCGACTGGAAACGCGCCGTCGCTTTTTTGCTGGGGATGGTCGTCCTGGCGCAGCTGACGTACGTTCTGGCCGGCAGCCTGGACCTTTTGCCGGAGCCGACCATGCCGGACGCCGCTTCCGGCTCTGCTTCGGCGCTGGGCCGGGAATTGCTGACGCGCTATGCGCTGCCCATGGAAGTCACGGGCATTTTGCTGCTGGTGGCCACGATAGGCGCGGTATTGCTTGCCCGTAGAAGCTCGAACAAGGGTTAGGAGAACGCTATGGAATGGACGCTGGACTGGTATTTGTCGCTGAGCGCGGTGTTGTTTACGATTGGCGCGCTGGGCGTACTGCTGCGCCGCAATGCGATCGTCGTGTTCATGTCGATCGAATTGATGCTCAACGCCGTCAATATCACGCTGGTGGCTTTTAGCCGCGCCCTGGGCGACGCAGCCGGGCAAATGCTGGTTTTTTTCGTGATGGCGGTCGCGGCGGCGGAAGCGGCGGTGGGCCTGGCCATTGTCATCGCATTGTTTAGAAAGAAGGAAACGGTCGATCTCACCCGGTTCAATCTGTTCAGGTTTTAGGGAATACGCGCGCGCCTGCTTCAAGGCGAATCCGATATGTACATGGACCTTCTGACAGGCCTGATTATTCTGTTGCCGCTGGCAGGGGCGGCGTGCATTGGCCTGAGCGGTCTTTTCATGCCGGACCTGCGCAGGCACGAGGGGCTTATCGGCGGGGTGGCCACCGCGATGGTAGCCATTCCGTTCGCCATTACGCTATACCTGTTCATCGGGTACGAAGGGGAGCCTTTCGTCGTCGATTATTACGCCTGGATGTCGGCGGGAGATTTTCGCCTTTCGTTCGCCTATCGCATCGATGCGCTGTCCCTGCTCATGACGATGGTGGTGACGGGCGTCGGGGGCATTATCCATTTGTATTCCATCGGGTACATGCACGGCGACAGGGGGTACTGGCGGTTTTTCGCCTACCTGAACCTGTTCATTTTCGCCATGCTGAATCTGGTGCTGGCGGACAACCTGCCCGTGCTTTTCCTGGGGTGGGAAGGCGTGGGCTTGTGCTCCTGGCTGCTGATCGGGTTCTGGTACGAAAATCTTCGCAACAGCGCGGCGGCGAACAAGGCGTTCATCATGAACCGGGTGGGCGATTTCGCTTTCCTGCTGGCCATATTTCTGCTGTACCGGGAAGTCGGCGCGCTTGATTTCGGCAGCCTGCTTGCCGCCGTCGATACGCTTCCGCAGCATGTGGTCAATTGGGTTGCGCTGCTGCTTTTTATCGGCGCTACGGGCAAAAGCGCGCAGATTCCGCTTTTTACCTGGCTGCCGGACGCTATGGCGGGGCCGACGCCGGTATCCGCGCTTATTCATGCGGCCACGATGGTTACGAGCGGGCTATACCTTCTTGCGCGGCTTTCGCCCCTTGTGCTGGCGGCGCCGGGCGTCATGGCGGCGGTCGCCGTGGTGGGCGCGCTGACGGCGATTATGGCGGCTACCATTGCGCTCGTGCAAAACGACATCAAGAAAGTGCTGGCTTACTCGACGGTTTCGCAGCTGGGGTATATGTTTGCGGCGGCGGGCGTCGGGGCGTTCTTCGTGTCGATTTTTCACGTCGTTACGCATGCCTTCTTCAAGGGGTGTCTCTTTTTGGGTTCCGGAAGCGTTATTCATGCGATGCATGGCGTCGAGCATGATCTGGAGGCGGAAGGATTGCTCCCGGCGCCGGACGACGCCGAATCCGGCGGGTCCGCCGCGCATGCGTTCGATCCGCAGGACATGCGGACGATGGGCGGGCTGGCCCGGTATATGCCCGCCACGAACCTGACCTATCTGGTCGCTACGCTCGCCATTGCGGGCTTGCCGCCGCTCGCCGGTTTCTTTTCCAAGGACGAGATTCTCTTTCGGGTGTTCGAGTACGGGTACGATGGGCATGCGTATGCCTGGTTTGTTTGGGGAATCGGCATCGTTACGGCCTTGCTGACGGCGTTTTATATGATGCGGTCGTATATGCTTACCTTCCAGGGAGGGCCGCGGTGGCCCGCCGCCGACCGCGCGCGGCCTGTGGAATCGCCCTGGACCATGACGTTGCCCCTGCAAATTCTTGCCGTGCTGTCTGTCGTCGCCGGGTTTATCGGGTTGCCCGCCGTGATCGGGCATGGCAAATATAACTGGATCCATCATTGGCTGGGCGCGCCCTGGGGTGGACCCGTAGCGGAGCCGCCCGCCGCGGAACACGGGGCCGGGTTCGTCTGGATCGAATGGGGGCTGCTGCTTTTCGGGGCGTTTATTGCCCTTGCGGGCGTGTCGCTGGCCATGCGGGCCTACGGGAATCATGGTCTGGCGTTCGACGAGCGCATCGCCCGGCGCCTGGGCGGCCTGTACCGGCTATGGCAAGGCAAATATTTCTGGGACGAATCGTACGACCGCATTGTGGTCCGTCCCGTCTTGCGGTTGGCCAGGCGGGGTTGCGCCGCGTTCGATGCGCGGGTAGTGGACGGCGCAGTAAACGGGCTGGCCGCCCTGGTCGCTTCGACAAGCCGCCTTGCTCGCCGCATCCAGACCGGTCGCGTACAGCACTACGCCGCCGCGATCGTCCTCGGGGCCGTTTTTGTCGTAGCGCTCTTGCTTGTCCTGTGATTTTCCAGAGGCCATGTCGATTCCGCATATCACATCCCTGGTCATTTTCCTGCCCCTTGCGGGGGCGGGGCTGACCCTGCTGGCGCGCAGCGACCGCGCGGTGCGGTGGGTGGCGCTGGGGACCACCGTGGCCGCGTTTCTTTTGTCGCTTGGGCTTTTCGCTGCCTTCGATGCGTCTCCCGAGCTGGGCGGGACGCCGCAGCTGGTCGATAAGGTAGCCTGGTTCCCGGAAAGCGTGGACATCAAGTATTTCGTAGGCGTCGACGGGCTGAGCCTGTTGCTCGTGATGCTTACGACGCTGCTTGGCCCCATCGTCGTCCTGTCTTCCTGGCATTACATAAACAAGCGGAGGCAGGGATACTACACGCTGCTGCTCATTTTGCAGACGGGCGTTACGGGCGTTTTCTGCGCATTCGACGTATTTCTGTTCTACGTCTTTTTCGAGCTTACGCTGATCCCGATGTATTTCATTATCGGGGTATGGGGCGGGCCTCGTCGCATCTACGCCGCCGTCAAGTTCGTGCTTTTTACGCTGACGGGGTCCCTGCTCATGCTGGTCGGGATTCTGTATCTCGGCTATGCGGCGGGCGACGCGGTGAATGGCGGCGTGTTCACGACGGACTGGTACAAACTGCTGGCGTTCGACGCGCCCGCGAGCCTGCAAGCCTGGCTGTTCCCTGTTTTCGCCCTGGCCTTTGCCGTCAAGGTCCCCGTTTTTCCCTTGCATACCTGGCTTCCGGACGCGCATGTGGAGGCGCCTACCGGCGGGTCGGTGATTCTTGCCGGGACGCTCCTGAAGATGGGGACCTATGGGCTCGTGCGTTTTTGCTTGCCCTTTTTCCCGCATGCGGCGTACGATTACGCGCTGCCGTTCGCCATCCTTGCCACGATCGGCATTATTTACGGCGCGCTGGTGTCCCGGGTGCAGTCCGACGCCAAGAAACTGGTGGCCTATTCGTCCATTAGCCACCTCGGGTTCGTCGTACTGGGCATTTTCGCATTCACGACGGAAGCCATGCAGGGCGCCCTCATTCAGATGGTCAATCATGGATTGTCCACCGGCGCGCTCTTTTTGCTCCTCGGCATGTTGTACGAACGTCGCCACACCCGGGAAATGGACGATTTCGGGGGCATTGCCCGCACCGTTCCCGTCTTGACGTTTTTCATGGTTTTCTCGGTGCTGGCGTCCGCCGGATTGCCGGGACTGAACGGTTTCGTGGGCGAATTCATGATCCTCCTCGGCGCGTTCCAAAGCGACCTGATCGGCCATCCCGTACTTATCGCCGCCGCCGCCTCCGGCGTGATTCTGGCGGCCGTATATCTTCTGTGGATGGTCTACAAGACGTTTTTCGGGCCGCTCGACAAGGAGGCGAATCGGACCCTGCGCGATATGACGGGCCGCGAAATCGCGCTCATGATTCCGTTGGTTGTGCTTATGTTTGTTTTGGGCTTTGCCCCAAACCGGTTTTTACAAAAGAGCGAACCGGCCACGCAGTTTCTGCTGGATTCGATTCGCGAAAAACGCATGGCTGCGGAGGACGCCCGTCCTGCGCAAGACGCCGCGCGCTTTTTTGGACATGCCTCCCCGGCCTCTGATTCGAAGTCCCCGCAGGCTGTTTCGGAGCCAAACAACTGATTGCATACGCCATGGCTTTCCTTCCCTCCATTCGTTTCTCCAGCCCCCTTGCGTTTGCTCGCTGCCTTGCCCTTGCGGCGGCGATGTTACTGGCGGGCAGTTTATCGTTGCCGGGCGCGGCCTGGTCGGCGCCCCCCGCTGCGTTGCAGGAATCCGGCGTGGAACAAGCGGACGCCGTCCATGCCGACGAGGCTGCGCGCGACGATTCCCACCATGCTCCCGCCGGCGACGCCCATGCAGCCGACGCGGAGCATGGCGAGGGAGATCATCATGGGCCGCTGCCTCCCGTATGGCTCGTCCTGCCGTTTCTTGCCCTGCTCGTCATGATTGCCACGGGGCCGCTTTTCTACGCCCATCACTGGCACAAGCATTATCCGAAGTACGCCGTGGCGCTCGGCGCCTTCGTGGTGATCTATTATCTGTTCGTGCTGGGTTCGTCGGTGCCCATGATGCATGCGCTGGCCGAGTATCTGTCCTTCATCGCGCTGGTCGCGTCGCTGTTCATCGCTGCGTCGGGCATTTTTCTCAGCCTGAACGCGCGCGGGACCCCATGGACGAATTCCATCCTGCTGTTCGCCGGGTCCGTCATCGCAAACCTGATCGCCACGACCGGCGCGGCGATGCTATTCATCCGGCCGTATATGCGTCTCAATCGGGGCCGGCTGAAACCCTATCATATCGTTTTCTTCATTTTCCTGGTCGCCAATGTGGGCGGCGGCTTGACGCCCATAGGCGATCCGCCGCTCTTTCTGGGCTTTTTGCGCGGCGTGCCCTTCTTCTGGACGTTCACGCACGTCTGGTATATCTGGCTGCCGGCCATGTTTTTGCTGCTGGCCATTTTTTACGTCATCGATTCGAGGAATAAAGAGGTTGCGCCCGCCGTGGACGCTTCCCGCGGCCTGATGTCCGTCGTAGGCCGGAAGAATTTCATATGGGTTGTGGTGGTCATTCTTGCCGTGTTCGTCGATCCGAACGTTTTCAGTTGGGTTCCCCGGCTGCATATAGGCAGCGTGCATTTGCCGTTCGGCATTCGCGAACTTATTATGTTTTCGGTATGCGTCCTGGCGTTCGTGTCCGCGGACAAGACAGCCCTTGAGAAAAACGAGTTCACCTTCGAGCCTATTCGCGAAGTGGGCTGGCTGTTTCTGGGCATTTTCGCAACGATGCAGCCGGCGCTCCAGCTCATCAGCCAGTTTGCGAGCCAGAATTCCGAATCGCTGTCCGTGGGCATGTTCTACTGGGCTACGGGCGTTTTGTCGGGCATTCTGGACAATGCGCCGACCTACCTCAACTTCCTGGCGGCGGCGATGGGCAAGTTCGGGCTGGACGTAAGCGCGGCGACGCAGGTCATGGAATTCGCCGCCGGGGCCGACTCGTGGATATTCCTGCAGGCCATTTCCGTGGCGGCGGTGTTCTTTGGCGCCATGACCTATATCGGCAATGCGCCGAACTTCATGGTGAAAGCCATCGCCGAGTCAAGCGGCGTGGACGTGCCCAGCTTCGTGGGATATTTCGTCAAATATTCGCTGCCGATCCTGGTCCCCGTGTATTTCGTGATCTGGGTCATTTTCTACAGCGGATGGATCGTACCATTGTAAGCCCCTTTTCATGCGCCGCAGTCCAGCCGCCGCAGAACCTGATCGCCTATGTCTCGACAACCCCTCTCCAAAGCAGAAATCGCCGAAGCGTTGCACGCGCTCGACGGGTGGACCTTCGAGGACGACCGGCTCGTGAAGCAGGTTACGTTCGGCGATTTCAAGGAAGCCATGGCGTTCATCGTCCGGGTCGCGTTCGAAGCCGAATCGCTTGATCATCACCCGGACCTGCGCAACGTATACAACCGGGTTACGCTGGCGCTCAACACGCACGACGCGGGCGGCAAGGTGACGGCTTTCGACGTAGCGCTGGCCAAGAGGATAGACCGTTTGTGAACCGTATCCGATGGAAACAGACCTGATTCGTTTTTATGACGCCCTTCCGGGGGATGTGCTGGCCACTCTGCCGTTGACGCTTGTTGCGGCGGCGGGGGTGTGGCTGGTGGTTCGGGATGCTTTCGGAAGCAGCCTGCGCGAACTGGCCTGGACTTCCGGGGCGGCGCTTGCCGTCGGCATACTCTTCGAGGCGACGCGCCTGGACACGGAAGCCGGCACTGCTTTTTACGGCATGGTCCGCACGGGGGGGTACGCCTCGTTCGTGAATATCGTCATCCTGTCTGGCGGACTGCTTACCGTGGCGCTTTCGCCCTCGTACTGGAGAAGAACAGGCCAGGAATACGGCGAAATCTATACGCTGATTTTGTTCGCTACGGTGGGGATGATGGTTCTCGGCTCGGCGAACCATATGGCGGCGGCGTTCATCGGACTCGAAACGATGTCCGTCGCGCTGTACGTGATGGCGGGATTGTTGCGCGACAACGAAGGGAGCGCCGAGAGCGCCCTCAAGTATTTTTTGCTGGGGGCCTTCGCTACGGGCTTTTTCCTGTACGGGATCGCCTTGATGTATGGTTCGACCGGGACCATGTATATCCCGGAGATGGCCGCCGGGCTTGCCGAGAGCGGGCGGGTGGCGCTGTTCCGGGCTGGCGCGGCGTTGCTGCTGATCGGATTCTTTTTCAAGGTGGGCGCGGCGCCGTTTCATATGTGGACGCCGGACGTATACCAGGGCGCCCCGACCACTATGGCGGGCTATATGTCCACCACCTCGAAGGCGGCGGCGTTCGGCGCGTTGATCCTGATTCTGCGCGATATCGCTTCCGTGGACGATTGGAGTCCCCTCTTCGCGCTTGTTGCGACCGCGACGATGGTTCTGGGCAACCTGCTGGCGGTCGCGCAATCGAATGTGAAGCGCATGCTGGCCTATTCTTCCATTGCGCACGGAGGGTATATTCTGGTCGCCCTGACGGCGGGCGGGGTTGCCGCCTGGTCCGGCGCGCTGTACTATCTGCTTGCGTACACGCTGATGAATATCGGCGCCTTCGGCGTCATGGCTTTTCTGGAATGGGACGGCAAGGCGGGGCAGGAGCAAACCCTCGATTCGCTGACGGGCGTGGGACTCCGCAAGCCGCTCGTGGGCGTCGCCATGGGGTGTTTTATGTTCAGCCTGGCGGGATTTCCGCCGTTTGGCGGTTTTCTGGGCAAGTACGCGGTATTCGCGCCCGCCGTCGCCGCCGGGTATGCCTGGCTTGTCGTAATCGGGGTGCTGGCCAGCGTCGTATCGGCTTTTTATTACCTGCGCGTATTGTACGTCTTTTTTATGCGCTCGCCGGAATCCGCGCCGGAATCCGCGCCGCCGGACGCTGCGTTTTCGTCCCCGCTTGCGTTGCGGATCGTGCTGGTCTCGTGCGCGGCGGCGTTGCTGGTTCTGGGCGTTGCGCCGGGCCTTCTGGGCGTGATCCGGGGATTTTTTTAGCGGCGGCGCCGGGCGCATTGCTTCGCCATGCCTTGCCGGCGCATCCTCGCAGACGTATGGATTTTTATGGGTTTTCTGGAAATAAGCAGCGCATCCCTCGAATAACCGCATCGCCATGAAACAGCTCGCGGAGACGCTCCTTCCGCACGACCCCGGCCTCGGACTTTATGTGGCGCCCCGGATTCCCCGGGAGAAACTGCGCAATGCACTCCGCGATTATGCGGCGGGCGTGTCCGAGTCCGACGTGCTGGCCCTGTACGACGCCACGCGCATCGGCAGCGCCAAGGACGGGGCTGTGTTTACGGCGGACCGCCTGGTGTTCCAGAACAACGACTTGTCGCCGGTTCGGGATGTGCGGTACGCGGATATGGTTGGCGTAGCGGAGAAGCGCAAACTGATGGGCGGGCGGAGCATGACCATCAAGGTCAACAGGGGGCGGGCCACGTTCGACGTGGTGCTGGATTTTTCGGGCCGGCCCGGGGCGTGCCGGTACGTGGCGGCCTTTTTGCAGGAAGCGATGCTGTCCCCCCTTGAAGAAGAGGAGGGCGCAGGCGTTTCCGGCGACGCCGCGACCAACCCGACCGAAGTGCGGGCGGCGCTCGAAGCGTTGCAGGCGCGCGGCGTCTTGTCCGCTTCCGATCTTGCCGCCATGTTGCGGGCTATAGGCCTGCGCTGATCCAGACCGCATCGCCCGCCGCGTTCCTGTTACCCGCGCAGGACGTCGGCCCTACGGAATGCCAAGGAATTTGTGCGTCTGGAGCGAAAGCCGCCAGGTCGGATGCGCCAGGCAATACGCGATGGCTTCTTGCGTGTAGCGCGCCAGGTCGGGGCCGTCTATCGGCTGCAGGAAAAAGCGCCGGAACGCAAGGCCGACAAACCGTTCCGGGGGCGCAAGGGGTTGCGGGTACGCCAGTTTCAGTTCGTCGCCCTCGGTCAGCAGCAGCGCGGCGTCCGCCTTCGGACTGACGCATATCCAGTCGACGCCTTCGGGGGGCTTTTTCGTCCCGTTCGTTTCGATCGCTACTTCGAAATCTTCCCTGTGCAGGGCCGCCACGAGCGCCGCGTCCAGTTGCAGGAGCGGTTCGCCGCCCGTACACACCACATAGCGGGCCTGTTCTTCCGCAGGCCAATGGGCGGCCACCGCGTGCGCCAGGTCGTCCGCCGCGTCGAAGCGGCCGCCTCCGGGGCCGTCCGTTCCCACGAAATCCGTATCGCAGAACGAACAGGTGGCGGTAGCCCGGTCCGCCTCCCGCCCGCTCCACAGATTGCATCCGGCGAAGCGCAGGAATACCGCGGGGCGCCCTGCGCGGGCGCCTTCTCCCTGGAGGGTGTACTGTATTTCCTTGACGCTGTACGACACTGCTCTATGCCGCCGCCGGGTCGGCCAGGCGCCGCGCCCCTGTTAGCGGGCGGCGTCGAAGCGGCGCGCGACCTCATCCCAGTTGACCACCTTCCACCAGGCGTTCGCATAGGCGCCGCGGTCGTTCTGGTAGTTCAGGTAGTAGGCGTGCTCCCAGACGTCGAGGCCCAGAATCGGCGTGTGTCCCTGCATGAGCGGGCTGTCCTGATTGGCCGTGGAAAAGGCCTCAAGGGCACCGTCGCCGTTCACGACGAGCCAGGACCATCCGCTCCCGAACCGTCCCGCCGCATTCGCCGCAAAGGTTGCCTGGAAGGCGTCGAGCGAACCAAACGCGGCGTTGATCGCCGCCGCAAGGGCGCCGCCGGGCGCGTCGCCGCCGCTGCCCGACATAACGCTCCAGAACAAGGTGTGGTTGGCGTGTCCGCCGCCATTGTTTCGGACCGCGCCCCGGATGGATTCGGGGACCTTGTTTATGTTGCGAAGAAGGTCTTCCACCGACAGGTTCTGCAACGCTTCCTGCCCGCTGAGCGCGGCATTCAGTTTGTTGACATATCCCTGGTGGTGCTTGCCGTGGTGAATCCGCATGGTTCGTTCGTCGATCACGGGTTCCAGCGCGTCGAAAGCGTAGGGCAAGTCGGGAAGTTGGTGTGCCATGGGGTCGGTATTTCGTTATGCGTGAATAAAAGGCGCGGATTGAATCAGCGTATCCTTTGCGCAGGGAATGCTTTTCGCCGCCCTGCCCGTATCGTACGCGATTTGTCCGCAAGATGTTTTCCAGGATACGCCGATTAAGGATACGCCGATTAAGGATACGCCGATTAAGGATACGCCGATTAAGGATACGCCGATTAAGGGTACGCCGATTAAGGATACGCCGATCAAGTCCGCCAGGCGCGCAGGCCACGAGGGCGCGCCGCCGAGGAAGGGCGAGGCAGCGCGGCCCCGCGCTACGCCTCTTGTTCGAGGATGGCGACGGCAAGCGGGGGCAGCGTAACCGTTACGGACTGGTTTCGTCCATGAAACGGTACGGGTTCCGTATCGACATGGCCCAGGTTGCCCACCCCGCTGCCTCCGTAACGCCGGGCGTCGGAGTTGAGGACTTCTCGCCAGCGGCCTTCGGCAGGCATGCCAATGCGATAGTTCGCGCGCGGCACGGGCGTGAAATTGAACAGAAACACGAGGGTTCGCCCGCCTCCCAGCCGGATATAACTGATGGCGCTGTCGTCCGCATCGCTGAAATCGATCCATTCGAACCCGCCGGGCCGGTCGTTCCACAGCGCCGGATGATCGCGATACAGGGCGTACAGATCCTGCACCCAGGCCATCACGCCCTGGTGCAGCGGGTCTTTCAGAGCGTCCCAGTCGATGGCGTGGTCGTGGTCCCATTCGGAGGGTTGTCCGAACTCTCCGCCCATGAAGAGCAATTTTTTCCCCGGATGCCCGATCTGGTGTCCGTACAGAAGGCGCAGATTCGCTGCTTTTTGCCAGGCGTCTCCGGGCATTTTGTCCCAGAGGGATCCCTTGCCGTGCACCACCTCGTCGTGCGACAGCGGCAGAATGTAGTGCTCGGAGTACGCATAAACGAGGGGGAACGTAAGCCCTTCCTGATGATGTTTCCGGTAAACCGGGTCTTTTTCCATATACTCCAGGGTGTCGTGCATCCACCCCATGTTCCATTTGTACAGGAAGCCCAGCCCGCCGTCGTAGGTGGGTTTCGAGACGCCGGGCCACGCGGTGGACTCCTCGGCGATCATCAGGACGTCCGGGACGTGCGCGTAGGCCATCTCGTTGACTTTCTTGAGCAGGTCGATGGCTTCGAGATTTTCCCGTCCGCCGAACATGTTCGGGGTCCAGTCGTCGCCCCGCGAATAATCCCGGTAGAGCATGGAGGCCACGGCGTCGAAACGCAGGCCGTCTATATGGTACTCTTCAAGCCAGAAGATCGCATTGGAGACGAGGAAGTTGCGAACGCCCGGCTTGTTGTAATCGAAAACGTACGTACCCCAGTCGGGGTGATGCCGCATGACGGGGTCTTCGTATTCGTATAGCGCGCCGCCGTCGAAGAAAACGAGCGCCTGCGGGTCGGTGGCGAAGTGCGCCGGCACCCAGTCCAGCAGGACCCCGATGCCGCGCTGGTGCAGGTAATCCACCAGATACTTGAAATCCGCGGGCGCGCCGTACCGGAAGGTAGGGGCGTAGTAGCCCGCAACCTGATATCCCCACGATCCGTAGAACGGGTGCTCCATGACCGGCATGAATTCCACATGCGTGAAGCCGAGGCGCTCCACATGGTCGGCAAGGGGTTTGGCGATTTCCCGATAGCCGAGGGACCAGGCGCCCTGCTTGCGCCAGGATCCGAGATGCACTTCGTAGATCGAAACGGGCCGCTCGAGCGAATCCGGGCCGCGTCGCTGCTTGAGCCATGCTTCGTCTCCCCATGCGTAGTTCCGGTCGCAGACCAGCGCAGCGAGTCCCGAGGCGTCGTCGCCGCCCGGCGCAGGCGGCTCCATGGCGAAGGCGTAGGGGTCCGTCTTGTCTGCGGAATAGCCGTTGCGCGCAATGCGGTATTTGTATTTTTGTCCGCTTCGGACCCCGCGGACGCGCTTTTCCCAGACGCCTCCCTTGCGCCGCCGCATCGGGTGGGCGTCCGGGTTCCAGCCGTTGAAGTCTCCCAGCACGGATACCGCGCTGGCCCCCGGCGCCCATACGGCGAACCAGGCGCCCTTGTCGTCGAGATGCGCCCCCAGTTTTTTATAACTGCGGTAAAAAGCGCCCGCTTCGAGTTGTTGTAATTCTTCGCTGGCGAACCAGGCGCGTCGCGCGGTTTTTCGGGTCATGCCTCAGGGGGACTTCGGGGACGAATGCGCTTGTTCGGCGCGGAAAATGCGCACCGGGGTTTGTTGCGGGTCGATCCGGATGTAATGTACGTCGCCTTTCCAGGACGCGCATGTTTCGCCAAGCAGGTCGCGCATGATCCAGCGTTCGCCCTCCGGCAGGCCCAGGTCCGCGGGGGCGAGGGAAAGCCATCCGCGCTGTTCGCGGCGCGGGTCCAGATTCACGACGAGGACGATGCGGTTTTCTCCAAACCGCTTCGAGTACGCAAGCAATTCGGGATTGTCCGTATCGTGAAACCGCAGGTTCCGCATGCGCTGAAGGGCCGGGTTCTCCCGGCGGATCCGGTTCAGCTGCTGCATGAACGGTTGCAGCGAGTCCGGATCGTTCCAGTTCCAGGACCGGACCTCGTATTTTTCGTTGTTCGCGTATTCTTCCCGGTCTGGATGCCGCGCATTCTCCACATGTTCGAAGGGGGGACCATAGACGCCGTACGCCGACGACAGCGTGGCGGCCAGCGCAAGCCGCGCGACGTGCGCCGCCCGCCCGCCTCGCACCAGATATTCCTGCAAAATGTCCGGCGTATTCGGCCAGAAATTGGGACGAAAAAATTCCCCGACTTCCGTCTCGTACAATTCCCGGCAATATCCGGTCAATTCCTCTTTCGTATTGCGCCAGGCGAAATATGTGTACGAATTATTGAAGCCCAGTTTGGCCAGTTCGTACATGATTTTGGGCCGCGTAAACGCTTCGGACAGGAAGACGAGGTCGGGACGCCGCTTGCGCAGCGCGCCGAGGCACCATGCCCAGAAGGCAAAAGGTTTCGTGTGGGGATTGTCCACCCGAAATACCCGCACGCCCCGCTCGATCCAGAACTCGAACACGCTTTTCAGTTCGTTCCACAGCCCTTCCCGGTCTTTCGAGAAAAAATCCAGCGGGTACACGTCCTGGTATTTTTTGGGCGGATTCTCCGCATACCGGATGGAGCCGTCGGGTCGATGCAGAAACCAGTCGGGATGCTCGCGCACCCAGGGATGATCCGGGGACGCCTGGAACGCAATGTCTATGGCCACATGCAGGTCGCATTGCCGGGCCGCCGCAACAAACCGGTCGAAGGCGTCCAGCCCGCCCAGATCGGGATGCACGGCCTTGTGTCCGCCGGCCTCGGCGCCGATGGCCCAGGGGCTGCCGGGATCGCCCGGCTCCGCGTTCGCCGCGTTGTCCTTGCCCTTCCGGTGCGTATGTCCGATGGGATGCACAGGGGGAAGGTATACGACGTCGAACCCGAGTTCCCGAATGCGCGGCAGCAGTTTTGCCGCGTCGTCCAGCGTGGCGTGGGGCGCGGCGCTTTTTCCGCTGCCATGCTTCCGGGGCGCCGAGCGGGGAAAGAATTCGTACCAGGCGGCAAAGCGGGCCAGCACGGGGTCTGCGTGCACGGCGTACGTTTCGCTCTCGATCTGCGCCGGGCGGGGGTCGTGGGCTTGCGCGAGCGCAACCGCCGTCTCGTCCAGCGCGGCGGCGACGTCCCCCGCTGCTATGGCTTCGGCGTAGCGCAGCAGCGCCTTCCGATCCTTGCCCTCGGCGATCACTGCGGATCGTTTCAGAAACCCCGCGCCCACGAGCAGTTCGCTTGCGACCTCGGGGTCCTTGCTTTCCACCCTGCGCGCAAACTGATCTCGCCATGTCGCAAAGGGATCGGCCCAGGCCCGCACCCGAAAAAACCAGGTTCCCAGCCGATCCAGCGTCCACGAGGCGAAATATTCGTCGTTGTGTCGCAGCGCCATCGGGCGGATCGACTCCCGTTCGTCGTCTTCGTGGCGGACGAGGAGTTCCGCGGCGATGCGTTCGTGCCCTTCGGCAATCAGGTCCGCCCGGACCGTCATTTCGTCGCCGAGAAACCTGCGGACGGGCCAGCGGCCTCCGTTCGTTCGCGGCGCCAGCCCGGCAAGCACCGGGCGGGAGGCGTCTTCGGGCAAATTCAGATCATCCATGTCGGGAAGGCGCGCATTTCGGGAAGGCGCAGGGCGGTTTGCTGGCGAGCGATGGAACGGGCGGCGGTTTTCGGGGTTTCGGAACGCCCTTCGGACATTCGGTTATTTCATGGGATTATAGTACGTCATGTTGAAAGGTACGTCGAAATCAGCGGGAACGCACTCGAAAAAACAGGCCCGGATATGGCCCGGCGCGCCCAATCCGCCCGGCGCGCGCTGGGACGGCGAGGGCGTCCATTTCTCGGTGTTCAGCCGCCATGCGGAGCGGGTGGAACTGGTGTTGTTCGAGGATGGCGATGCGGACGCGCCCTCGGAAACGCTTGCGCTTCCCGAACGAACCGGTCCCCTGTGGCACGGCTACGTGCCCGGCCTGGCTCCGGGGGCCTGTTACGGCTACCGTGCGCATGGCCCGTACGATCCCGAACGCGGCCACCGGTTCAATCCGAACAAGGTGCTTTTCGATCCCTGCGCGAAGGCTGTCGGGCGCCCGCTTGCCTGGCATGACAGCCTGTTCGGCTATGTGCCCGGAACGCCGGAGGAGGACCTGCTTTTCAGCGACCTCGACAGCGCGCCGTACGCCCCGCTCGGGGCCATTGTGGACGAGCGGTTCGACTGGGAAGGGGATCGCCCGCCGGACATTCCCTGGGAAGACGCCATTATATACGAAACGCACGTCAAGGGCCTCAGCAAGCGACACCCGGACGTGCCGCCGGCGCTCAGGGGCACGTATGCGGGCCTGGCTTCGGAACCCGTACTGGATCACCTGCGCAGCCTGGGCGTCACGACCATCGAATTGCTGCCTGTTCATGCCCACGTGCACGACCGCCGCCTGTTCGAGGCCGGGCTGAATCAATACTGGGGCTACAATACGCTGGGCTGGTTCGCGCCGGAGCCGGGGTACGCTGCGTCGGGCCTCGCCGGGGCCGTACGCGAATTCAAGGAGATGGTGCGTACGCTGCACGCAGCGGGTTTCGAGGTGATTCTGGATGTGGTGTACAACCATTCCGGGGAAGGAAACCGGTTGGGCCCCACGCTTTCCCTGCGGGGCCTGGACAATCTTTCGTATTACAAGGCCAACCCGGGCCAGCGCCGCTTCCTGTCGGATTATACGGGGACGGGCAATACGCTGGACGCCGGGTGTCCGCAAGTCCTGCGTCTTGTGATGGACAGTTTGCGGTACTGGGCGCGCGACATGCACGTGGACGGATTTCGGTTCGATCTGGCGACGACGCTGGCGCGCCCGCAGTACGACGTGGATATGGCTTCCGCGTTTTTTACGCTGGTCGAGCAGGACCCCGTGCTCAGCCGCGTGAAACTGATTGCGGAGCCCTGGGACGTGGGGCCGGGCGGGTACCGCGTGGGCGGGTTTCCCTGGCTCTGGTCGGAATGGAACGGGCGTTTTCGGGACGTCGCACGCCGGTTCTGGCGGGGCGACGCGGGGATGCAGGGCGTTTTTGCGACCCGGCATGCGGGGTCGAACGATTTGTACCGGGCGCCGCATCGGCGCGTGTCCGCCTCCGTCAATTTCGTAACGTCCCACGACGGATTCACGCTGGAGGACCTGGTGAGTTACGAACGCAAGCGCAACCATGCGAACGGAGAAGACAACCGGGACGGACACGAACCCAACTACAGCGCGAACGGCGGCGTGGAAGGCCCCACGGACCGCCCCGACGTGCTGGCCGCGCGCGAGCGGCGCAAGCGGAGCCTGATGGCGACCTTGCTGCTTTCCCAGGGCGTTCCGATGCTGCTGGGCGGCGACGAACTTTCGAATACGCAGGAAGGCAACAACAATCCCTATTGCCAGGACAACGAACTCGCCTGGTACGACTGGGACCTCGACGAGCGGAAGCGGGCCTTTCTGGACTTTACGAAGAAGATGGTGGCCCTTCGGAAAGCGCATCCGAGTTTCCGGCGGCGCTTTTTCTTGCGGGGCGAGACGAACGACGAGGGCGCCCGCGACGTGTTCTGGTGGCATCCCGAGGGACGCGAAATGGGCCATGGCGACTGGACGGATCATGGATTGCGGGCGTTTGGCGTGTTGCTGTGCGGGGGCGGCCTCCATGGCCTGGACGCAGCGGGCCGCAAGCGCGAAGACGACACCATGCTGACGCTGTTCAACGCCGGGGAGCGCGCGGCGACGTTTGCGCTTCCCGCCCCGGAAACGCTGCTTTGCGTCGGAACGGATTCCCCGCAAGGCCCCTGGGAATTCGTGTCGGGCATGGATATGCCTGCGGATTCCCAAGGCGGCGGCTTTCGGGAAGGGGACCGGATCGAGGACGGGCGGATCCTCGTGGAGGCGTTTTCTACGGTCGTGCTGCGGGCGCCGCGGTAAAGCGCCTGTCAGGCAGCGGAACGCGCCGCCTGCATCGCTCTGGACCGATGAACAATCGCGCCCAGGGCTTGACAACCTGTTCCGGGCGATGTATCCTGTGTTCCGATATAAGGGGCCGCCAGGCGGGCGCGCCCCGCGCCACCTGAATTACGAGAACAATGCCAATGCGTATCCTCCCCTCGACGGCTGTTGCGATACGATGTAACAGCGCGTTTTTGCTTTCCAGTCTTTTTGTCGCCCTCGTTTGGGGCGTGGCCACAAGCGCCGACCTGTTTGCCCAGGCCCAGGAAGGCGTTTTCCAGCGGCAAGAGATTGAAACGATAGAAGCGCCGCCCCGCGTTGCGGCGGAAATTTCGGTGTCGCCGAGGCAGGCGGGCGCGCAAGCGGTTGGCGGCGAGGGCGCCGTCGCATCCGGGTATCGGGACGTTATGCTTGCCTACGATTCGGATCGGTACGATACGTTGTTTTTGGGCAGCGAGGAGCATATTTATGCCCAGCGCTACGATGTGCCCTCCGGGGGGCGCCTGACCTCTGTGCTCGCGGCGCCGGTGTATATAAACCAGTATGACCCGCCACATGCGCCGCGCTCGTCCCCCAAAGATTTTACGCTCAAGATATGGGATGTGGCCGACGACGGCTCGCCGGGCACGGAACGGTATAGCATGGACGTGCAAGAGCCGACCGATGCGTTTCACCTTGTCCGCGGTAAGGCGTATGCCTTTCTGCAAATCGACCTTCCTGCGGAAGACAAGGCGCTTGGCGATCTTCCGGATCGCATCTTCGTAGGCCTCGCCAACGCGGGGACCGACGAAAATTATCTTGGCTTTGGGGTATCTCTTCTCCGGGATACGGCGCCGCGGGGCGCGGCGTATCTGTATGCGACCGATGGTCCGAGGACGACCTGGTACCCGCTGGCGCAAATACCGGTTCAAGGCGGGTCGCTGGCCGATCACGGGTTTCCCGTCCGTCCCGTATTTCGTATTCCTTCGGACAGCGCGTTGGAAGAAACGGTCGTGTCCTGGGATACCGGCCGCAACGAGGGCATATATATTTTCGGCGGGGCCGATGCTATTGCGACCAATCTCTACGACGTGCCCAAAGACGCCCGTTTGGCTTCCGTTTTCGTAGCGCCGGCGTACGCCAACGAGCTCGGCAGCAGAAGCGGCATAGACCCCGGCGTCCCCCGCGATTTTACGCTTAAGGTATGGGACCGAGGCGAGGACGGCTTGCCGAACAAGGAACTGTATAGCATGGACGTGGAGGAAGGCCCCTATGCGTCGCACATCCTTACCAACGACAGATTCTGGTTTTCGCGCCTCGACCTGCCGGCGGAGGACGCTGCGCTTTCGGACTTGCCAGAGCAAATTTTCATAGGCCTCGTCAACAAGGGAGCGGACAACAATTATCTTCTTTTTACGCCTGCGCCCCGTACAAGCGATTCGCCGAACGACAAAGCATATATGTATTCGACCGTCGGCGACCGGACCGACTGGTTCTTCCTCTCGCAATTGAGTGTAGACAATGGTCGCATCCCGCTCGACGGTTACGTATTCCCCATTCGGCCCCGGTTCGTAGTTACGCCGCCGGTCCTGTCTGCGGAAGCGCCGACGGAACTTCCGTCCGGCGTAGAACTTGCGCAGAATTATCCGAACCCGTTCAATCCATCCACGTCGATTTCCTGGTCGCAGCCGTTCGCCGAGCGCGTTCGGCTATCCGTATACAACTTGCTGGGGCAGCGGGTAGCCGTTCCCGCGGATGGTTTGTATCCGGCGGGCGGGCATGAAGTGCGGCTGGACGCCTCCGGATGGCCCAGCGGCGTGTATACGTACGTGCTGGAAACGGAAACGCGCATCGAAACCCGCCACATGGTGTTGATGAAATAACGCTTCGGCCGCCTTGCCGCGCGTTCGTCCCGTTACCAGGGCGTCCGTCCATAGGTCCTTGCCAGCTGCTTGAGGCGGCGGCGGATATCCGGCGTAAGTTGTTCTTGCGCAAACCGCCACCCCCAGTTGCCCGCCGCGGTCCCCGGCGTGTTCATGCGCGCTTGCGTCCCCAGCCCCAGCAGGTCCTGCATCGGGAAGACGACATAGTCCGCCGGGGACGCGAACACGGCCCTTAGCGCGGCCCAATGCACGGCTTCTCCGGGCCGCTCGTCCAGTCCCAGGTAGGCGCGGGCGAAGTCGTACTCGCGTTTTTTTCGCGCATCCGCCGCGAGCGCGTCCCACCAGCCCAGGAACGTATCGTTGTCGTGCGTACCCGTGTACAACACGAGGTTTCGGGCGTTGTTATGCGGCAGGAACGGGTTGCCCGCGTCGTGGCAGAAGGCGAACTGAAGCACCGCCATGCCGGGGCGTCCCAGCGCGTCGATCAGTTCTCGCACGTCCTCCGTGATGACGCCAAGGTCCTCAGCCACCAGCGGCAACGGACCGAGCCGCCGCGCCATGCTTTCGAAAAACGGGAGGCCAGGGCCCTTGCGCCACGCGCCGTTCAGCGCGGTTTCTTCTCCTGCGGGAATTTCCCAATAGGCTGCAAACCCCCGAAAATGGTCCAGCCGCACGATGTCCACCTGGTTCATAATCGCTTCGAACCGACGGCCCCACCATGCGAAATCGTCTTCCCGCATCGCCTCCCAGCGGTACGTCGGATTGTCCCAGCGCTGCCCGGTCTCGCTGAAATAATCGGGCGGAACGCCCCCGGAAAAAACGCTTCGCCCGTCCTCGTCCAGGCGAAAAAGATGCGGGTGCGTCCACACGTCCGCGCTGTCGTGCGCTACGTAAATGGGAATATCGCCGAATAGCAGGATGCCCCGTTCGTTGCAGTAGCGCTTGAGGCGGCGCCACTGGTCGTACGCCACGAATTGCGCAAACTGGCATTGCCGGATGCGGCCCTGTCGGTCGGCGCGAAACGCTTCGAGGGCCTCCCGGTCCCGCAGGGCGTATTTTCGGGGCCATGCGGTCCATTCCACGTTCCCGTATTCCGCCCGGATGGTCATGTACAGGGCGAAGTCGTCGAGCCAGTGCGCCTCGTCGGCGCAGAAGGCGTCGAAGGCCGCCGGATCGATGGGCGTTCGCCCGGCTTCGAACCGCGCGAAAGCCCGTTGCAAAAGCCGGTTTTTCAGGTCCCGGGCTGCCTCGAAATCCGCCCTGGACCGGTCCGTCGCCGCAGCAGGGTGCGATGCGGCTTCTCCGGCGCCGTCTGTCAGATCGCCCGTCGCCAGCAGGCCGTCCGTCCGCATCAGGTCCGGGCTTGCGAACACAGGGTCCAGGGCGAACGTGGACGGGCTGGAATAGGGCGAATCGCCGAGGCCCGCCGGTCCGAGCGGCAACACTTGCCAGATGCGCTGGCCGGTTTCCGCCAGAAAATCCGCAAACCGGTACGCTTCCGGCCCCAGGTCGCCCGCGCCGTACGGTCCCGGCAGCGACGTTACGTGCAGCAGGATCCCGCTGGAGCGCGGCAGGGGGAGGGCGCCTGCGGGAAGGTTTTTATACGCCCCGACGCTTACGGGCAGGATGTCTCGACTGCGGTCGGATCGAAGCGCGGGCATGGAGGACGGAACGCAATGGAGGAACGGTGTATGCACATTCCGTAAAATAAACGTATCCTAAGACGTATCCTACGGCATTCCGCAACAAGAAGGAATTTCAGTATGCCTGTCGCGCCGCCGGACGTAGCGACCGACGCTACGCTCGAATGTCTTGTCGAAACGTATCGCCGCGTACGCCGGACGACGGAGCGCCTGGCCGAACCTCTCGCCGCGGAAGACTGCGTCATTCAGACGATGGAAGACGTGAGTCCCACCAAGTGGCACCTTGCGCATACGAGCTGGTTCTTCGAAACGTTTGCGTTGCAGCCCTTTGCCCCGTCGTACGCGCGCTACCACGAGGGCTACGCCTATCTTTTCAATTCGTACTATGTGCAGGCGGGGGAGCGGCACTGCCGGGACCGGCGCGGATACATTTCCCGGCCCACGGTAGCCGAGGTAATGGACTACCGGCGGCACGTGGACGAGCAGCTGGTCCGGTTTATGCGGAGCGCGGAGCCGGATGCCGTCCGGCAAGCCGCCCCGGCCATCGCGCTGGGCATACAGCACGAGCAGCAGCATCAGGAACTGATCCTCACGGACGTCAAGCATGTCCTTTCGGTGAATCCGCTTCGTCCCGTCTACCAACCCTTCGAATCCGACGGGGGCATGGCGGGGCCGCTGACGTGGATTCCGTTCGAGGCGGGGGTCTACGAGGTCGGCCATGCGGGCGGCGGGTTCGCCTACGACAACGAAGGGCCCCGGCACCGGTGTTTTCTGGAAGATTTTCTGCTGGCGGACCGGCCCGTAACGAACGCCGAATACCTGGCGTTCATCGAAGACGGCGGATACCGGCGGCCCGAATTGTGGCTGTCGATGGGATGGGCCGCCGCGCAGGCGCGCCAATGGACCGAACCCTTCTACTGGGAGCGACGGGAAGGCGCCTGGCAGACGTACACGCTGGGCGGCATGAAGCCGGTCGCGCCCGAAGAGCCCGCCCTGCACGTCAGTTATTTCGAGGCGGACGCGTATGCCCGCTGGGCGGGCGCCCGATTGCCCACGGAGCAGGAATGGGAAGTTGCGGCGACCGCGTGCGGCGCGCCCGCCGAGGAGGGGCATTTTCTGGAAGACGCGCCCATGCACCCCCGTCCCGCCCGCCTGCCCGCCGCCGTCGCGAACGGATGCCCGGCGCTGCGGCAATGCTACGGCGACGTATGGGAATGGACGCGCAGCCAGTATGCTCCTTACCCCGGCTACGCCCCCGCCGAAGGCGCGCTGGGCGAATACAACGGCAAGTTCATGTGCAACCAGTTCGTGCTGCGCGGCGGCTCCTGCGCTACGCCCCGAACGCACATCCGGCCTACCTATCGCAACTTCTTTCCGCCGGACGCCGCCTGGCAATTCACGGGATTTCGGCTGGCCCGGGATCCGTGAGATATCCGCCTTCATCTGGTACTTCAACCAAAAACGCCTGCATCGAATATTCTGAAGCGCGTGCGATCCGATGACGAGAAAGACGAAAAATCGGGAAATACGCCCGGCGTTTTTCCGCCTCTCTGAGGCCATAGCCGCCCGCATGGCGCGCCTGCTTGCGGTCGGGCTGCTCTTTGCATCGTCGGCGCAGGCTCAGGTCATAGAGGAAGGAGGGTTTCCTGTGAAAGGCGGGAATAATTACGACGAGTCGTTTGCCTTGTCTTGTCCTTCTCGCCTTCATGCCCTGGCAGGGGAATCCGTTCTGCTCTCGTGTGCTGCGACGAATGTACCGGAAGAGGGCGTTCGCTACCGTTGGGAGTCGTTATCGGGCGACGGAATCGATTTTCTAGATGCCCTGGACAAATTATCGCCCTTGTTCACGGCTCCTGTGTCGGGAGCAGGCGCGGAATACGCGTATCGATTGACAACGGTGGGCGCGACCTTATACGAGACGGCGATGGTTATCGTTACAGTAGGGGGTGTTGCGAGCGGTTCTGTCCGAGACAGGGATACGTTGCCCGGCTTTCAGGACAAATGCGATCCGCTTGCATTTTTTGACGAACCCGTTGCAGGCTGCCCGCTGCGAGAGGGGGATTTGGACCCGTTGGGATTCGTTCCGGAAGAGGAGTTTCTTATTCCGGAAACGCCCGATTTGCCCGATGCGCCCGATGCGCCTCCCGGTTCTGTTCGCGGCGGATTCGGCAGCCAGGAGCCCCCGCGCCTGGATTGTCCTGCGGCGATTTTTTTGGAGGAGTTGGAGACGGGCGCGATCAATTGCCGCGCATGGGACGCTGCGGGGGAAGAGTATTTGGCGTATTTCTGGGAGCCCATAGGCGGTGCGACGCGGGACTATCTGGACAATCCGCGTTTGATTCCCGAAGACAGCCCTAATCCTTCGGTGATCGCTCTGGAGGCGCCGGCGCCCAAGACGTTGGAGTCGTTTCTTTCGGGGGAGGCGACGTTTCGTTACCGGTACCGCTTGACGGCGATCTCTCGCGCAACGGGCCTTTCTTCGCATGAGGAGGTGGAGGTGCATGTATTGAGCCGTCGTCCGGTCGTATATTGTCCATTGGAGGTAGTGGTGGAAGAGGGAGAGACGGTTTCGCTCGATTGCGAGGGGGCAGGTCCTTTGTCTTTTCGCATGGACTACGACGAGGAATCCGCGTCGGCGCTGTGGAAGTGGGAGGGTTTGTGGGGAACGGACCTGTCTCCTCTCGATGCGACGGACTTGTCGTCTCCCTTGTTTACGGCGCCTGCCGGCAGTGCGGGCGCGGAGTACCATTACATAGCCAGCATGACGACGTCGGCTTCGGGTACGCCCCACACGGCGAGAAGAAGAGTGACGGTGAAAGTCGAGGATGCGGAGGGAGGCGGGCAGCGTACGTCGAAGGCAGGGATTTCGGATCCGCTCGACAATCTTAAATGCACTGTCTTTGCTCCTGTATACGAAGGGGACCCGGATCAGCAACGCCAGTGCTGGGTTATTTCGCCGGAGGGCGAGCAAATCCTGAACGAGACATGGTTATGGGAGCATTCGTACGATCCGGGAATCCTCAGTGCCGTCAACGTTCCCGATCCTTTTTTTCGCGTGCCTGATAGCGTAAGCGAAACGACGCGCTACCATTTTCTTGTTCGAGTCGATTACCAGCTCTCCTTCAGTGGTAACAGGGTTGAGAGTCAGGACGTATACGTGAGCGTTAGAAATCTGGAAACCGCCATTGAATGCGAAGATCCCGGCAGCGTGCAAGAGGGCGCTGCGAATATTGTTTTTTCCTGTTCCGCATGGCATCGCCGGGACACCGGCGAAATCAGGTGGTCCTGGTCTCCGACAACCGGGCTGACGGGGCACGATACGGGTAGGCCGACATTCGCTGTGCCTCTCGAGGTAGACCGGGATACGACCTGGACGTACACGGTGACAGCAAGCGCTCCAGGCTATGACCCAGACGAGAAAACGATTAAGGTGAAGGTGAGGAACACGGATGCGTTGGCGCCTTCCGTCAGGTGCGAGAACGCCAGTATCTACGAGGGAGCGGGGGACATTACGCTGGACTGTACGGTTGCAAACCAGCCGTCCGGGGCAACATACGTCTGGTCCGGTACGGATGTCGCAAATCGTTTAAGCGGTACCGACAGTTACGCTCCCGTGTTCTCGGCGCCGGGCGATATCGATGAGCCGGGCGAGGCGGATAAGAACTACGAATACACGGTGACGATGTCAGCCGACGGTTTCGCCGACATCGTTGAAGATGTGAGGGTAACAGTGCTTGAGAAGCCGAATATTACATGGTGTGCAACGCATACCTTTTCGGATTACGCCACCGTATGGGAGGGCGCCGGGGATACAATCGAGTCGTCCGCGTGTACTTCGGACGATGTTTTAGTCCCCCCGCAAGGGTCTCCCGGCGGCGTTTATTCGTATTGGTGGAGCGTGCGCGGCGATACGCCAGAGGCGGCTATCGACCTTCTGCATTCCCGCACCGGGATGATTGCCTCTTTCTACATTCCGCCATACGGGACGCTGGACGAGGACCGGACTTACGAATACCAGCTTGCGATATCGGCCCCGAATGCCGATGCCGCGAACTGGAACTGGACGGTAACTGTGAGAAACAGCGCACTTGAGATTACTTGCGACGACCCCGATCCTGTGTACGAGGGATCGCCGCCCTTCGAATTTTCCTGTTTCGCTACCGGGCCGCCGGGTTTGACGTATGCCTGGTCATGGTCCCCTGCCGATCAATTGACGGATCGCGATACGGCTACGCCGACATTCGCCGTGCCCGCCGAGGTGGGTCGGGATACGACCTGGACGTATGTGGCGCGCGTCACGACGGCGAATGCGGATCCGGACGAAAAGACCGTTACGGTTACGGTGTTGAACAGGGAACCTATTGCGGCGGCGTGCGCAGATCCGGGCTCTGTGTACGAGGGGGCGCCGGATATCATTCTGGCGTGTTCCGTATCGGGCGCGCCGGGCGTCGACCCGCAGTATGCGTATATATGGACGGCATTGGGCGATACGCCGAACACGGCGCTGCTGAGCGCTGTGGACATTGCTTCGCCGACGTTCTATGTGCCGGAGGAGGTGGACGAAGCCGAGACGTACGAGTACCTTTTGACTGTTTCGGCGGAGAATGCAGAAGACGCAACGGCCGAGGTAAGGGTGACGGTGCTCGACCGGGTTTCGCCGACTGAACCCGACCGGGTTTCGGTGCTTGGTATAACGGTAAGCGCTTCTCCCTTGCGCTTCGGGGTGCAGTCGGCTGATACGCGGGCGTCGCTCGATCCGATGACCGATGGCATATCGACGCGCGTATCGGGCCCGTACCATGCGGGTCGCATGACGCTTGCCCTGGACGGCGACGCCCTTCGCGAGAACGCAGAGATGGATTTGTCTATCGAGTTGGCCTCTCCGGCCGTTCTCGAACGCACGCGGGTTGCCGAGGGCGCTTCGCTCGTTTTTACGCCCGCCTGGTCGTATGCAGCATCGTGCGAGCAGCTTTCGTCTCAGGCAATAGGCGGTCTGTATACGGAGACGATGCTTCGGGAAGAAACCTGTCGCCTGCTTCGCTTCGGAGGCGCGTTGGACCTTGCGGACGCGCCTCCGGGTCATTACGCGGGTAATCTGGGTGTCGTTCTGCGTTCGGGCGAACGCGAGGAGACGCATTGGGTGGAAGTTACGGTGACGGTCGTTTCTTCGCAGCGCGTAATCACGATAGGCCCCGGGGGGGTGCGTCTCGGCGCATCGCGCGAGGTTCCCGCAGGCTTGACCGCGGATCAGAATCTAAGCATTTATCCAGACATGGCGTTTTTGACCGGAAAGCAGCCCACCGGGGCGTTCGAGCTATCGAATCCATCGCTTGTTCCTCTCGAGGTATCGACGTCGGCTCGTTTTGGCTATACGGAGGCGACGGAGTCGGGGCGCGAGATAGCGGTAGAGGATACTACAGGGTCTCGTCTGGGCGATTTGTCGGAGATGGTAGAGGTATATCCGGGCGTACTGGTTCTGATGCCGGGCGAGAAGGGGCTTGTTCGTTACAGGGTGAGGGGGGAGGCGCGCAGAGAGATGGTTGATAAGGGGTATGCGGCGTTTTTCGACGTGGTATCCGCTCCTCGTAGTTATGCGAACCTGGACCGTATGCCTGAGGATGTTGACGAAGATCGTACAGCTCGAGTGACGATGCGCGTTCCGGGGTTGTACATCCCCGGAGAAGGGGCTTCGCAGCTTCGCGCTCGGTTGTTGGCGATCTCGTACGCGGATTCGCTGTCGGCGACATTTATGCTGGAAACGGCGGATCGTCCTTTTGCAGGCGAGGTGGTGGCGTACGACGGGGACGGTCGAGAGCTGGGTCGTAGCGAGACGCTGGTGTACACGCGCAGCCGCGTACGCATTCCGTTGGACCGCATGCCTGAGGAAGGAGCCGTGTTTTTGCGTTTTACGCCTCGGGGATCGGGCCGCGCTCCTTCGCCGACATCGGTCGAGTGGAATGCGCCGCGCAGGAACATAGGCGAGGCGGAGTATGAAGAAACCGCATCGCCAGCTGCTGTGGGGAGCCAGTAATCGAGCAAAGGGAGCATTTCCGTTGTCCGGTCGATTTTGAGGCGATGCTTCGATGCAGCCAGTTGATGGCGTGGGCAGTTGCAGCGTGGAAGGCGCGGGCGTGGTCAACGGGAGCGGCGAGCGAGCGGGAAAGATGCGCCAGGGAAGTTGCCTGAAGATCTCGCACGAGTTTCTCTGGAAAATAATATCTTTCCGTGCAACCTTGCCCCGCGCGCCTCGTACGCCATCGCTACACCCTCGGCGGCGCCTTCTCGTATGTTTTCCGAACGCTATCCGCCACAGAAGTTATGAATCCCGTCGTACCCGATTCTCCCGAAAACGCCAACGGAGGCCCGGCTTCGTCCGCCTCGGCGCCTTCTGTACACTCTATACCCTCTGCGCAGCAAGTCCCCCTTCGCAACGGCAAGGAACCGTCCGGTGCGAGCGGTTCGGACGCCCCTGCGCTTCCCGCCTCCGCCGCCGTCCTGCTCGCCGACGTGATGGACGGCATGGCGCGCGCGCCCAAGTCGCTTCCCTGCAAGTACCTCTACGACGCCGCGGGGTCCCGTCTTTTCGACCGGATTACGGAGCTCTCAGCATACTATCCGACCGCCACGGAGCGGGCCATCATGCAGGCGCATCTCGACGAGATGGTGGCCTGCCTGGGGCCGCGCTGCCTCTTGCTCGAATATGGCAGCGGAAGCAGCCTGAAGACGCGCTTGCTGCTGGATCGCATGTCTGACCCGGCAGGCTATGTGGCGATCGATATTTCCGAAGAGCATTTGGCCGCTTCGATGCGTCGGCTCCGGGCGGCGTACCCGCATATTCCCATGCGCGCCCTGGCTGCGGACTATACGACCTTTTTTGCGGTTCCGTCCGCCGAGTTCGAGGCGGCGCGCGCCGTCGTCTACTTTCCCGGCTCCACCATAGGCAATTTCGAGCCGCGGGAGGCCCTCGATTTTCTGACGCGCATGGCCGAGGCGGCGGGCCCCGGCGGCGGGTTGCTGATCGGGGTGGACCTGGAGAAAGACCGGCCAACCGTCGAGGCGGCGTACAACGATGCCGAGGGCGTTACGGCGGCGTTCAACAAGAACCTGCTGCGCCGCCTGAACCGGGAACTGGGCGCCACGTTCGACCTGGATGCGTTCCGGCACCGGGCCGTCTACAACCTCGACGAGGGGCGCATCGAAATGTCGCTGGTGAGCGCCTGCCGGCAAACCGTGCGGGTAAACGGGCATTCCGTCCGTTTCGCCGAGGGCGAGCCGATTCTGGTCGAGTATTCGTACAAATTCACGCTGGAGCGTTTTCGGCGCCTTGCCGAACGCGCCGGGTTCGCCGTGCAGAAGGTCTGGACGGACGCGAATCGCTTGTTCAGCGTGCAGTATCTCAGGGTGCGCTGAGAAAAATCCCTTCGTTTGGCGCGTTCGCATTCGCCCGTACAGGCGTCCTGGTTCCCTTGTTGCCGTCAGCAAGCGGGGGTTCGGGAGCAGAAACCAGATTGTAGAGCAAGAGGAAGTGTACCGTCATGCGTACGAGACGGTGGCCGAGGCCAAAAGGGGATCGCTGCCTACGTCCGCTACTTCAACGAAGAACGCCCGCACCAGGGCCTTGACAACCTCACGCCCGACGACGTATACTACAGACGCAAGCCGCTCGCGAAGGCGGCGTAAACCAACGCAATCCTATACCTAAAAACCTGTCCAGTTTTTACGGACCACTTCTCGGGGCAGGCACAACCACCGTAGCCTGGACACGCTGGAGCAGATGGCTACCCTCGCCAAGGGTATGGATCAGAAACGCCTCAAGTACGAAGACGGATTGCTCCTTGACAGGCCTAAAACACTGAAAATAATTGATTTACGACAAAATATATTGTGAAGAAAAAATAAATTGCGAGGGCGTTGTTTTTTTTCAAGTATAGGGTCCATAATATTCAAACGCATAACCGGCCGCAGCCAACCGGTCATTCTCATACACCTTATCCCCCAAAAACCATGAAACAATTAGGGCCTGTTAACACTATTTGGGAACATGATTTCCTTTGTTTCGTTGTCTATGAACGCTGCAATCTAAAGCAAATTTCAGAGACATGGAACTCACCGAGGCCCAATTTGAACGGATCGCACCGCTGCTTCCCAAACAGCGCGGTAACGTAAGCATCTCGAACCTCCAGGTG
>JAJECT010000001.1 GCA_022821845.1 Rhodothermales bacterium | reverse complement strand
TCGCTCAGCGCGTCACGTTTGCCTGTAAAAGTCGTCATGCTTGTATCGTTGAAATCAGCAGAAAACACCGTAGATTCGTGTCTTAGAGTACGTGACGCGCCCTTCGGGAGGCTGCGAGGGGCACGCTGGCTGTGTCATTCCACATTACATGGGGCCTGCCATGCTGCTTCGTCATTCCTTGCCAGCGCGCCCCTCGCAGCCTCTGAGCTTCGTGGACTTAATCAGAGTATCCTTGCAGCGCGGGTTGAAGAGGGCGCGGAAGATGGGCGTTACCGCGCGTCGCCGGATCGCTTCTGATCGTACCATTGCTTGCCTTTGCCGATGGCCTTGTTTACCTGGCCTGTAACGCTTTCCGCGACCTGGCGGGTACGTTCCGCGGCCTGATCGGTGACGCGCGGTTTTTCGGCAAGGATATTCATCAGATTTCGGAGCGGCTGGTCCACGGACCGGGGATGCACGCCGGCTTTGCGCATTAATTTCAGCAGTTCCCTGGCTCGCGCTACGGGATGAGCGGGCAAACCCTCCAGTTCCGCCTTGCATTCGGCCACGCACAATGCCCGGTCGGCGAATTTCAGACGCGCCCAATCTTCCATAGCCTGGTCGGAGACCTTGATGCGGGCGGCTTTGGCATGGATGCGCCGGATTTTCGATTGCATGGCCTTGTCCAGCGCGGTTTTGAGTGCGTTGGCGGCTTCGCCGACCGAAGCGGCCCACGCCTTCGTTCGCAAATCGTCGAATGTTTGCCGTACGGAGCCTGCGCCGAAGAGGGCCGCCGCCTGACCCGCTCCTCCAAAGATCACGGCGCCGGCGGGGCCGAAGAGCAGCAGCCCGACTCCGCCCCCCGCAAGGCCGCCCGCCGCAGACAGACTGCCGTGTATGGCTCCGTCCACGGCCACTTCGAGTGGAATATCTTTCAGGGGAATGCTGCCTTTCCACCAGCCGTGAATGTTTCTGGCGGCGGAAACCGCTATCGCAAAGATCGGAAGCCGCGGGTCCATAAGGTCTGCGCCCGCTTCCAGCGATTGCCGCATGATCTCGTCGGTCTTTGCATAATCGAACCCCTCTACGCCGAACACCTTGTCTGCCCAGGGCGCATCCGAGGCCCGAGCCATGTCCACGAGTTCGCTGTTCGCGTATACAGGCGTGTCGGGGTATTTTTCGAAATGCTCCTCCAGCATGCGCCTGCCCGATTCGGGATTCCCGGAGCATTTTACCTGAAAGGGCTGGCCGTCGACGAGCAGATCGTACCCGGGATTGTTCGCCGTTTCGGGCAGGCTGACGTCGTGTTCTTCCCCCAGGCGCGTTGCGACGGTCATTTCCGCCACATAGCCCCGAAGCTGGTTCTCCGTTCCGGCTTCCGCTGCGCCTTCCATCGATTCGAATCGCGTGGCGAAGGCCCCGAACCGGAAGATGTTGTCGATGTCTTCTGCCCGCGAAAAGTCCGCGGCCGCCGCCACCTGCGGGTCGATGGCCATGGCGTCGAACAGAATGTCTGCGGCGGTCAGTCCGGCTACGGCGGCGACGTTCAGGGTGGTGTCTTGCGAGGATGGGAAGAGCGTCGCCATCAATGCGTCCGCTTTGCGCGTTTCCTGGATCGCCGGCAGGTTGGTCTTTGGGGCTCCGGGGGCGGGCGCCCAGACGCCGGAATTTGCTTTTACGGTTGCGCGTTGTCTGGTCAGGCGCTCGTCGGAGATTTCGTCGTCTGTCAGGTCCTTGAAATCGTCCAGGCATTGTTTCAGGCCGTCGGATCGGGAGGCGAGGCCTTGCAGCGCCAGCAGGACGGCCAACCGGCTGGCGACCATGCGGCCGATCTTTTTCTTCAGGTGGCGGTCTATTACAAAGACGCCGCCTGCCGCCGCCGGCACGACGAAGAGCGGATTAGCAAGCAGGGCGAGGAGGGATACTGCGGTTTTGCCGCCAAGCAAGGGAATGATGGCCGAAATTTTCGCGGCGGCGATATAGGCGCTGAACCCTGCGATTTCCACGACCGCGGCCACGCTGGTCAGGGTTGCCGCCGACAGGGCAGCGCCCATGCTGGCCCCGTCTCCCGACCGGATGGCTTCCTCCAGGGATCGACCCCGCATGTCGTCGGGCATTTGGTCCAGTTTATTCAGGAATTCGTCCCTGATTTTCTTTTGCTGCTCCTGCGTCAACTGGCTGCCCTTCAGCGCCTTCAGCAGCATGTCGTGCGCTTCTTGGCGGACCGTTTGCGTGAAGTCGGGTTGTTTGCGGGCAAGACGTTCCTGTATTTTTCCGACCGATTCGGCGGCGGCCCGGCCGATTTTCTGTCCCGCCTTTTCGTTGTCGTCTCCTGATTGCGCTTTGACGTCGTGGTATTTGCTGGCCAGGTCGGCGACTTCGGCGCATTGATGGTTTGCGGAGTCTGTGGACAGGGGCAAGGATTTCGGAAAGTCCAGCGCGGCGCGCATTTCGCTCCATATTCGGAACCGGAGGGCGGCGGCGCGCGGCGGGCTTGTCCCTGCGTAGTATTCGTCCGCCGCCTTTCGGATTCTTTTGAGAAAGGCTCGCTCGGTTTCCGCGCGTCCCGATTTTTTCAATTTATCGAGCAAATCCTGGGCGCCGTCCAGGCTAAGGTTCCTGAGCGAAATACATTCGAACACGGCAAGATAGTCGCATAGCATACGCCGGTTCAGCGATCCCAGCCCGGCCAGAATATACCAGGGAGGGATTCGGAAGGAATCTTCTGCGGCCTTTTCGGCGGTCTGTTTCGCTTGCGCATCCTGATAGGATTTGGCCAGATCGGTTCCGAATTTTTCGGCTTCCTCGCGCGTTGTTTCGAGGAATTCGCCGCTCTTTTTCAAGGCGGTTTTGGCTGCCGGAGCCATTTTGGCGGCCATGCGCTTGCCGAAGTTGAAGAAGTCTTTGGAGGCGGGCATTTATTGCATTTTCATATTTTTGTTAGGCATTGCTTGGAGATGGCTCGAACGGATTTCGGGTTTTCAGTTCTGGGAATAATGAGAAGTCGCGATCCCGGGTAAGCAGGGTTTCGACACCGTGAGCGATACAAATGGCAGCAACTCGGGCATCGTGTATGATTCCTCCGCTTACGCCGGGACGACAAACGAGGTTTTTCAGGATAGCCCCAAAATTATTGGTTTCACCAATGAGACGATTTGAAGGCGATACAGTCCAAGCCTCAAGTTGTTGCCAAGCACACTCTGGAGTTGTGGCGTGCTCCTTCCAAATCCTATGATTAGTTACAACGCTTAGAAATTCGTAGCAACATGGCCAGGGAATAGCCCATGCTGAATCTCCTTCTGCAAGTGTTTGCAGTACATCGAAAGCTGTTCCGTGCGCGTACGATTCCCGGCGGTGCGCATACACCAGTAAATTTGTGTCAATGGCAATCACGTCTCTTTAGCCTCGCCGTAGATTATTTCGCGCAATTCTCGCCATGAGTACGCCGCCAGCGGATCTGCTGTACCGGCTTGGCCTTTGCTCAGGTCGGGAAGACGATAGCGGTGGTTGGGAGGAGGCGCGGGAAGCACTTGGCGCAGACCTTCTTCCACTACAGCGCGCAGCGGGCGCCGGGTGTTTCGAGCATACTGTTTTGCGCGAGCCAGCAACTCATCGTGGATGTCAATGGTGGTTTTCATCGTTTAGTCTCGTCTGCTGAAACAGGCCAGCTTGGATGTCGCTCGATCATGCGGCGAGGCCCGGGAACGCCCAATGTCGCCGCTTTTTATGATTAGAGGCCCTATACGGGCCGCAGGTTTCCGTTACGGACGGCTTTTTTCAGGGAGATTTTGGCCGCCTGGGTCATTTTGGCGCCCACGCGATTGCCGAAGTTCAGTAAATCTTTGGAGGCGCGCATTGGGGCGTGTCAGGTGTGTTTAGGACGCTTCGCTCTCCTCCATTTCTTCGGACATCGCACGTCTGTACTCGTCGGCGAAGGCTTTTTCCATGGTCTGGACAAATTCGATCAGGTGCTCCTTGTGATTTCGCCAGGACTCCTCGTCCAGACGGCAAAACCACTGCTCCCGTACGCGTCGCGTTGCATATGCATTTCGCGGGGGTTCAGATTCGAAGGGAATTGCATCTTTCAGATTCTCAAAGGGCTTATGACAGAGATCGACGGAGCCAGGATAGAAAGTGATTCGTATCTTCCCAATCTCTTCGAGCGTAACGGAATGCGAGGCGCGGACAGGCGCATTGTCGGGTAATGTGATCGTTCGTTGCAGGTAGGTGATCCCGGATTTCTTGTAGTACGATCCCACGCTGTAGCCTAATGATTTTTTTACGCCCTGCCACAGATTCGCCACTCCGTACTCAATGGCCTTGTGTTTCAATTGCTGTTCGATAGCTCCTGGAGTCGTATCCTTCCCAAGCGGTCTTGATGGATCATCTGCTTGCCGGGCTAATAATATAGCGTCGTCGTGGGCGTAGCCATGAAAGGTCACGATCCCTATATCGACGCCTCGCTCCGCCAGATAGTCAACCATGCGCCGGGCATTCACGTCGGCTCCGAGGCCGACCAACACCATTTTTACGGGCTTAAGCGCGTCTTCCCACTGGTTTGCATACCATTCGTCAAAGTCCGTGATTTTATCTATCCCGTTTTTGCCGGATTCCTCGGAAATGAGCGTTGCGAGTTCCGATTCGGACAGGCTTTCCAGGTAGCTGCCGTAGTCCAGCACCTGCGCTACGGCTTTTCTCGTCAACTTTTCGCACTTGAGTTCGAAGACCGTCAATCGCCCCTTGTCGTCAATGCCCAGCAGGTCGAGGCGCCCCGTTGCAACCGGAACCTGTCTGCCAACCAGCGTCAGGCCGCGCATGAGCATACCGGGGTTTGCTGTCAGTATGTCTTCCAGCATTTCTTCCGTATCCATCTGCTTGGAGGGGTGCAGTTTCGTAGGCTCCCTAGATTCCCGGTCGATTTGCCAGATTCCGATGTTGGTTTTCATATGAGTTCAGAGGTGATTCGGGTTGGCTGGACAGGTTTTTTTATGATTTAAGGTGCATTTTTACGACTTTGTTCGATCTGGACGGACAGACAGCCTTCAATGGCTTCGCCAAGGTTCGCCAATACATCCTTGAGGGATTCGCCCTGCGTCGCGCATCCAGGGATATTGGGCATTTCTGCCCAATATCCGCCTTCTTCTGCTTTATGGATCACGACTGTCAGTTGCATTGTATTTGGCCTTGTTGGGCGCAATGCGGATGTTTTAGACGTCAATAGATTCCCGTTCTACATACGGGCGCAGTTCCGTTCGCAACGCTTTATTGGTGACCAGATCGACCGGATGGCCCAGCAGGTCTTCCAGGTAGAACTGCGTGCCAAAGTAGGCCTTTGAGGTCGCTGGACCGTCAAACTGCACCAGAATATCAATATCGCTATCGTCTGCCGCCTGATCGCGAGCCAAGGAGCCGAACAGGGCGAGCCGGGTTACGCCAAAACGCTGTGCAAGGGTCGCTTTGTGCGTTCGAAGCAATGCGAGTGCGTCGTCTCTTGTCATTGGTTAGCCGGTTGGTTTATTGCTCGCTCACCCGCAAGTACACGGTGGCGGATTGTCGGCCAAAACGCTCCAAAAAATTTCTGGAACTCTTTCTGATTTGGCCAGCGTTCAGGTTCACATTCACGAAAAGCGGGGTTCCTTCTATTTTTCTGTAGTGCCTAAACGCTTGACCGGTGGGATGAACCGGCTCCGTATGTACGCTATATGAAGAATTGCTCCACCCTATGGGAGCATCTTGAGCGGTGAGCCGTTTTTCTGCATAGAGTTTCTCCACAATGGCGACAAGTATTTCGTACCAAGCCTTCAGGGGGCGTTCGTTATCGTCCCAGAATCGAATGGTTGTTGGGCATGGCGTTTTAGCTGGTGGATTGTATTCGGATAAACTGATCCATTTCCCGTTCGGTGGCGGTGGTGGAGGAGGTGGCGGTGGCGGATCGATCAATATGGGTGCCTCGGCCTCAATGGGTTCTCCAGATGCAAGGTTGGGCCGCCAAAGGAGCAACATTTTCAAGGCGCTCTCGTGGGCCGGGGCAGCGGCGATGGAGACTTCTAATATCAGCCTTTCTGGCAGTGGCGCCTGCCGGAAGACATCGTACAACTCCCAATGATTCCCGTCAGTCAGGCCGGCGTATGCAATACCCGCTGCATTGGCGTAATTGAGCATCTGCATCTGGTGAGAGGTCAGCCCCGAACCGAGTCTTTTGGCCTCAATGGTAGCAGCTGCCTGCCCATTGGGTCGTAACAAGGCGTAATCAGCTGATCGACCTTGCACATTGTATTCGGGTGTAACAACCCCGGGGTCGGATACGTCCCATCCCAGCGTTCGCAGCAGCGGGTCGATCAATGCCATGCGCGTCCGGGTTTCGTTTTCCGATAACACGCCGCGGTGCGATTGCATGCGTTCCTTCAATAATTCAATACAGCGGACCAGTTCGTCAAGTCCCATAGCCGGTTTTTCTGTGTTTTTGTCGAGGGCAGGTTATTTTTCGATGCCGGGCGCACGGCCCGGCAGGATCATATTACCTTGTTCGGGTCGCTCAAGTTGCTTCAGGAATGTATCGCTGTTCCAGGGCATCGTGGGTGCTGTTGCATAGCCCGTATGCAATTCAGGCCGCAGCGCGTTGCGTAATTTTGCGGTGGAAATCTTCGTTGGCGTTGAGCGAAGAAATCATGTCTCCGCCGACATCCGAGAGTCTGGCGAGGTCCATTCTGGGAATTTCAGGTTGATTCTGAAAAACGAGAATCGATTCGAACCGAATCTCAAGCAGGTGAAAGTGCGACAACATGATCGTTGCCAACCGCGCTTTGTCCTGAGTGGGTATGCCGTACACGAACAACGGGGTATCGTTTTTGCCCTCAATTCGGTAGTCCACCGGATACGCCTGCGCATTGTCTATATCCAGATGATAATTCCGTTGTATTTTGGCCTCGTCCACCAGATTGGAGAGCAGGTCAGCCAGGTCGTCGTAGAATGCGGAGCCGACATTGGATCGGGACAGAAACGTCAGATCGTAGACCTGGGTCAGGGCTTGCCCGAACCGGAAGATGGCTTCCGGCAATCGCTCGGGAGGCGTATCGTAATACAGCGCGCCGCCATCCTTCTCCCATTGGAGTCCGCTTTCGTTCATAATGCGTTCGAGCAGCATGCCCCGCGTTCCGTCCATGAACCCGTCGATGTCATGATCATAGCTAATGTGCATGAGGGTATGGCCCTTGTCCGACAGCCGCAACACGCCCGTCGCCGGTTGCGACAGGTGGATCGGGTAATGGTCGCCGTCGGGAAACCGGAAATGCGTGTGCAACATCACCGCGCCATCCAGGCGCTGCTCTATTCTGACGTCTTCGCAAAGACGCTCGCACAGGAGTTTCTGGAGTTTGTCAAGGGCAAGCGTCATAGCGCTAATGCGGGTTCGTCGTGCCGGGCGTGAATTCCGCTCACTTGGAAATCCTTGATCAGACAAGCCAGCGCGCCTTCAAGCGAAGCGAATCGGTCGGTTTCTTCGGCGCTCGATTCGGGTTTCTCGCCGTTCGCGATCGCTTGTGCCGAGGCGCAATGGATGTGCGGGCGGTAGGCAATGTCTCCGTGCACATGGCCTGGTCCATTGTAGTGCGCCAGCGTGAGGGGCGAGCCGCCTCGGGGAATATACTGGATTCCGCAGGAAAAATCGTATTGATCGGCGAGATTCTGGCGCTGATAGACCGTGAAATACGAATTTGGGTCCTGCTCCGAGGATGCCTGGTAGGTACGCTGTTTGTGTACCGGGCGGACCTTGGGCTTTTTCAGCCACTGTGCTTTTGGGTTCGTTACCCGCTTTGGCATGGAGCGGAGCGCGTCGAGTTCTGCGTCCGTATAGTGTTTCGTGCCCATGGGTATTCCTCGCAAATGGGATTACACGTTTCCATGGGGGCGTAAACGGGGTTGCGACTCCGGCTTGCTTCAAGCATTCCTGCCAAGGCCACCCCAACAATGATTATTCACCCTGTACGGCCCGCAGGGTTCCGTTCTCGACTGGAAAAAGCCTTCGCCTAAAATATTTAACCTTGGAATTTTGGCGCCTAAGAAAATAAGGTTGGCTTTTTGCAAAGGCATTTTCTCGCTCATATCCCTTATATTGCGGGCAGCGACTAGAGGGCCGTTCCCAAAAGCGGCTTAACCTTCTCTGGGCTAGTCGTTCCAGTGTTCAAGTCCAGCGCCGGGCCGTCAAATCGGCACTGGCCTTTATCTTTTCTACTCGGTATCGCACCACTTTACAGATTTCTTAGTCTGGGCCAGAAACGTCCCAGACCTTGCAATTCCCAAAACGCTGTCCGGTTCAATCAACCCGAACCATCTCTCCGATCCACTGCCGTCGGATTTCTGCGAATTCCTCTTCCGACCGACAAACTCTTTCCCACTTCACGATTGGTTCGGGGATGGCTTTCCCGCGCTCCTTATAAAGTTCGAACAGTCTGTAGGCCAAAGCGGCAGCCCATTGTCTGATCAATAACTTTGTTGCAACCTCCTTACGACTCTGACCACCATTGAGTCTGGGGACACCTGAACTATGAAGCGCCGTATCGTCAATCAAGTCACGAAGACGGCAAAGCACCATCCGTTCGATTTCGTCATCAAACCCTCCAGGATGCATCTCCACTAAATCCCTCATCGTCCACACTGCCTCGACAAGAGGCTTTCCGTTATACCATCGAATCGAATTGCTCACAACGTATAGAAGTCGTTTCAGGGTGTCGGATTCCCTGTTTGCCAAATTACCATGGCGATTCGTTCGGTGCGACACCAAGCGAGCGGCCATAAGGGCATCAACCACCGCTTCGTGCGGAGTAGTTGCATTCTGGCTCTCAATCTCTTGTAAAACGTTTTCTCGCCACCTTGGAAACAGTGATGCACACGCCATCTTGAGTGCAAGCGTCGGGATATTGTCCTCCGACATTTCCGCGACTACGCGCCGCAGGGCCGCTCGGGTATTTTTGTCATCGATTGCTTTTCCCCATCTCGCGATCACAATCGACAACGTTCTGACCAATTGACGCACTTGCTCTCTCAAAGACTCTGCAATAGATGGCCACCCTCCAAATTCATCCGATTCTTCCCTAACGGTCGCACGCTGCAGGTGATTTCTATCGGTATTCCACCACTCAATTAGACGATGTACAATGGATCGAATGTCGTCAGTCGTCCACGGAACGCTTTCCGATGCTTCAATGTCGCTACAGAGCTGGATCCATTTTCCCCCGCCAGTAACCGCTGTCTTCTCAGGGTCTTTCTGGACGGGAAACTGTGCGCTACGTACGTATTGCATAAATGCTTGTATTGGGTCGATTTCTATCGGATGAGGAAACCGTAGAAAATCACACCGACGATAGTTTGTGTTTGCTGGCATGTTGTTCTCATCTGTTTGGTGCCACAAGGCTTCGCCGAATCTTTTGGTCTGTGCATTATTCAGTATTTCCAAATCGTATAGTTTACCGAGTGTACCGACAGCCCATTTTCGAACAATGGAATCGTTGGAACGCGCCTTATCAAGTAGGTTCTCAAGAAAATTGTAGTCAACGGCCGGTTTATTTATCGATATACCTTGGGGAATTCGAACAAAGAAGAAAGGGTTAACGAACTCCCAATCGTCATGCGGGTTGAATTGACCGAGGACAGGAAATTGCAAGAGTTTCGGAATCATAACCACTTGTTCATGCACAGTAAGCGCTTCAAGGAGTCGCCGAGTCAGATATCGAATATTTTTGAATTTTTTTCTGTGTTTTGACTTATACACTTCAAGGAGAAAATTGATGAGCTTTGTCTTGGCGTCATACGAACACTTGCAACATAGTCTGGACAAAATGTCCGGTACTACGCAGGCCAATTGATTACCGAAATTATGTTTGTCCCAGCGAATTCCGGATTCAATGTCAGGTACTGCCCCACGAAGGACATCCAGATAATGTGTGATGAGATTGTCAACAGATTGTGAGTTCATTCGCGCTAATGAAGATCGATCATAGACCTCATCGACAGCCTTGGTATCATCACCGACTCTTATTAGTGTGGCTAATGCCCAGTATGACGAGTCCTTCGCGATCCGTGGCAAGGTTCCAGTAGCACTCTTCTTTGCGATTGATACACTACCAATCTTGATTGGGATACTATAATCTTCACAGAAACGAAGGAAGTTATAGGCGACCAATTTTTCCTGTCCGCCGGGCCCCAACAGATGTGTGCGTGTGGCCCGACCAATGTCAAATGTAGGTGTTTCTACAGTCCTCGGTATCGTTGTTGGGGGTCGTTCAAGTATGCTTCTAAACACATCTAGCTCGTGCCACGGGTCGCACTTGTACTGACGTAGTGCATGCCACCTGCCTGAAAATTCCCGCAGTTGCTCTTGAATGTCCGAACGATCTCTTCCGGGAGGAGACAATTCTTGCCTCACTGCTTGGAGCAAGATCATCACGAGTGATTCCTGTGAAGCAAGTGTGTAATCGTTTTGTGTCGGCGCCAAGTTTGATTTTGTTCGGATTGCTTCGAGTGACAACTCCAGAATTCGTTCTGCCTCATCCATGAGGCCAATCTCTGCCATGAGAGCAGCCTTCTTGGCATTCCAGAATGGGTGCGCTTCGTTTTCCTGCCATTCTTGAAGACGGAGTTTAAGCTCAGTCAAGTTTAGCGCGAACATTGCGAACATGGCGCGTTCATGGTAGAATTGCGCTGCAAGATCAGAAGAAAGAGAGTTTTCTATCGAACCGATTCTTGAGCATGCCTCACGCCATTCTTTTGAGAGCCCTTCTTCGCGGTAGTAACGCATCAGTGACAAGAGGAGATAGTGGCAAGTATAAGCTACCATCGGGTGTGACATTGGTCGCGATGCCGTACTCCCCTCATTCAATGGTGGCGTTGGCACGTTGGACGATTCTGCAATGGTCCAATACTTATTCACGACGGCTTCCACAAAATTTGCATGATTGTCGAATATAGGGGCAAGACTTTTTTCCGTACGCCACGTTAGTTCAAACGCAAACTCGAGATCCAGCGAGCCAGGAAGCGCATTCTCAGCGGGGAGCCGATCTATCCATCTTTTCGTATTTCTCCAAAGAATGCGCCTGTTGTGGTCTTCGGGAACAACCACCCATCCAGGATATTTGGTGCGTGTCTTTTTCCAAACTCGAACGACTTGGTCTATGTCGTCCTCATCGTGATTTACCATCTTCTCGCTCGGCCATACGAGGGGGTCTTCTTTGTGTCTGCGCAATCGCAGGTACTCCAGAAATCTGTCCAAGCCTTGGTATGGGTCACGGCCCACTCCCGAGCATTCGGACATGTCGATGGGAACGATATTCCGCCGTTCAAGCAGCATTCTTTGGGAACGTGACAAAGAATGCACGCCGATTAGATACATTTTGCGGGATGCCGTGACGCCAAAATTGTCATGGATCCATCCGATCCACTGCAAAAAGTTTGGGTCGTCTCCAGAAAATCCGATTAGGCAGAGTGTTTTCTCCAGTAGTGCCTGCCGGACCGTGTTGACAAATGGAGCGAAATCATCCGGATATTTTCGATAATCCTCATCGGTGACAATGAGCGGTTGATCGGTCCGCAGGCTACCATGGAGTTTGATGATACGTGGTCTCCGGGAATCCCCTAGATCCATGGGGTCGACGACGATGTCGTAGCGCTGCGAAATGACGGAACGGCAGGCACGTTCCAAAAGAGTGTCGTAGTTAGTGGTCAGGACATCTGACCATGGGAGGTTTAGCAGGTTTACATGCAGTTGGGACGGTTCGTGCATGAGGTCCGGGATGGCGTCTCGTAGCATCTTGTTCAGCGCGGGACGCCCGAAAGCCGCCTCTATTTCGTGTGCTAACACAGGGACCTGTAAGTAGTTGCTTTTGGGTTCGGTACCGTGCAATCGTTTGTAGAAGAGATCACCGAGTTCTGACCAATCCAGAAACGGATCGGCTTGGGCGAGGGGAGCAGCGTTCTTGCTAAAACCGGACCCGACCATCACGGCAGCATGGCCAGAAAAAAGTCGGTCGGCTATCTCGTCCAGATATGGACGGAGCGCGAGTGCAATTGATGACATGGTTTAGGATTATCCGAGAGTTTACCGGGAAAGGGGGTGAATACCGGGGATACAGAGATTGATTTTTTCCAAAGACACCCCCAGACTATCTCCAAGATCGTCGAACGTCTTCATCTTCTTCACGCCCAGCAACCGGAAGGCTTCTGTGAATCCGGTGCGGCCTTCCAGGGTGCTTGTCACGATTGCCCGGGCAAAGCGCTTGCTGGCGCGCGCGCCAAGTGTCAGGTAGAAGTTTCCGCCGCTGCCCTCCGATAGCGTTTGCAGGCGGGCGAGTTCCGCGTCGTATGCGGTCCACATAGCATCTCGCGTTAGCAGACCTGCGTCGTAGATTCGCCGGAGGATGACCAGGGTGCTTGCCTTGAAGCGTCGGGCGAGGCGTTGGAGTTCGTCTTGCAGATCGGCATGAACGTCGAATTCGCTGCGCAAATTTTCAAGCGGCGCCAGCAATTCCGCCGCAACCCGGTTGCACCAGCGTTCTACGGTCTGATCTGGTGCAGTTCGCGCTTCGGCGTTCGAGATTCCGGATTCCCCAAGCCACAGGTGCGCCAATTCGTGGGCAAGGGTAAACATTTGCGCTGCCTTGGTATCCGCGCCGTTGACGAAGATGAGCGGGGCCACTGGATCGGCCAGCGCGAAGCCGCGAAACTCTTCAGGATCAAGTTTGCGGCGGTTATTGCTGCCAACAACCCCGCTGACCATAACCAAAACGCCAAGGGCATCCGCCAGTTCGATAAAGCGGCGCAGCGCATCGGTCCATGTAGCGAGTTGGCGACGTTCTTCAAGATCGAAGCCGAGGTGGCGGCGGATGGCGGCGGCGGTCTCAACCACATCGTCTTCGAGATTGGCCGAACCTACGAAATCCAGGGGCGGCTCCTGCGTAGACCGCGCGAAGTCCCGGTACCAGTCCTGGCGCTGCTGGCAGAGATAAACGGTGTCCAGAAGGTCTGGGCTCGGATTATCTATGCGGGCGCTGGCGATTGTGCGGAAATCCGGGATCGGGATTCGTTCTACCGGCGGTTCGTCGAGAAAGAAGAACCCCAATGGCGCGTGGGTCGCTTTGGCGAAGGCTTCGAGTTGCTTGAGCGTTGGCCGTACCTCTCCTCGTTCCCACTCTTCGAGTTTCGGGAAACGACGCGCCAGCGCATCGGCTTTGTAGCCAGCGCGCTTGCGTGCCCAGCGAAGCAATTTGGGCTGTACAGGTACGCGGTGCATCGGTTCTTCGGTCTTGTCATGGGCCTGAGCCTCTTCGCAAACAAGGCAAGTTCCCGTTCGGTTTCCGTTCCGTGCGGGGCGATCAAGGGACTGCGAGGCATCGTTTTCGAGTACTGAACAGGCGTTACCATGAATTTATAATTTTTTGCCCCAGGCGGGGAACCATTCGGAAACTGCGCGTAGAAAATATCAATCATACATGGCTGGAAACGGGCCTCGGCCTGTTTCTGTTATGGAGGCAAAAGCCCCGCCTGCCTTGCGCAGCGCGGGGCTTTTATTTGCAGGGCAGGGCGTCAGACGTTGATTATCTCCTACTCCACGTAGGGGGGAGTATCTCGATCTGCAGGTTTTGGCTTGTTGCCATGTCCACCGGACGTTCAAGCAAATCTTCGAGATAGCCTTGCGCTCCGAAATAACGCTGCCAATCGGGTGATCCGTCAAACTGCACCAGAATATCGATGTCGCTATCGTCCGTCCCCTGATCACGGGCAAAGGAGCCGAACAGGGCGAGTCGGGTTACGCCAAAGCGCTGCGCAAGGGCCTTGTGCGTTCGAAGCAATGCGAGCACATCGTCTCGTGTCATCGATTTAGTCTCGTCTGTCAAAATAGGCCAGGTCGCATGGGTTCAATCATGCGGAGATATCGGCAAACTCCAAGGCAGTCCCCTCTATAATTATTCACTCTGTGTGGCCCGCAGGTTTCCGTTGGGACGGCTTTTTGCTCGGGCAGACATGATTTTTGGGCGGGAGAAAACGATTATCTGTAGTCGATCAGAAAGGGGATCATATCGAAAAGTAACCAAGCGATAGAGGTGGTGCAATAACGGATATTTAAAATCCGAAAAATCCCGTATATTCTGGAATCCCCATTGCGAACCCCCGAAACCATGACGATAGCCCCCCCTCAACTCTCGATCTGAATACCCTGTATTACGGCGACTGTCTCGACTGGATGCAGCGGTGGAACGACAACACTGTTGACCTTATCTACCTTGATCCACCGTTCAACTCGAAAGCTTCGTATAACATCCTGTATGGTCAAGAGAAAGGGGGCGGCGCGCAATACAGGGCATTCGACGACACTTGGTATTGGGACGCAGATGCGGTCAAGCGGTACGATGAATACGAAGGTGCGGTTGCCCGTCCCGCGCACAATGCGATTACCGGGCTCTTCAAAGTGCTGGGGCCGTCCGGCATGATGGCGTATCTGACCTACATGGCAGAGCGTTTAGAACACATGCAACGCATCCTGAAACCCACAGGATCAATTTATCTGCACTGCGATCCGACTGCCAGTCATTACCTCAAGGTTGTCATGGACGGTATTTTCGGTGGTGCCGCATTCCAGAACGAAATAACATGGAAGCGCAATTCCTCGCATAACGATTCCAGAAAGTACGGTAACGTAACCGACACAATCCTTTTCTACGGCAGTCCGAAAATAAATCGGGATGATATTCGCGTTCCTCTCGATCCTGGATATGTCAATAAATTCTATCGGTATAGAGACAAAAAAGGTCGATATGCCGCCGACAACTTGACGGCCAAAGGACTGACAGGGGGTGGATACTACTACGATTTTCACGGGCATCCCGGTCCGTGGCGGTATCCTGAACATCGTATGTTGGAATTGGAAGCGGAAGGATTGGTTCATTTGCCGGACAAGATTGGCGGAGTACCCCGCTTCAAGCGATACCTGTCTGCGAACAAAGGACAGATTCCGTCCAGTCTATGGGCGGACATAGCCCCGGTGCAGGGTAGCGCGAAGCAACGACTTGGCTACCCGACGCAGAAGCCGCTTGCGCTACTGGAACGCATCCTGCAAGCGTCCAGCAATGAAGGAGACGTTGTTCTCGATCCGTTCTGCGGGTGCGGCACAACCGTCGAAGCGGCAAAACGCCTGAACAGGCAATGGGCCGGGATAGACATATCTCCGGTGGCCATAGACATCGTGAAGGAAAAGCGGTTGCGGGATCCGAACATACCGACGAAGGGCATACCCGCCGATCTTGCATCAGCCCGCAAGCTGGCAAAGGAATCGCCGTTCGACTTCGAGGGATGGGCCGTAACGCGACTGTATGGGTTCGCGCCGAACTCGAAGCGCGTTGGCGATCATGGCATTGACGGACGCGCTACGCTTGCCTTTGCCCCGGATCGTTACCCGTCGAAACTGGCACTGTCTCAAGTCAAGGGTGGAAAGTTCAACTTGGGGTATCTGCGCGATTTCAAGTCTGTGGCGGATCGGGACAAGGGGGCGGTGAATTGTTTCATATCGCTCGATCCGGTAATGTCGCACGAAGCACAGGCGGAAGCGGCTGGCATGAAGAATATCACGATACAGGGCAACCCGTTCAATCGGATGAACTTGTGGTCGATAAAGGATTACTTTGACGGTCGTATGCCGTCGCTCCCCATCATGCTCGACCCTTATACAGGCAAGCCCGCCAATCAGACTACATTGGGATTATGAAGGCGAAACCCGACCCGAAGCGGTCTGCGAAGGAAGCGGAAAAGATCGTATGCGCACCCCGGTCTAGAGTTTGCCCATGCTGAAGCAACGCGCCGGATCATGCAAGGCAAGTTGCGAGACCCAAACAGCTGGATGGCTTCACAATAACGAAAATGTTTATGTGTTTTACATGAAAAAAGTCTCAAATCGTAACTTGTCTATGATTGTATGTAATCCACATAAAATTAAGACAATTTATTTTCAGAGATATTCTATGTGCTACATTCGTTTACACATTCAGTATAAAAACAATTCAAGATAATGCCTCATCGAACATTTTTTTTTCACGAGTGATCTGCTTGCCTGTTGCTTTTTCGATACGTTTAAGAAGAAATTCGGCTCGTTGTTTATAAAAATTTTTAAAATTATCTGTTCTCAGGTAATCCGGTAGGATGCAATGCGATGTAAGTATTTCGTTCATTCTTTCGGAATCAATATCTGCTTCTTTTTCAATTAAGGGTATGTATTCCGATGGTGCAGAGCTACCAATCTTTCGATTGGTGCGTGCGGAGATGGCCGTCTTGTTGATAATACTGTTGTAGATATCGGAAGTGATATCAACGTTTTCGCACCATTTCTTTGGAAAGATGTGGTGAATGTCAATTTTATCGTCAAAGACTGTTTGAGATTCAATGGTTTCCCCAGTGCAGAAGTCACAGCAGCCATCGCGCATTAGCAGTGCATGGATCCCTTTATAAGCGGCACTGTTGCGAGTACGCAATGTTAGCAAGCGAAGAGCTTGGAAGCTCGAATCGGCAATGGTTTTGGGTTCTACAGATTCTCCGTGTACCATAGCGACGACTTCCGGCAAATCATGTGCAAAGCGGCTCTCTATGGCACCTCCGTACAGTTCGCCCAGCACACCACACCAGTACCATTGAGCAATTTTTTGCTGTGCACCCTCGTTATTGCCATCATTTCCGAGACTGGTAAATATCGCTGCCAGTGGAACGAGTTGGGTCCGGTAGGGCAGATCGTGCGCATTGAATATTTTCTGTGCATGCAAGAAGCGTGCAGCCCGTTTAAAACCCTCTTCTACTTGATGGGCCCATTGCTTCCAGTCAGCAACTTCGAGTCTGAGAATTTCTCTTCGCTTGCAACTGATGCCTGGAATTTTTTCCATAGTCAAACCATTATCAAGTGCTATGCGGCGACGCCTTTGCGTCACCAGTAAAGAGATAGCTTGAAGAAAATCGTCGCTTTGCAATTTGTCTAACACTGGATATTTATTTTTCAATCGTTCCTCGCGAGTATCCCAGTCCTTACGAAGCAAAAAATTCTCTGCTGCGAACGATGCCGTGAGTAATTCGAAAACAGTAAGGGATACACCTCCGGTATTAACACGTTCAAAAACTAGACATACTGCTTCCTTGGGGGTTTCTTTGCCTAACGTGATAACCGGTACTTGGTATTGTTCGAAGCGTTTGATCACATCACGTTCAAAGTTATTGAACAGGCGCATTTTATTTTTATCGAAATTCCAGTATTCACTATATTCTTGACGCCATTCAGCGCTGTTAAATATTTGATTGGTAGGAAAAAGACATTTTTCATATTCATATTCGGGTTTTGTTACGTCCTGAGTAACTACACCACCGGAAGTTTTAAGTAAGCGATCCTCGGGTATACTTAAAATACCATCCTCTTGGTCTGCCTCTGGGAGAATCGCTTTCTTCATGTCGATATAGTACCAGCGGCTGATAGGTTTATTCTTGGTGTCCTTGGTTTTTACAGCAATTGTACTTTTGAGGGCACTATAAAGCGAGGTTAACCGCTGCTGACCGTCCAAAATGAGTGCCTCAGGCTTGTTTTTACACAAGTGTTCTTGGGTCCCGGCCAGCGGTCTAGGTTTGAAACGGGTGTGCTTTCCCCCACTTTGAAGAAGCATCACCGCACCAATTGGGAAATCCGCTGAAACACTTGCGAGCAAATTTTTAATGCGCTCGTCGTTCCAGACCCAAGGCCGCTGGAAATCCGGGAGTTGCAGGTTTCCGTTTTCAGCGGCGGAGAGCAGCTCTTCCAGGCGGGGCTTCGGATTGACTAAAATGGAATTTTGCATTGGGTCCCAGAGAAAATTATCTTGATTGTACGGGTTTTAACGCGTATTAGGTGTACGTACGTATCCCAAAATCAGCGGAGAGGGAGGGATTCGAACCCTCGATACGGGGTTGCCGTATACTCCCTTAGCAGGGGAGCGCCTTCAGCCACTCGGCCACCTCTCCCGGTGCGCGTACGGGAACGCATCCCGGCGCATGGATCATGGATATTTCAACGACCCCTGCTAACGCCGAAAAGCCCGCCAGGTTCGACTTCCCGGCGCCGATTTATCCCGTTTCCAGCGCGTTGGCCCCCGAAACGATCTCGATGATCTCCGTGGTGATGGCGGATTGCCGCGCCCGGTTGTACTTCAGTTTCAGGTTGCGCAGGAAATCCTCCGCGTTGGAGGTGGCGTTATCCATGGCAACCATGCGCGCGCCCTGTTCCGCCGCGTTCGATTCGAGCAGTACGCGCCACACCTGGTAGCGCAGGTATCTCGGCAGCAGTTCGCGCAGGACGGATTCCGCTTCCGGTTCGAAGAGGGAGTCGGGAATTTCGCGCGGGTCTGCCGCCGCCTCGTCGCCTCCTGCGCCTTTCGCCGCCATGATGGGCGTCAGAAACTGTTTTTTGGGAATGGGGAGGAACGGTTCCACGATCCGGTTCTGGGCGATGGTGTTCCGAAATTCGTTGTAGACGATCTTGACCTCGTTCCAGGAACCGTTCAGATAGCCGTCCACGGCCTCTTCGACGATCTTGTGGGCCGTTTCTACCTGAACGTGGTCGAATACGCCGCGAAAATCGCCGACCATGTTGTACCCTCGTCGGGCGAAGTGCTCATGTCCTTTCCGGCCCGCCGCCAGCACATGCAGATTGCCCGCCGCGCGCGCCGTGTCGTACGCCGACATCGCTTGTTCCGCCTCCTTCACAATGTTGGCGTTAAAGGCCCCCGCCAGGCCGCGGTCCGCGGTCACGACGATAAACAGAACGCTTTGGTCCCCCTCGCGCGCCTGCAGCAACGGATGTTCCGCGGCGTCGAGTTGTTCCTTGAGCCGACTGATTACGGCGCCCAGCTGGTACGCATACGGCCGCGTACTGAAGATGCGTTCCTGCGCCCGCCGCAGCTTGGCCGCCGCCACCATCTTCATGGCGCGCGTCACCTGCTGCGTGTTGCGGATCGAATCGATCCGGTTTCGTATGTCCCGGAGATTGGCCATGAATCCGCCTGCGCGCTACGCCCGGAAAAGGTCCGCCAGGTCGCTCGCCACGCCGACAAGCGTATCTTGATGTTCGTCCGAGAGGACGCCCGTCTCCCGTATCGCGTCGAGCAGGTCCTGGTGCTGTATTTGCAGCTTGCCGATGAATTCTGTTTCCAGTTCGCCGAGGCGCGCCACGGGCACATCGTCCAGCAAGCCCTTCGTCGCCACGAAAATTATGGCGACCTGTTCTTCGACCGGGACGGGCGCGTATTGGCCCTGCTTCAGAATCTCGACGAGGCGTTCCCCGCGCGTGAGTTGGCGACGGGTCGCCGGATCCAGGTCGGACCCGAATTTGGCGAAGGCCTGCAACTCGCGGTACTGTGCAAGGTCGATGCGCAGCGTGCCCGCCACTTTTTTCATCCCCTTGATTTGCGCGTTGCCGCCGACGCGCGATACGGAAATGCCCACGTCGATAGCCGGACGAACCCCTGCGTTGAAAAGGTTCGTTTCCAGGTATATCTGACCGTCCGTAATGGAGATTACATTCGTGGGAATGTAGGCGGAGACGTCTCCCGCCTGCGTTTCGATGACGGGCAGGGCGGTCAGGGAGCCGCCGCCTTCCACCTTGCCTTGCAGCGATTCGGGTACGTCGTTCATCTGGACCGCCACGGCCTTCGTTTCGTTGATCTTGGCGGCGCGCTCCAGCAAGCGGCTGTGCAGATAAAATACGTCGCCCGGATAGGCTTCGCGCCCCGGCGGGCGGCGCAGCAGCAAGGACAGTTCGCGGTAGGCGACCGCCTGCTTGGAGAGGTCGTCGTAGACCACGAGGGCGTGCCGCCCCGTATCCCGGAAATATTCCCCGATGCAGGCCCCGGCGTACGGAGCGATGAATTGCAACGGGGCGGGCGAGGAGGCCGGCGCATTCACAATGACCGTATACTCCATCGCGTCGTGTTCTTCGAGCGCCCGCATCACCTGGGCCACGGTGGACGCTTTTTGCCCGATGGCTACGTAAACGCAAAACACCGGCTTGTCCGTGGCGTGGGTGGCCTTCTGGTTGATGATCGCGTCGATCAGGACGGCGGTTTTGCCGGTTTGCCGGTCTCCGATCACCAGTTCCCGCTGTCCGCGCCCGATGGGAATCATTGAGTCGATGGCCTTCACGCCCGTCTGGAGCGGTTCGCTCACCGGCTGCCTGTAGATGACGCCGGGGGCTTTGCGCTCCAGCGGCATTTCAAAAGATTCGCCCGCAATGGGGCCGCGTCCGTCTATCGGATTGCCCAGCGGCTCGATCACGCGCCCCAGCATGCCTTCCGAAACGTCGATGGACGCAATGCGCCGGGTCCGCCGCGCTTCGTGGCCTTCCTTCACCGCAGCGACGTCGCCGAACAGCACGACGCCAATGTTGTCCTCTTCGAGATTAAGCACCATGCCGGTGGCGCCGCTTTCCGGAAACGAGATCAACTCGCCGGCCTGCACGTTGGAAAGTCCGTATAGTCGCGCGATGCCGTCCCCTGTTTGCAGGACGGTCCCGACTTCGTATACGTCGGTTCCCGTTTCCAGATCGCCGAAAGCGTTCTTCAGAACCGAGGTAACTTCATCTGGTCGAATAGACGTGGTCATAATGTTGCTGTCGTCGATTGCGCATGCGCCTGCTCGCAAGCAATAGATGGCCGGTCGAGGCGTATGCGCCGAAATACAATGGGCTAACGGATGGAAAGGGACTGTCGCGCGACCTGGTGGCGGAGCGTTTCGAGGCGGTGACGCGCGCTACGGTCGTATACCGTGTCTCCGATGCGCACGACCATTCCGCCGATCAGTTCGGCGTCTCGCCGGACATGCAGGCGGATTCGCTTGCCGGTCAATCGTTCGAGCGCTTCTATGAGGCCGCGGCGTTCCTCTTCGCTTAATTCCGAAGCGATGCGGGCTTCCGCCTCCACCACGCCAAGGCGCTCGTCGCGCAGGCGCCGCCATGCCCGGGCAATGCGGTCAAACAGGTTTTCGCGTTGCCTGCCGACCAGCATATGGAGAAACCGAAGCGTGAGACCGTCCAGCCGCGATGCGAACAACGCCCGAACGACCTCCTGCTTTTTCTCCCGGGCCGCGGCCGGATTCCGAAAAAGTCGCGCCAGCGCTTCCGACTCGTCCAGCGTGGCCTGCACGAACGCAATATCCGCGTCGACGCGTTCGACGTTCGAGGCGCGCTCGGCTTCCTCGTACAATGCACGGGCGTATCTGCGGGCTACTACCATGTCGTTCGGGTCGAGCGCGGGAAATGCGGTTGTCGGGGCGGGCGGGAAAAGGCAGGGCGGCGCCGGTCAGTTGCGAGGAAGCTGCTCGATAAAGCGATCCACCATTTTGCGATGCCGATCCGCATCCAGCGTCTCTTCGAGAATCTGTTCGGCGGTTCGGATAGCAAGCCCCGCCACTTCGTCCCGCAATTCCTCGAGGGCGCGCTCTTTTTCCCGCTCGATTTCGGCTTGCGCCTGCTCTTGCATCTGCCGGATTCGGGCCCGCGTCTTCTCCAGTTCCTCGGCGCGCACCCGTTCGGCCGCCGCCCGCGCATCCTGCAGGACGCGGCGGGCGTTTTCTTCCGCCTCGCGCCGGGCCTCCTCGTTTTTCGCGCCGGTTTGCCGGGCCTCCTCCAGGGCTTGCTCGGCTTTGCGAAGCGAAGCGTCAATGGTTTCTTCGCGTTCGCTCAAGGCGTTCACGATGGGTTTCCATGCGTATTTGCCAAGCACGAACAACAAGAGCGCAAAGACGATGACCTTGTAGAAGATCAGTCCCGCGTTCGGTTCGAGAAGACTCTGGGCTACGATGATGTCCATGGCCAAATCGAAGATGCGTTATTCCCTGAAGTTCGCAGGGAAATTGTACGGATGCGCCGCGCGGCGGGCCGGTTCAGGCCTTCAGGGTGAGCAGCAGGCAAATGATCATGCCGAACAGCGCAACGCCTTCGAGCAGCGCGGCGGCGATGATCATGGTAAGGCGTATGTGCCCGGCGACTTCCGGCTGTCGCGCCGAGGCTTCCATTGCAGGGCCGGCGAGGTTCCCTATGCCGATGCCGGCCCCGATGGCGACAAGTCCGGCTCCGATGCCTGCGGCCAGAAAAGCTAATGCGGTAGCGTCCATGGTAATGCTCCGTGTGTTGAATCAGGTGATGCGAAAAAGAAGGTTCGATGGTGAGACTGTTCGGCGCTATTCGCCGGCGTTACCCGGCGAGGGCCGGTTGCTCTTCGGCGGGCGTTTCTTCCTCGTGATGCTCCTCTTCCTCCAGGGCCATGCCGAAGAAGATCGCCGACAGCAGCGTGAACACAAAGGCGTGTATGAACGCCACGGCGATCTTGATGAACGTAATGAACAACGTAAAGGCGACGCCGACCGGCGCGACAAGCGCGGCCGCCAGGCTGCCAAACAACACGTTGATCGTGAAAATGATGCCGATCAGGCTCAGAATGAGCAGGGATCCGGACATCATGTTGGCGAAGAGTCGAAGCGCCAGCGCAAAGTGCTTGGCGATCAGGCTGACCAGTTCGATCGGCGCCAGAATAAACTTGACCGGCAAGGGCACGCCCGGAGGCCAGAACAGGTGCGTCCAGTAGGCCTTGGTCCCCTTGCGTTGTCCCGCGACGAACGTAAAAGCAGCCAGCGTGAAGGTAACGGCGACGTTGGATGTCGCCGCGCCCAAATAGGGCGCCAGGCCCATCAGGTTGGCGCACAGGATAAACATGAACGCCGTAAGCAGGAAGGGCAGGAATTCCCGGTATCGGGGCCCCACGCACGGCTTGGCGATTTCGTCGCGCACGAAGATCACGAGCGCCTCGAACATGTTCTGGAAGATGCCTCTCGGCGCGGCGACGCGGTCTTCGGGGCGCCGGTAGCGTCGCGCCAGCCCCAGAAAGATCGCAACGACGATCAGGGCGGCCAGGACGCCGAACACGAGATGCCGCGTGATCGACAAATCCAGCACAAGGGTTCCCTGGACCGGTTTCGGTTTGGCGTACAAATGCTCGTGATGGTCGATGGCGTCGCGCAGCGCATCGCCATGCAGAACTTCCGCGTGTCCGTCTTCTTCATGCTCCATCACATACCGTTCCGACAGCAGCGCGGATCGGGTGGACGGGAATACATCCAGCCCCCAGGGGTCGCTTCGAAGGAAAATGCGCGGCAGTTCGACGGCGCCGAACGGAGCGAAGTCAAGATATACGCCGTCCGCCGTGTGGGCGACCGCATCCAGTTCTCCCTTTTCGTCGGCGGCATGCGCCAGACGAGGGCCAAAGAATACGCATCCGGCTGCGAGGAGCAGGACGATCTGGCGGTAGCGTATGTTTGCGATCAACGCCATACGAGTATGCGCAAGCGGCGCTGCGGCCCTACGAGGCGGGCGGTTGCTGCTTGTGAAAAAACCGGATTTCGATTACGAGTCCTATGAGAAACGTCGCGAAAAAACTGGCCAGCAAAGCGGTGGGCGACACGGGCAGCCATTGCAACGCCATAACGAGCAAGCCGAGCACGACTACGATGCGGACCACCATGGCGCCTGCGACGATCGCCAGGGAGTTTCGGGCGCTTTGCAGCGCAATCCGATTCGATAAAAAGCTGATCAGCACGTACGACGCGCCCAGCAAGCATCCCAGTCCGATTCCGAGTCCCAAGCCTTCCGTTTCCATTGGCTTTCCGTTTCCATGGCCGCCGGAACGGTTTTCCCGAACGCACGGGAAACGCCGGCCAGGAAATACGCCATTTTTTTGCTAAAGCCACCAATTTACGGCAAAAATGTCCGAAAAAAATCCAATATGCAATGAATTTATCAGGCGTTTTTCAGATTTGCGGCGGACGCTTCTTTGCGCGGGCCTCGCTTTTTCTGACGCCGCGCGCCAGCAGCACGAACATCGAAACGAGGCCGACGCACAATCCGCCCAGAATAAACCAGGGCGTGGTGTTGAGCCATTGGTCCAGCAGGACGCCGCCGATAATCCATATCCCCATGGAGATCGCCGGTTCCAGCGCCAGAGAGAGATGGGATCCAGCCTCCCTGAAATCGGTGCGGGGATCGTCTTTCGGAGCGGACATGGCGTTTGCGGACGTAATCTACCGTCTCTTTTATTTGCGGGCGAGCGCAGGCTTGGCGGGCTTTGCGTTTCTGTCCGGCTTGGCGTTTCTGACAGGCTTGTCCTGCGCGCCGGGAATCTCGCTTGCGTCGATGACTCGTTCCCCCGTGCGGCATTCTCCATTGAATATGGCGCCTTCTTCCACCATAAGGCGCCCCACCTGTATGTTGGCTTCCACCACCGACGTTTTCTGCAACAGGAGGTTGCCGGATACGTTGATGGAGCCCTTGACGCGCCCGGCGATAGCGAGCGCGCCGCCTTTGATGGTGCCTTCTATGTATCCGCTTCCCGGGACCACCAGTTTGCCCGCGGTTTCGACGAGGCCCTTGACGCACCCGCTGACGCGTACGTCGCTGGACGATACGAGCGTGCCTTCGAAGGTCGTGCCCTCGCTGACGATGGTCAATTTCGGAGGGGTGCCGCCGTTTGCGTGCTTGGCCATGGCGCGATGTTTTTCTGATTATTAAGGATTATTAAGGTGGTGTTCGTCTGTCTATTATACGCAAATTGTCATATACCGACAAGGTACGCGCTTGGATCTTGCGCCAGCCCATTGCGCCATAGTTCGAAGTGCAAATGCGGTCCCGTGGTGAATTCGCCGGAATTGCCGCTGACCGCAATGTTGTCCCGAGCCTGGACGCGGTCCCCTGTGCGTTTGTACAGTTGCCCGTTGTGCTTGTAGACCGAAAGATAGCCGTCCGAATGCTGGATTGCGATAGTGTAGCCGCCTTCCTGGGTCCAGTCCGCCATGACCACATAGCCATCCCCTATCGCGCGTACGCCCGTTCCTTCTTCCACGACGATGTCTATTCCGTAATGTCCCGTCCTGGCGTCGAAACCGCGCGTTACGAAGCCGTTCACGGGCGCGAGGGCAGGCAATACGATGCTTGGGAAGCGGACGGGGGCCGCACGGGTCCTGCGCGCCTCGGAACGGTTGCTTCCCGGAAGCAGGTCTATCGTAATGGCGGGTTCCTGGTGATCGGCCCAGTTTGACGACGCGCCTCCGACAGGAAGGGCAGCGTAATTTTGTCCTGGCGAGACGATTTCTGTCGCTACGGGGCCCGCTTCGTCCATCTCGATATCGCTGAGAAAAACCTGTCGGAGTTGCGTCATATACTCTTCCTGCATGGCGAGCGAGTCTTGCAACGCCTGGATGCGCAGCGCGTTCAGTATGGCGTTTTCCCGCATTTCTGCGGATATAGCCCCCGGCAATACCGCCTGGAGCGGAGGCAACAGGAGGAGTAGCGCGACCGCAAGCGCAGCGACGCCCAACGCGCCGCCGGACAGCGTCAGCAGGACATGGCGAGGAACGACCCGGTATTGCCGGGCCTGCTGGCCGGTGCCTTCGCGGACCACCACAAAGGTCGATACCCCTTTGCCGCGTCTGAAAAATTCTTTTAAAAACGAGAACATGATCGGAAGGCCCTCTTTTGGCGCCGCAGGGTCGAAAGGGCGGAACCCGCAGGGCTATTCGGAATTATAAGGCTTTTTTGCAAACGCTCGCAAGCGTGCCGCGTGCTCTTCCATTCGGCGGATGCGCGGTCGGCCCATCCCTTGCCGAACCAATACGAAACGAAAAAATACAAAACGGCGCAAAAAGAACATGCCCCAACACAAGTCAGCAATCAAGCGGGTTCGTCAGAATAGCGAACGCCGCGAACGCAATCGGGTTCACCGCGGCGCCATGCGGGCCATGATGCGCAAGCTGCGCGGAACCACCGACCGGGAGGAAGGGCAAGCCCTGCTTTCCCAAGCGAAACATACGCTGGATCGCCTTGCCTCAAAGGGCATTATCCACCGGAACAAGGCGGCCAACTACAAGAGCAAACTGGAAAAGCATGTCAACGGCCTCGAATAGTCGCCGTCGCTGAACGCGCTGCTTTTTCGCCCGGAAACGGCTTGTTTTTCGCCGCTGCGCATTTCCATGCAAAAGTTGCGGCATTTTCGCAGTTCGTTTCGTACATTACCCCGAACGGTTCCGACCCTATCCGCATCATCCATTCAACCACTGCTATGCCTGCTTCACGGCAAATTCTTTCTTCCGCATTGCTCGCCGGGACGCTTTCGTTCCTTTTCGCAACGGAAACGTACGCGCAGAACGCGCGAGCGGACGACACGTTCTTTATCAAGCCGCGCGTTGGCCTGTCGTGGCACCTTGGCGATACCGAAAGGTCGCTCTTTAATTTTAATCTGGACAGCTGGGATTCCGAATGCTGCGGCACGCCGTACGCGGGCGGCATCGAATTCGGTTATCAGTTCGACCAGAATAGCAGCCTGGCCGCTGGGCTTCAGCGCACCAATCACCCGCTTTCGCTGCTGTACAGTCCAGAGGCCCCTGCGAGCGGCGAGGACACCGGGGGCGGGTACACCAGTTTCCAGGCGCTGTACCGCTATGGCGGCTCGTCGCGCATTGCGCCGTTCCTGACGGCTGGCGCGCACGTTACGCATGGCAACGTGGCGAGCACCACGTTCGGACCGGCGCTGGGCTTTGGCGTCGATTTCGTGGTCAGCGATTATGCGTCGATCGTCGTCGAAAACATATCGAATCTTGCTTTCCCCGACGACGGCTTCGACAATACGGACGGGGGGGACGACGGTTTTCTTCCCTTTGACGTGGCGAGCGCCTTGACGGCGGGCATCCGCATCAGTTTCAAAAGCGCTTTCACGCCGGTAGAGATTCTTGGATCGACCTGTCCGACCGTGCTGGGCGCGGGCGAGGACGGTTCTTTTTCCGTGGATACGAATCCCGACGCTACGCAGCCTGTAGAGATCCAGTGGGATTTCGGCGACGGCGGCATGGCGTCCGGCATGGCGGCCACGCACAGTTTCGTGTCCGGCGGCATGTACGAGGTGACGGCTACCGTGGGCAATGGCCGTGAAACGGTTTCGGCGATGTGCTCCGTTCAGGTCATAGACGCTCCGACCATCGTAGCGATCGACGCCAGCGACACGCGGTTTGAAGTATGCCAGCCCCAGGAGGTTGCCTTCACCGTGCGCGCAGAGAGCGAAGGCTCCACCACGTATAGCTGGGACTTCGGCGACGGCAATACGGGAACGGGCGCGGAAGCCTCGCACACGTATTCCGAAGGCGGCGCCTACACCGTGACCGCGACGGTCGAGAACGAAGGCGGCTCGGACACCGAGTCGATTACGATAACGGCGATGCCGTGCCTGGCTTCGATTTGCTACGACATCACCGAAATGAACGCGGCGTACTTCGACCGGAATGCAAGCGAATTGACCGACGAAGCCGGCGAGGCGCTTTCGGAAAACGCAGACATTTTCCAGCAGTGCCCCAATCTTTGCGGGGACGTTGTGGGCTACGCTGCGCCGGGCGAACGCAACGCGCAGGAGCTTTCCGAGGAGCGCGCCCGCATCGTCGAGCAGTTCTACACGGAGAACGGGTTGGCTGCAAGCCGTTTCCAGACGGAAGGCCGCGGCCTGTTGCCGGGCACGACCAAGAAGGAGGGCGCGCAACAAGCCCGCCGCGTAGACACCATACCGGGTACGTGCGCCGGATACTACGACGATTAACCCATACGCCGGAAGCGCAATCGCACAAGACGCTGCCGGAAAAGCGGGTCCGCCGATCGGGCGGGCCCGCTTTTTTTACGCCCTTTTTTATGCCGTCGCCTGCTTGGCGGCTACCCTGTTCGCCCGCCTGTGCTCGCCCGCCTGTGCTCGTCCGCCGCATGACGCCTTCCGCCCGCGATACCCGTTCCGAAGCGTTCAGTCGCGCCCTCAAGCGGCGCGCTCGCGACCTGGGGTTCGATGCCTGCGGCATTGCCCGGGCCACGCGCCTGGACGAGGAAGCGGAGCGGCTGGAAGCGTGGCTTCTGGGCGGGCGCCACGCCGGTATGGAGTGGATGACGAACCATTTCGAAAAACGCGTGGACCCGCGCCAGCTGGTAGAAGGCGCCCGCAGCGTGGTGTGCGTTCTGCATAATTATTACTACCCGGCGGATGCGCCTGCCCGGGAGACCGCGGGCAAGATCAGCCGGTATGCCCGGGGAGACGATTATCACCGGGTTATGAAGGAAAAGTTGTACGAACTGTTCGAATGGCTGGGCAAGGAAGCGGGCGGCGTCGAAGGCCGCGCCTTCGTCGATTCCGCCCCGGTGCTCGAAAAAGCCTGGGCGGCGCGAAGCGGCCTGGGATGGATAGGCAAGCACGCGAACCTGATCAACCGGTCGCTTGGATCGTATTTTTTCATTGGAGAACTGATCGTAGACACGCCGCTCGCCTGCGATAGCCCGGCGGAAGATTTTTGCGGCTCCTGTACGCGCTGCATAGACGCTTGCCCTACGGACGCCATCTATCGTCCCTATGCGGTGGACGCCAACCGGTGCATTTCCTACTGGACCATCGAGCATCGGGGAGACGACGTGCCGAAAGCCCTCCAGTCCGGTTTCGAAAACTGGATATTCGGATGCGATATATGCCAGGAAGCGTGCCCCTGGAACAAGTTCAAAAAACCTTCCCGCGAGGAACGCTACGCGCCGCGCGCCGGGACGGTCGATACGGACCTGGCGACATGGGAAGAAATCGACCTGGAAGAATTTCGACGGCGCTTCAGAAAGAGTCCTGTCCGTCGCGCCAAATTCGACGGGTTCAAGAGAAATGTCCGCATTGCCCGCCGGAACGCGCAAGACCGCGCCGGATGACGCCCGGCGTTACGCGCCCGCTTCTTTCGCGGCTTCGTTGCCGTCCTGTCCCGATTCCGGGCGAAGCAACGGAAACAGGATGACGTCCCGGATCGAGTCCTGTCCGGTCATCAGCATGGCGAGGCGGTCCATGCCCACGCCCAGCCCGGCGGCGGGCGGCATGCCATACTCCATGGCGCGGAGATAATCCTCGTCTATCTGCATGGCTTCCTCGTCGCCGCCGGCGCGCAAGCGAGCCTGGTCTTCGAAGCGTTCGCGCTGGTCGATCGGGTCGTTGAGTTCGCTGAACGCATTGCATATCTCCTTGGCATTGCAGATGAGTTCAAACCGCTCCACCAGTCCGTCCTCGCTGCGATGCCGTTTCGCCAGCGGGCTTAGCGCAATCGGGTAGTCGGTGACGAAGGTGGGCTGGATCAGGTTTGGCTCCACCTTTTCGCCAAAAACAAGGTCGATGAGCTTGCCTGTTCCCATGCTGTCGTCCGCCTCCAGCCCAAGGCGCCGCGCAATACCCGCTATTTCCCCAGCGCTTTTGTCGCGCAATTGCTGCCCGGTATATTCTTCGATGGCTTCGAAGAGCGGCAAGCGTTTCCAGGGGCGGCGGAAGGAGATCGTATGCTCGCCGGCCTGCACGTACGGCGAACCATGCAATGCGATCGCAATATGCTCGATCATTTCTTCCACGAGGTCCATCATCCACTGGTAATCCTTGTAGGAGACATACAGCTCCATCATGGTGAATTCCGGATTGTGGAATCGGCTTAGCCCCTCGTTGCGAAAATCCTTGGAAATCTCGTAGACGCCCGTGAACCCCCCCACCAGCAGCCGCTTCAGATACAACTCGTCCGCGATGCGCAGATAGAGCGTCATGTCCAGCGCATTGTGGTGCGTCGTGAAGGGCCGTGCGCTCGCCCCGCCGTATACGGGTTGCAAGACCGGCGTTTCCACCTCGACATACCCCCGGTCGTCCAGAAAGCGACGCAGGATGGAGATCATCCGCGCCCGTTGCCGAAAAACGTCGCGCACGTCCGGGTTGACCACCAGGTCCGCGTACCGCTGCCGATAACGGAATTCCTTGTTGGTCACTTCGTTATGTACGCCTTCCTCGGTTTCCTTGACCACCGGCAGGGGACGAAGCGATTTCGCCAGGAGCTGGAATGCCTCCGCATGTACGCTGATTTCGCCCATGCGCGTCCGAAAGGCGAATCCCCGGATTCCGACGATATCTCCGATATCAAGCAGTCGCCGGATGACGTCCCGATAATATCCGTCGGGAAGGTCGTCGCGGCGGACGTAAACCTGGATGGAGCCGATCGCGTCCTGAATATCCAGAAAGGCCGCCTTGCCCATGACGCGGAGGGACAGGACGCGGCCGGCGATGGACACATTGAATTGATCCCGAGGCGGGCGGTCTTCGCCGGGTTGGTGCAGGTTATCGTCGAACGCGCCGAGGATGTGCTTCGTCTCATGGGTGACGTCCCACGCGTACGGGTACGGATCGATGCCTGCTTCGCGAAGCGCATGCAACTCTTCGCGGCGGCGCTTTTGCTGATCGTTCAGCGTTTCCGACATACGCTTGTCAGGATGCCCGCCGCCATGTCGGCGGGAAAGACGCAATTATTACAGGGTGGGCCCTACTGGATTTGAACCAGTGACCTCTCGCGTGTGAGGCGAGCGCTCTGAACCCCTGAGCTAAGGGCCCCGTACGGACGACGAACAAAACAGCGCCAACCGCTGCGGCGCGTTGCACGCCCGCGCAGGCGTCCCGTTCCCAAACGATCATCGGGGGTATACGACTTCGGCGACCATGGCGCCGCCGGACGGCGCCTGCGGCCGCAGTTCGCGTTTAATGCTGGCGGTGACGAGCGAGCGGGCGCGGCGCCATGGATAGGCGTCATTGCGCGAAAAACGAAACAGCGGATGCAGTACGGACGAATACGAAGGCCGCTGCGTCATGTCGGCTCTGTAGGCAAGGAACGAGGCGGGCTGCGCGGCGGAAACGGTTATGGTTGAAGCAGGCGAGTGCTTGCCGTATTCGCTTTCCATACCCGAGACGCCCAGCGCCAGCCCCAGCATCAGGATCACCGTGATGGCGTAGGACGACATGGTTGCGCTCTTCGCCGCGCCCTGGGCGACGACCGGCGAGGGACGGGCGGAGCGGGCGGCGTCGCACGGAATGCACTTGCGCAGCCGGCGGTGGAGGTCGCTTGGGGCCTGGCAACGATACGCGTAACGACACAGGAGCCTGCGCGTGTTGCGGAGCGCTTCGATATGCTCCTCCATGCCCGGGTTGACGCGCACGTACTCCTCGAATACATGGCGAACGAGGGGGTCCATGGTCCCGTCCACGTATTCGCAGAGAAACTCGTCCTCAAGGTTTGAGGGGTCGTATGGCTTCGAATCGCTGTACCCGTGAGACATAGGCAAACGAATAAACGTATAGACGATAAAAGGATTACGATTCCAGCGGCGCGTGAAAGCCTTGCGGGGGAGGCCGTACGCTTCCCCGCCAAGGTATGGACGCGCAAAGCCGCGAACGGATCCGCAAAAAAACGTTCCGCGCCGTCCGAAGCGCCTTTTGGCCCTTTATCGCCCTTTGCGGGCAAGAAGCCGCGCCCGCCGAGCGCTTATTTCTCCTCCTGCACGAAGTAAATATCTCGCAGGAGTATCTGAAGTTTCGTCCTGCCGCGATTGATTCGGCTTTTTACGGTGCCCATGGGCAATCCCGTAATATCCGCGATTTCCTCGTACGACAGTTGCTGCACGTCCCGCAGCACGACGACTTCGCGAAACTCCTCCGGGATTTGCGACAGCGCTTCCTGGATGTAGAAATCCTGGATCGTGCTTTCCGCGTCCTTGTCCGGGGAGAACGTTTCGTCCGGCACTTCCATCTCGTACTCTTCGTCGTTCTTGTTGATCGACTGGAGCGAAGAGATCCGCCGCCGTTTGCGTTTTCGATATTCCGACCGCGCCAGGTTTCCGGCGATCGTGTAGAGCCAGGTCGAGAATCGGGCGATCCGGCGATACGAATGCCGGTTGCGATAGACCCGCAGGAAGGTCTCCTGAAGCAGGTCCTCGCATTCTTTTATGTCTCCGACGAAGCGGTAGATATAATTGGTGAGCGGGTCCTTGTACCGGCTCACCAGAATGTCGAACGCTTCTACGCTTCCTGCCTGAAATTGCGACATCAGGTCCTCGTCGCTCATTGGATTGAGCGCGTCCAGGTACCGCGTATTGGGGTTTGCGTTCTTTCGAACCACGTGGCGGCGTTTTATGGCTGGCGTGTCGTACATGGGCGTATACCCCCTAACGTAGGCTTGCGTGTGTCGCACAAATCGGGAACGTATGGCGTCCTGTTCTTATTGTGCGGGGATGCGGCAATGGGTTATGGCGAGAGTATTTTGCGAAGCATCAAGGTCATGACCAGACGCTCGCTTCTGGCAGACCCTCCCTTTAGTTCGTAATCCGTCGCCAGTAATACGGCGAATGCATTCCGTATCGCCGGCGCCTTGTATCGCCGGAGGCCTGTCAGGTAATCCTTCAGAAAAAAGGGCGACACGCCAATATGGCGCGCCATGTCCTTTCTTGGCATGGACGATCCGCAGGCGCTGAGTTTCCACAGTTTCATAAACCAGGCGTTCAGGACGGCAACGATCATGAGGGCTTCTCCGCGTTCATTGGATGCACGCTGCAACATTCGTTCCATAATGCGAAATGCGTCCTGGGCGCGCCGTTCGCCTACGGCTTTTTGCAATTCGAAGACATTGAGTTCCCGGCTGTGTCCACTGGCGCGTACAATATCGTCCGGGGAGATCGTTTTGCGTTCGCCGATGTACGTTCCGAGTTTTTCTATCTCGCGGACCACGGCGCCCAGGTCGTTTCCCGTGTAATCGGCCAGCATTTGCGCGGCTTCCTGCGTCATTTCGTATCCGTGCTTTTGGGCGCGTCGCTTGATCCAGCCGGGCGTCTGATTGCTGTAGAGCGGCTTGCTTTCCATGGACACGGCGTGTTGCCGCAAGGCCCGGTAGGGATGTCTTGCATGGTTCGGCTTCGATCCGCATACGAGCGCGACCACCGCCGACGGATTTGGCTGCTCCGCATAGTTCTTGAACAGGCGATTGTCCTTCAGTTTTTCGAAATCCCGCACAATGACTACGCGCCGCTCGCTCATGACGGGCCACGCAGCGCACAACGCAAGCACGCGCTGCGCGTCGGTGTCAGGGCCGTACGCGATATCGAGATTGAAATCCCGTTCGTGCGGGGCCAGGGCGCGCTCCAGCAGGAGGTCCTGCAGTTCCTCGATCAGGAACGGCTCGTCTCCATAGAAAAAATAGAGCGGCTGGAAACGTCCTTCCCGGAAGGCGGAGGCAATGTCTTCGTATGTTTTCTCTCGCGCAGCCATGTTTCGCTGGAGCAATGCAGGGCGTTTTTGGCGAAATAGCCAGACTGAATACGAATTTCCGGCATTATACCGAGTAATGTATATCCATAAGACGAATTTTTCTTGCAATCGTTACAGCGCGTCCGTTTTTTCCAGGTTGCGCCCTCCCCTGGCCCATTGCGAATTATTTGGGAATATCTTCCCTGCGCGCGGTGAGCCTGCTTTCGTGCAGGCGGATGGCCGCGCCGCGCAATAGATCCACGTCGTGCCGGACGATATGGCGGACCAGGCCAAAGACGTCTGTCGCCGCGCCCTGCACGACGACGGGCCGGGTCCATGCGTCAGGGTCCAGGCCGGCGAAGAGCGCGCCTAACTTCGTCCGGGCGGATCGGATGCGGTCCAGCGCGCCCTGCATGTCCGTACGCGCCGGCGCGGTCTGGTCCAGCAGCGTCCTTGCATCGGGTACGTCGAGGGAAGCGGTTTCGGCTTTCGCCAGGCGCGCCGCGGCGGGGACGTATATTTCCTCGTCGAAAAGATGCAGCGCGACATACATTTCCCGAAGGGAGAGATCGCTTGCCACCGGGCGGCCTTCCAGCACGCTTTCCGGAATCCGCCCGAGGTGCTTGCGCAGCACGTCGGTTTCGTCAATCAGATAGGCCAGTTGCCCAATCAATGCCTGGCGGACTTCGCCTGCGCGGGGCGCATGGGGGGCGTCGTTCATTCCGCGTGCGGGGCGGGTTCGGCCGGGGCCTCGGCGTCGCTTTGGATCTCTTCGGCCAGCGACGCAAGAAACGAACGGTCCTTGAGGCTATGCACGTTGTTTTCTCGCTGGAAATCCCACGCTTCGCCAAACTGCCGGTCCTTGTAGGCTTCGAGCCAATCGAACCGGTCCTTGAGGCGCTCTGCGGGCATGAGCAGTCGCTCCAGGCCGAATATGGCTTCCTCGCGATGCTGGAAGGTCAGGTCGTATTCTTTCGACATGACGATGGCTTCTTCCGGGCAGACTTCTTCGCAATATCCGCAGTAGATGCATCGCAGCATATTGATTTCGAACCATTCCGGTTCGCGCTCCTTGGGTCCCTCCATTTCGTGCGATTGCATGGAAATAGCCATGGGAGGGCAAGCCCGCGCGCACAGGTTGCAGGAAACGCAACGAGGCCGTCCTTCTTCCTCGACCAGCACCGGGCGCCCGCGATAACTGTCCGGGGGATACCACTGCTCTTCCGGGTACTGCACGGTGTAGCGCGGCTGCCGCATTTTGCGGAAGCTGTACCCAAGCCCCTTGAATACTTCCGGGAGATACAGGCGCTCCCAGAAATTGAGCGTACGCTCGTTCTTCTTTTTCGGAGGCGTCGAATGGCCTTTCATGGCGGACTCGAAGGGTGCGAAAATGCTTAAAGGTCCTGAAGCCAAGATACGTTTCGTCGCCGGATATCGCGAGCCGCTGCTGCGAATATTCTGAAAATATCCGAAAACAATGGCCGTCCGCTTGCAGAAAAGCCCTCCGCGCCCAACCCACAGGCCGTCTCGCGCCCGCCTTTATTCCTGTCCGCGCGACTTGGCGCGGAACGCCAGCGTGAGCGGAATGCCCTCGAAATCGAACGCCTTGCGGAGTTCGTTTTCGAGATAGCGCCGGTACGATTCGTGCACCCCTTTCGGATAGTTGCAGAAAAAGGCGAATACCGGGGGATTCGTCGCGACCTGGGACGCGTATTTTATCCGCACGAACTGGTTGCGCCATGTGGGAGGATGATGCTTGCCGATGGCTTTTTGCATTACTTCGTTCACTTTATGGGTCGGAATGCGGAGGCGCCGCCGCTGGTGCGTCGCCATGGCTGCGCGAAGCACCGTATGGACCCGCTGCTTCGTCAAGGCAGAGACGAACAATACCGGCACGTAGTCCAGCATGGGAAGGCGTTTGTATATTTCGCGCCGCCAGTCCCGGGCCGTGTTGGTTTCTTTTTCGACCAGATCCCATTTGTTGACGGCCATCACCAGGCCTTTTTTAAGTTCTTCCGCCTGTTTCAGAATGCGGATGTCTTGCATGTGCAACCCGTCGGCGGCGTCGATGAGCAGCACGGCCACGTCGCATGTCGCGAGGGCGCGGCGGGTCCGCAGCGCGGCGTAGAATTCTATGTTGCTTGAAACCCGCGCCCGTTTGCGCAGCCCGGCCGTATCCACCAGCAGGAATTCCTGCCCTTCGAACGAGACGCTCGAATGGATGGCGTCCCGGGTGGTGCCCGGGATTTCGGTCACGATAGAGCGGGGGAAGCCAAGAATCGCGTTCGCCAGCGACGATTTCCCGGCATTGGGTTTCCCGACCAGCGCCACGCGAATGCGGGCGTCCTCCGCGGGCGCGTCCGGCGCGGCGGGCAGCGCCGCCGTCAGCGCGTCCAGCATTTCCCCGCTGCCCGTGCCGTTAATGGCGCTTACGGGGTACACCTCGCCCAGGCCAAGTCCATAGAATGCGCCGGATTCCCAGCGCCGCTGGTCGTTGTCCGACTTGTTCGCCGCCACCAGCACCGGCTTTTTCGTCCGCCGCAGCACGGCGGCCAGTTCTTCGTCCAGGTCTGTAATGCCGGTCGTTACGTCCACGACGAAAAGGATGGCGTCGGCTTCGTCGATCGCAATATGCACCTGTTCGCGAATGGCTTCTGCGAAGACTTCGGCGTTCGCCGGAACGAATCCGCCCGTATCTACGGCGTCGAACGTGTGTCCCGCCCATTCCACCTCGCCGTACACCCGGTCCCGCGTTACCCCGGGTTCGTCGTGCACGATGGTTTGTTTCGCCTCCACAAGGCGATTGAAGAGCGTGGATTTGCCCACGTTCGGGCGGCCCACGATAGCGACCAGCCTCATAGGCTACGTTCCCTCCGGCGATGTGTCCGTAACGATTCCATGCGTCAATGCCTACAACCACCACCATAGTCCCAGGCCGCCCGCCAGGAAGCAATACCAGGCGAACCAGATCAGATTTCCCTGCCGCACCAGATGGATTACTGTTTTGATGGCCCATACGCCGGCCCCGTACGCTACGAGCGTCCCCATCAGGATGGGCGGCAAGTTCGCGAAACTTCCGGATTGCGCAAGGCCTATGGCCTCGATGCCCGTGGCGCCCGCAATGACGGGCACGGACATCAGGAAGGAAAAAGCGACGGCCTCGGCGGGCCGTACGTTCTGGTAGATTGCGGCGCAGATGGTGGCTCCCGAGCGGGAGACGCCGGGGATCATCGCAAGTCCTTGCGCGGCGCCCGTGGCGATCGCTTTCCAGGGGGACATATTTCCGTTCGGATGCGGGCGCATTCTGGTGAGGAGCAAGAGGCAGCCCGTAAAGAGCAGCATGCCTGCGGCGATATGCGGCGCCGCGAAAACAGCCTCCAGCGGCTCCCGGAATACGACGTACAGCGCTCCGGTGGGGATCATGGACAGGAGAATGAACGCCGCCAGCCGGAAATGCTCGTCCTTGCGGTATTGCGCGCCCATGCCGCCGGGTCGCCGCGCGGCTTTCCATACGCTTCGCGCGAGGCCCAGGATGCGCGCCCGGTATACCGTGGCGATGCTCAGCACCGTGCCGAAATGCACGAAGACCTCAAAGGTAATGTGGTCCGTTTCCAGGCCCAGTCCGTGCCGGAGGAGGACAAGATGCCCGGAGGAAGACACGGGAAGAAATTCCGTAATCCCCTGAACGAGGCCAAGCAGCGCCGCTTCCCACCAGGTCATGATCTGAATCGGAGTATCCTTGAAAATCGGGACGAAATGCGTTCCGGAGCGCAGGGAAGATACGGCAGGCGGCGCTTTCCGGGGCGCTCTCCCGGATTACGAAGCGCCGTCCGGCAGCCCGGGTTCCACGAGCAACACCGTTTCGCGTTCCGTTACGACGGCGCCGGGCGGTCCGCCTTTGGCCTTGCGCACGTACTTGCGTTCGGCGACCGTCACGGGCGCAAGGCTGCTGCCCCGGGCCTTGCTGAACCAGGCGGCGATAGATGCGGCTTGCTCGACGGTCGCAGCGTCCGGCGCGGCGTTGCGATGGGGCAGCCGGAGCACGGCGTGTACGCCCGGCGCGCCGCGGGCGTGCATCCACAAGTCGTATTTTCGCGCATGTCCAAACGTCAATTCGTCGTTCTGGCGGGCATTGCGCCCTGCCCAGACCTCGTATCCTGCGCTGAGGCGAAAGCGCCGAAAGGGGACGCCTCCGCCCGCCTGTTTCGGATCGTGCAGGAAGGGCGCCAGGAGGTTCGCCTGGTCCGTGCGGAAATCGCGCAAGGCCCGCAGGGTTTTTATTGCGCGCAGCGCATCCAGCAGTTCCCGTACTTCCCGCGCGCTTCGCTCGGTTTCTGTCCGGCGGCGTTCGGCGGCTTTTCGCGCCGCCCGCGCGCGGCGGGCCCGGTCGTAAAAACGCTGGGCGTTTTCCATGGCCGACAGGGCCGGGTCGAGGGGTACGGTAACGATTTCTCCTTCGGAAAACAGGTTTCGCAGGGAGGCTTCCTCGGCCCCTCGGGGAATATACTGCGCTTGCGCCGTCAGCAGGTGTCCCCAGGTTTCGTACCGATCCGCCCGGCTTTCCCGGGAGGCTGCTTCCTGCATATGCCCCAGGCGGCGGTCGTATTGCCCGGCTGCGCGTTCGAGCGCCTTTTCGAGGGGTTCGAACAGGTCCCGGAAGCGGCGGTGGGCGAGGGCGCGGCGGACGCCTTCCCGGACCGCCTGCCCGATTGCGCCAAAGCATTCTTCCTCCATATTGCGGGCCTCGTCCAGCGCGACGAGCGAAAAAAGCGGCGCGCCTTGTTCGTTGCGATAGATGCGGGGGGCCGGCGCAAGGAGGTCCCGCCGCACGGTTTCCACGCCCTGGAACAGCGCCGCCCGCTCTGTCGGAGACGTTTCGGCGGGCGCGTTCGGGTCCAATCCGGCGCGTACGGCGGCTTCGGCGGCGAGCGTACGGTCGAGCAGGGGACACGCCCGGCATACCGCTTGCGCGACGGAGCGGCCTTTGGGGTCGTAGCGGGCGGCGAACGCTGCTTCGCCCTTGGGGTCGGGAGCCGGGCGCGGGGCGGGTGGCGCGCCGCCTGCGAGCGCGTTATCGTTCCGAAATGCGGACAGGATCCGGTTTTCCGCCACGAGAAACACATTGGCGCGCGGGCCGAACAAGGCGATTTGCACGGTTATGCCTCCAGAGAGGTCCAGGAAGAGCATGCGATCCCGGTCGGCTATTCGCAGGGCTTCCAGCCGGCGCCCGATGGCTTCTTCGAACAGCGTGGCGGCGTTGCGGCGGGCCCGGGCGTACCCGTCGGCGGAAAAGATAAAAAGAAGCGGGGGGCGGACGCCCGCCCGGAGCGTTTGCGCGCCGTCTTCGCCCGAAAAGGCGAGGGAAAGTTCGTCCCGTTCCTGCGACCAGACATCCTCAAGCGTACGCCCGACGAGCGACGTTCGCCATTCCGGCACGAGGGCGCGCAGCGTGTGGTAGCTTGCGATCATGGCGGCATGTCGCGCTCCGCCGCGTCGAGTGCCCGGACGATGGCGCTGCACGCGTCGTCCAGCGTGTCGAAGGGGATGTTGAGGGGCGGGGCAATGCGGACCAGGCAGTCCGAATGCAGGGTCCATCCCAGCAATACGCCTTCTTCGAGGCATCGTCGCACCGTACGCGCGGTCAGCCTGGCGTCGCGCAGTTGCATGCCCAGCATGGCGCCGCGTCCGGGCAGCGCGAGGATCGCCGGGTGCCGCAACCGCTCCCGGATGCGTGCTTCTATGGCGCGGGCGCGGGCGGGAAGCGCTTCGCCCAGCAACACATGCAGGGCGGCCAGCGCGGCGGCGCAAGATACCGGATGGCCACCGAACGTGGTTACGTGACTCAGCGGAGGATTGCTTCTGAGGGCCTGAAACCGCTCTGCGCTGGAAACGAAGGCGCCCAGCGGCATGCCGCCGCCAAAGGCTTTCGCAAGGGTCAGAATATCCGGGACGACGCCGAATTGCTCGAACGCAAAAAGCGATCCGGTACGCCCGAACCCTGTCTGGACTTCGTCGAAGATCAGGAGGGCGCGGGTTTCGTCGCAACGCGCCCGCAACGCCCGCATCCAGCGCTCTGACGGAACGTTCATGCCGCCTTCCCCCTGAATGGGTTCGGTAATAACGCAGGCCGTACGTTCGTCTATGGCCTGCAAGGCGCTTTCGTCGTCGAAGGGCAGCATATGTACGCCCGGCAGCAGCGGGCGAAAGGGGTCCTGGTATACGGGCCGCCCGGTTACGGACAACGATCCGTGCGTATCCCCGTGGAACGATCCCTCGAACGCCACGATGTTCGACCGTCCCGTGGCCTTTTTCGCCAGTTTGAGCGCGCCTTCGTTCGCCTCGGTCCCGGAATTGACGAAGTAGGTTACCTGCAAGGCAGGCGGCAAATGCCGGGCCAGGCATGCTGCAAGGTCTACTTGCGGGCGCAGCGCGAATTCTCCGTAGACCATCACGTGCATATGCCGCTCTGCTTGCTTGCGGACCGCTTCCACCACCGCCGGATGCCCGTGCCCCAGCGAAGAAACGGCCACGCCGCTGATCATATCCACGATGCGGCGCTGGTCCGAAAGGTACAGGTAGGGCCCTTCGGCGCGGTCTACGACGAGTCCAAGCGGCGCGTCGCTTGTCCACGCCATGAATTTTTCGAATCGTTCCTGAAGTAACGACATAGCCGCGTCGTTTCGCCGGTTTGTGTGTCTGCGCGCCCCGCATAAGGTATGGATTGGCGCATCCTTAAAATGCGCGCCGGCGCGGTCGAATGCAATGTTTCCGAAGCCGGGAACCTTATCGCAGGTTTTTTGTGCAATGGGTAACGGGTTTTTCTGTCCGAACTGGCTGTATAACCTATGGTATAACCTTTTTGTAACGATTCGGTTATACCCGTTCGGTCCCGGAAAGTCATACATAACCTGGTCCTCTCCGGCGCCGGTCGCCCGCCGACGCCCGGATCCGATGGACCAGGGCGCCCGGACATAGCGCGCGGCCCTTTTTCTGCCCTTCCACCCCTTGCGCCGCCGCTTGCCGCGTCGTTATTTTCTTCGTCGCCACGCTTACGCCATGATTACTACGATTGCCCAAGCCCTTTTTGATCGCCTGATCGCCGCATTTCCGCCGGACCGCGACTACGGACGTTCGGATATCCGACGCGAACCCATGCCCCGGGCGCTGGCCGATTATCTCGAACAAGTGCTGCATATGAAACTGCGGGACGCGCTGAGGGAAAGCCATCTCCGGGAAGCCTGGATCGATGCAGAATCTCCAGAAGTGAACGAGGCGCGCGCGCATTTTTTCAACCTGGCGGCACGTCATCAGGGTTTTCCTGCTTCCGTGTGGGCCGATTTTCTGAAGAATGCGTGCTGCCAGACGCTGTATCTGGTTATTCAGCCGACGGCGTCCCTCGTCGACTCGGTGTTCGACCCGCTCGGCAATCCGGCGACGGCGGATACGATGCGCGATCGCATGGGATTGTACCCTGCGCGGATTCCCTGGCGCGACCAGCTTGAGACCTGGCTGGACGAGCAGGGGGACGAGCCGGTGGAGCGGGATGCGTTCGAAGCGTTTGCGCGCGCGGCGGATCGGCGCCTGGCGGCGGAAAGTTCGCCCGCTGAGTGGCTTCGTTTGCTGGATCCACTGGCGAAGACGCTCGCCACCGCCGGGCATCGCGACATCCCCGTAGAGTTTCTGGAAGCGTTTTTGCGCGAAAAGGGGGCCGAGGACCTGTTGCGGTATCTCGGACAATTGTACGATTCGAAGGAAAGCATGCCCGCCGAGAAACTGGAAGCGTTTTTTACGTCCGGCATCGCGCAAGCCGCGGAATCCGCCGCAGAGCCGCCCCGGGAACAGGCGCAACCGGCGGAGCCGTCCCCGCCGCCGAAGCCCCCGGCCCCGCAACCATTGTGGAAACGGTTTGCGAGACGTTCGGACGACGACGCGCCCGCCACAACGCCTTCCGAACCTGCTTCGCCTCGCGAGAACGGAAGCGCGGCGCCGGAGCCGCTCTGGAAACAGTTTCGTCCGGCCTCTGCGCCCGCGCCTGCGGAAGAGGCGGTCGAAAAAGTCGCCGCAAGCGAACAAAGCCCTGCGGGAGACGGCGCGTCCGGCGCACTGAAACTTGTTGCTCTGCCGAACGCTGCCGCCAAGGCGATGGCGTCTGAAACCCGTTCTGTTGCGTCGCCGCCGGAAGAATCCGAGGTTGCTGATGTATCCGATATTTCCGAGGCTTCCGATGCGCCGGCGGGCGAGCGCAACGGGGCTGGCGCGCTGGCGGATATTGAATACGCCGTGCTTGGGGAGCGCGGCGGGCGGAACAGGGGCCTTTTCGTGGAGTGTCTTTTTCAGGGACGCGAGGACGCCTACGAAGCGGTTTTGCAGCGATTGCATGGGGCGAGGGACTGGTCGGAGGCGTCGCAAACCATTGCAAGCGATGTATTTATGAAATATCAGGTGAATATCTACAGCCCGCCTGCCGTCGCCTTTACCGAGGCCGTAGAGGCCCGGTACGGCGCTTGAGCCGCCCGCATGGACGATCGAAAACAAAGGCGAGCCGATCTGGAAAGCCGCCGCGAAGCGGCGCGGCTTGGCGGGGGCGCGGCGCGTATTGCGCAGCAACGCGAACGGGGCAAGTTGACAGCCCGCGAGCGGATCGACGTGTTGCTGGACGCCGGGTCCTTTCAGGAAACCGGGATGTTCGTGCGGCACCAGGCGCAGGATTTCGGGCTTGCCGAGCGGCGGCCCTACGGCGACGGGGTGGTTACGGGATTTGGCGAGATAGACGGACGGCTCGTCTATGTCTACAGTCAGGATTTTACCGTATTCGGCGGGTCGCTGGGGCTTGCGCACGCCCGCAAGATCACTCGCCTCATGGAACTGGCGCTGGAGAACGGCGCGCCCATCGTGGGGCTGAATGATTCCGGGGGCGCGCGCATACAGGAAGGCGTGGATTCGCTGGGGGGGTATGCGGAGATTTTTCTTTTGAATACGATGGCGTCGGGCGTGGTGCCGCAGTTATCTGCGGTGCTGGGTCCGTGCGCGGGGGGCGCGGTGTACAGCCCGGCCCTCACCGACTTCGTTTTTATGGCGAAGAACACGAGCTACATGTTCGTTACGGGGCCAAATGTGGTCAAGACGGTGACCCGGGAGGAAGTTACCGCCGAGGAATTGGGGGGCGCACGCACCCATACCGAAAAGAGCGGCGTTGCGCACATGGCCTGCGAGAACGAGGTGGAATGTTTGCAGCGGATACGCGATCTCTTGCAGTTTATTCCGCAGAATTGCGAGGAGGCGCCGCCGTTCGTTCCCACCGACGACCCGCCGGACCGGATGGACGAGGCACTGAACGATCTGGTCCCCGCGCATCCGAACAAGCCCTACGATATGCTGGAAGCGATCCGGATGCTTGTGGACGACCGCAATTTTTTCGAGATTCAGGCCGATTTTGCGCCGAATCTGCTGATCGGGTTTGCGCGGATCGGGGGGCGGTCTGTGGGCGTGGTTGCGAATAATCCGGGGGCGCTGGCGGGCGTGCTGGATATGGACGCTTCGGTCAAGGGCGCGCGTTTCGTGCGGTTTTGCGACGCCTTCAACATTCCGCTACTGGTGCTGGTGGACGTGCCCGGTTTCATGCCGGGGACCGACCAGGAATGGGGAGGCATTATCCGGCACGGCGCCAAATTGCTCTATGCGTTTTGCGAGGCGACCGTGCCGAAAATTACGGTCGTTACGCGCAAGGCGTACGGGGGCGCCTACGACGTGATGAACTCGAAGCATATTCGGGGAGATTTGAATTTCGCCTGGCCTACGGCGGAAATCGCGGTGATGGGACCGAAGGGGGCCGTCGAGATTATCTACAAGCGCCAACTGGCGGAGGCGGAGGACCCCTCGGCGGCGGAAGAGGATTTCGTGCGGCAGTACCGGGATACGTTCGCGAATCCCTATATCGCCGCCGGGCAAGGGTACATCGACGACATTATCCTGCCCGCCGAAACGCGGCACCGCCTTGTCCAGGGGTTCGATATGCTGCGCAACAAAGTAGCCCGCAATCCCCGGAAGAAGCATGGGAATATTCCTTTGTAGGGGGTTGTGGGGGCTTTTCCGGGGGTGGTGGGGCCGGCGAGCCGATGGCGGAATCTTTTCCTGGCGGATTTTTTGCGGCGGGGCTTGATTTTGGGCGATGTGGGGTTTAGTGTTAGAAGCTGGGTCCGGTATTGGACGGTACTACGTAATCCTGAAAATGCATGAAACCACGAGATAAAATCCTGATTGCGGCGGGCGTGTTGCTTGCCGTGCTGTTTATTGCGGCTCCGCAGGCCGCCCCGCCTGAATAGACGAAAAGCGGCATAACGCCCCTGAACACAAACACGGATTCAGACAATGACAGACAAGGAACGCCGCGCCCGCGAGGCCGCCCGCGCCCGTGAACGATACGCGAACGATCCAGAGTACCGCGAACGCTTGAAAGAACGCGCCCGCGAACGCCGCTTGAACGATCCCGAATACAACGCCCGCCAGAACGCCCGCCGCCGTGAACGCCGGGCGAACGATCCAGAATACCGCGAACGCCAGAACGCCCGCGAACGTGAACGCCGGGCGAACGACCCTAAATACCGCGAACGAAAGAAAGCCTATCTTGCCCGCGCCCGCGAGCGATACGCGAACGATCCAGAGTACCGCGAACGCTTGAAAGCCGCCGCCCGCGCCCGCACCCGCGAGCGATACGCGAACGATCCAGAGTACCGCGAACGCTTGAAAGAACGCGCCCGCGAGCGATACGCGAACGATCCAGAGTACCGCGAACGCTTGAAAGAACGCGCCCGCGAACGATACCGCGAACGCCGGGATGCGCAGGATAAAGCCCGCCGCGCCCGCCGCAAGAAAGACCCGTGAGGCCCTGCGCATTGCCCTGAAACGCCGTTTTTCGATCTTGCTTCCGATAAATAAGACGTTATCGGAACTTCACGCTACTCAAGGGTGCCTGGCCGGGCGCATCAGGCCATGGGCTACCAAGGCCAATTTATTATAAGGGCAATAATACCAGTAATCAGGATTCCCGCGCCTATAGCCGTACCCACAATCCAACTTCTTTGACTTTCGATTTTGTCTCCGATTTCTTTTGTCATGCTCGCCTGTATAGCCCCGAACCGCTCCGCATTTTCGGCTTGCATTGCGGCGAACCGCTCCGCGCTCTCGGTCTTGATCTTGCCGAACTGCTCTGCATGATGTCGCATACTGGTGCTGACGAGGCGCCAAGGACAGCAGTGTTGTACGGCAAAAAAACGAAAAAGTTAAGGATTTTTTGGCGTAATAAGGTCGGCGTAGAGGCTTTTCGACCCCAGCGCAACCGGCCCCCGGTTCGTTGGGGTGCATATCGCCGTATTTCAGGTCCCGCCTTTGGAAGTTTCACCCCCCGCATTATTTTATCGGTACCTCCGCTCCATGACACATACCCCAAAACCCCCATGAAACCCCAAGCCCTCATAATCGCAGCAGCCTGCATCCTGGCGTCTTGCGGCCCTAACGAAGCAGAACAACAGGCGGCGGCAGAAGAAACCCTGCTTCAAGAAAAAGTTGCGGCGGCGTATGAAGCGGAGGCCCTGGCGTACGACGCGTCCGCGTCGGCGGCCGAAACGGCAGCTGCGGCGCGGGAAGCGGAGGCGCAGGCGTGGGAAGCGTCGGCCGAGATGCAACATGCTTCGAACAGTCGGGAGCGGGCCTCGGATGCGCTGGGGTATGTTCCGACCGCCAGAGAGCGGGCTGCGAATGCGCGGCGGCATGCTGCGACCGCCCGGGAATCGGCTTCGGATGCGCTGGCGTGGGCTGCGGAGGCGCCAGAGTATGCGGCGAATGCCCGGGAGTCGGCTGTGGCGGCGCGGGGCTATGCGGCGGCGGCGCGAGAAGGCGCGCAGAGGGCGGACTCGCTCAGGACGCTTTCCCCAGGCAGCGCAGCGGCGATGTTGTGGGAAGAGGCGCTTCGGGCGGAAGAAGCGTCCGAGGCGGTGGAGGAGCGGGAAGCGCAGGTCTGGGAAACGGCGGCGCAAGCATGGATGTCGGCTGCGGAGACGTACTACCCGGAGTTGTAGCGCTCCCTCACCCAAACACCGCCCGCAGGTATTCCCGGCGCATTTTTGCGATGGCGGCGATGGAAATTTGCTTTGGGCAGACGGCTTCGCATTCTCCGTGGTTCGAGCAGTCGCCGAAGCCTTCGGCCTGCATCTGATCCACCATGCGCACGACCCGCTGCTTGCGTTCTGCCTGGCCTTGCGGGAGGTGCGCCAGATGGGCTATTTTCGCGCCGGTGAACAAGGAAGCGGACGCATTCGGGCAGGAGGCCACGCAGGCTCCGCACCCGATACAGGTCGCGAAATCGAATGCTTCGTCTACGTCGTTCTTCGGAACGGGCAGGCTGTTCGCATCCGGCGCGCCGCCTGTATCCACGGACACATACCCGCCCGCCGCGATAATGCGGTCGAACGCGCTGCGATCCACCACCAGGTCCTTAATAATGGGAAACGCTTCGGCGCGAAACGGTTCGACGACAATGGTGTCCCCGTCCTTGTAGTGCCGCATATGCAACTGGCACACGGCGGTGGCTTTCATGGGGCCGTGCGCAATGCCTCCCACCACGAGGCCGCACGAGCCGCAAATGCCCTCGCGGCAGTCGTTGTCGAACTCGACCGGGTCTTCTTCCCCCTTGTGGATGAGCGCTTCGTTCAGCACGTCCAGCGCCTCCAGGAAAGACATGTCCTCGTTCAGGTTGTCGAGCGTGTAATCGACCAGTTTTCCCTTGGCGTCCGGTCCGGACTGCCGCCAGATTTTGAAGTGTATGGTCATCGTTTGCGCCATAGGGCTGCGAAATGGTTCAGTGCGTTGGCAACGCGCTACGCTATTTGTAACTCCTCGTAGATAAATCCACGGCCTCGAACGAGAGTGCCTCCTTGTGGAGGACAGGCTCTGCGGCGTTCTCCGTGGATTCCCATGCGGCGACGTAGGCGTACGCGTCGTCCCGCCGCAGCGCTTCGCCTTCCGGCGTCTGGTATTCCTCCCGAAAATGGGCGCCGCACGATTCTTCCCGGTGCAGGGCGTCGCGGGCCATAAGTTCGCCCAGTTCCAGAAAATCCGCTACGCGGCCTGCGAATTCGAGGTTCTTGTTCAGGGCGTCTTTTCGACCGGGGACGGATACGTTCTCCCAGTAGTCGGCGCGCAGGTCGGCGATGGCGTCGATGGCGTGCAGGAGCCCCTCCCTGTTGCGGGACATGCCTACGTAGTCCCACATGATCTGGCCAAGTTCCCGGTGAAACTCCGTAACCGTTTTGGATCCATCCACGTGGAGCATGCGCCGGATGCGATCTTCCGCCGCGTTCGCCGCCTCGTCGAACGCCGCCTCGGACGCGCGCACCTCGCCGCTGCCGCCGCCGGAAGCGATGTAGTCGCCCAGCGTGGACGAAATAATAAAGTATCCGTCGGCAAGGCCCTGCATGAGCGCGCTGGCCCCCAGGCGGTTGGCTCCGTGGTCGGAAAAATTGGCTTCGCCCAGCACGAACAGGCCCGGTATGCTGCTCATGAGGCGGTAGTCCACCCACAGCCCGCCCATCGTATAGTGCACGGCGGGATAGATCCGCATCGGCGCCCGGTAGGGATTTTCGCCCGTGATGCGCTCGTACATTTCGAAAAGATTTCCGTAGCGCTCCCGTACGCGGGATTCCCCAAGCCGCCCGATGGCGTCCGCAAAATCCAGGTACACCGCCTGTCCCGTCGCGCCCACGCCGAAGCCGTCGTCGCATATCACCTTGGCGGCCCGCGACGCCACGTCCCGCGGCACGAGGTTCCCGAAACCCGGATACCGCCGCTCCAGGTAATAGTCGCGCTCCGCTTGCGGAATGGTTCCCGGCGCGCGCGCATCGCCCGCCGTGCCGGGCACCCAGACCCTGCCGTCGTTGCGCAGGCTTTCGCTCATCAGCGTCAGTTTGGACTGGTATTTCCCCGACACCGGAATGCAGGTCGGATGAATCTGGGTGTAACAGGGGTTGGCGAAGAAGGCCCCTTTCCGGTGACAGCGCCAGGCCGCGGTTACGTTGGAGTTTTTGGCGTTCGTGGACAGGAAATACACATTGCCGTACCCTCCCGTGCAGAGGAGCACGGCGTCGCCTGCGTGGCGCTCCAGTTCGCCCGTTACAAGGTTGCGCACCACGATGCCCCGCGCCGCGCCGTCCACCACCACGAGTTCGAGCATTTCCCTGCGAGGAAACATTTCGACGCCGCCGGCCTGCACCTGTCGTTCCAGCGCCTGGTACGCGCCCAGCAGCAATTGCTGGCCGGTCTGGCCCCGGGCGTAGAACGTGCGGGACACCTGGGCGCCGCCGAAGGAGCGATTGTCCAGCAGGCCGCCGTATTCCCGCGCGAACGGAACGCCTTGCGCAACGCACTGGTCGATGATCTGGTTGCTGATGGCGGCGAGGCGATGCACGTTGGCTTCGCGGGCGCGGTAGTCGCCCCCCTTGACCGTGTCGTAAAACAGCCGCCAGACGGTGTCGCCGTCGTTCGGATAATTCTTGGCGGCGTTGATGCCGCCCTGCGCCGCGATAGAATGCGCCCGCCGGGGCGAATCCTGGATGCAGAACACCTTGACGCGGTATCCGAGTTCGGCCAGCGAGGCGGCCGCAGAGCCTCCGGCCAGCCCCGTGCCTACCACGAGAATCTCGTGTTTTCGTTTGTTCGCCGGGTTGACGAGTTTGGCCTTGTCGAGATAGTGCTGCCACTTCTCGGCGAGCGGGCCGGACGGAACGTGGGCTTCCAGCGTCATAGCGGTGGCGTTACAGGGCGGAAAAATAAATGTACAGGGGCAGCGCGACAAAACCGACGGCGACGCCGACGGCAAGCGCGGCGGCGATTCCGTAGACGAGCGGCGCGAGGCGCCGGTTCATGGCGCCGAGGGACTGGAGCGCGCTCCATGCGCCGTGCCGCAAATGAAATCCGAGCAAAATCATGACGCCCGTATATCCGAAGGCATAGAGCGGATGCTGGAATTTTTCGGTAACCAGTCGCTTCAGGTCCCGGATTTGTTCGCCTTCTGCCAGCAGGCTGTATCCCTCTGCGATGCCCGGACCGAACTTGAAGGATTTTATGTGGATTACGAGAAAAACGAGCAGTACGACGCCGGTCAGGATCATGCTTCGCGAACTTGGCGATTGCATGCCGGGCCGCCCGGCGCTTCGGTATACGTCGTATCCGCGCTTTCTGGCGCGCCGCTTGCCGAGGTAGATATTGACCCCGAGGACCGCATGGATGAGGAGGCAAACGACGAGCAGGATTTCGGCGGCGTACAGGAGCGGCCCCAGGCTCAGGAGTTTGTGCGCGTATTCGTTGTAGGCTTCGCCTGCGCCGAAGTAGCTCAGGTTTCCCGCCATGTGGAGGATCACGAATCCCGCCCAGGCGAGGCCTGTAACCCCGGTCAGCGCCTTTTTGCCGACGGGAGAGGCGAGGGCCGACAGGATATCCGGTTTGTCGCGTGGGGTCCGGGGCGTCATAATGCAGGCGGAAACTTGTGGCGAAGGGCTTTTTGGACCCTGATCGGGGTGTTTCAGGCGTGTCGGGGGCGAAAAATAATGCAAAGAAGATAATAAATAGCAAGTTTCATTGGATTATTACAAACTTAATGAATATACTGTCCATCGCCTGGAATCAAACCGCATGTTCCGGGATGGACGCGGCGGGGCGCCCGCAAGCGCGCCGTTCCGGGCTTACACGTTAAAACCACTCGCCATACGGAGGCCAAACGATGACGAATTTACGTACTTTTTCCATAATGACGCTTGCCATCGCGTTGATGGCGCTTGTCGGCTGCGGCGGACAGCAAGCCGACAGCGAAGACGCCATGATGGACGACCATGGCGACATGGAAATGGAAAGCCATGACATGGAGATGGAAGACGATGGCATGGAGATGGAGATGGAAATGGAAGGCGACGGCATGGAGATGGAGGGCGAAGAGATGGAGATGGAAGGCGACGATATGGAAGCCCATGAGGGCGGCGATCACGACATGGAGATGGAGGAAATGGAGGGAGAGGAAGAGATGGAAGAGGCAGGGGAATAACCCCGCTTCCCGGATTGGCAGCCTGCGGCCTGTGATCGGAGCGTTCTCCGGTCGCAGGCCGCTGCATGTCTTCGCCTCGTTCGCCTGAGCGAGGCGCGTTACGCGCGTTCTTCGACAGGAAGGACGTGCTTTTCCTGTGGGCCTGCGTACGCGGCCTTCGGGCGAATGAGCTTGTTGTCGCCCCACTGCTCCAGCAGATGCGCGCTCCAGCCCGCCGTACGGCTCAGGGCGAAGATGGGCGTATACAGGTCGATAGCGATGCCGAGCGCGTAGTAGATGGAGGCGCTGAAGAAGTCTACGTTGGGATACAGCCCTTTTTCCGCCTCCATTACGTCCATCATTTCCAGGCTCATGTCGTACCATTTCAGGTCGCCGGCTTCTTCGCCGAATCCCTTGGCCATGTCCTTGAGGATGCTTGCGCGCGGGTCCATTGTCTTGTAGACCCGGTGCCCAAAGCCCATGATGCGTTCCCGCCGCGCCAGTTTCGCCCGAACATAGTCCGCTGGCCGCTGGCCGGACCGGTCTATTTCGAGCAACATGCGCATCACTTCCTGATTGGCCCCGCCATGCAGCGGGCCTTTCAGCGCTGCGACGCCTCCGGTTATAGCCGAGTAGATATCCGATAGCGTAGCCCCGATCACGCGGCTTGCGAAGGTCGAAGCGTTGAGTCCGTGTTCGGCGTGCAGCACAAGGCAGGCGTCGAACGCGCGTTCGGCCATTTCGCCGGGCCGCTCTCCGGTAAGCATGTATAAAAAATTGTGCGCGTGCGAGCAATCCATGCGGGGCGGCACCGGGTCTTTGCCGTTCCGCAACCGGTCGATCGCGGCGATAATGCCCGGAACGCGCGCGACGATCCGGATCGCCTTTCTATAATTCGCCTCCGGGGAGTTGTTGTCGGCCTCTTCGTCGAAAAGGCCGAGGGCGGACACCGCCGTTCGCAGCATGGCCATGGGGCTGCCTCCTTCGGGCATGCGTTCCAGCACGCCCCACAGGCCCTCCGGCAACGCGAGGGCCGCCCGCAATTGTTTTTTTATCTCGTCCAGCCGGGCCTGATTGGGCAAGTCGCCGTCCAGAAGCAGGCAAAGCGTTTCTTCGTAGGAAGCGTTGCGGGCGAGATCGCGGATATCGTAGCCGCGATACAGCAAGCGCCCGGCCTTTCCGTTGACGAGGGCGATGCGCGACTCCAGCGCCACGACATCCGCCAGGCCCCGCGCCTTCGTCGTCGCATATCCTGATTTTTCGGGGTCTTTGGAGGTGGAGGGGGACATAATGGGGACGATAACGGTCTTGGCTGGGCCGTCCCGCATTGGAACGACGTGGCTGTTAAATTCGGTGATTTTCTGCGTCTGGCGCCAAAAATCTGCGTTACTCGGAATAAGCAAGATGATAAAATACGCGCAAACGGGAACAAAGTGCCACCGCATTGGCGGGATCATTTCGGCTCGAACGGCATGTAAGGTATCGGAAAATGTGAATTTTCTTTAGGCGACCCGGCTGGGCCGCCGATCTTCACATACGAAATTTTTACAAGTTTTCAAGGAGCGTAGCACGTTGTCCTTGAGTCGGTTTTGCGATACCGTTTTTCGTAAGCGACGCATTCCGTGCGTTGCGTATGCGCGGGGCGGAGCGCCTGTTGCGAATAGCCCGCTTGCGCGGCTTGTTCGCGTGGTTTGTCGGCGCTTTGTACTCGACGGCGCACTTTATGAACGGCGTTCCCCGGCAGGTTTTGCGCCTGCCCTGCGGAATGCCTGCTTGCCTCCAACCGGGAATGCCGTTGGAACCCTGTCGATGCGCCGTCGAGGCGCAACGCCCGGCCCGATGGGGCCGAGCGCGCAGCACATCGACCGACTCGCCGAAGGCGTGCGCTCACGTCTTGTATGGGTAAAGAAATTATCATCAATGCAGAAAAGGCGCAAACGCGGATAGCCATCCTGGAAAATGGAAAGCTCGCAGAACTCTACATAGAGAATCCCGATAATTCGCGAACGATCGGCGACATTTATCTGGGCCGGGTGTGCAAGGTCATGCCCAGCATCCAGGCCGCGTTCGTGGATATTGGCCGCAAACAGGACGCCTTTCTTCATTTTTCCGATTTGTCGGACGACCTCGGGCAGTTGCTCGAATTCGTGGCGTCGAAGCAGCCCGATGTTTCGCGCACGGTGAATCGCAACCGCAAGCCGCCGCGAAAACGGGGGCCGCGCCGCAAACCGCACCGCGACCGTAGCGCATCCCGGCGCGGCGAGGACAAGGCTTCCTTCGAGCGGACCGTGAAAATCCGCGCCCGCCGCCGCCTCGCGCAACGCTTGTCCAGAAAAACGGACAAGGGCCGCCGCGCCGCCGCTCCCCCGGAAAAAACCCTGAAAGCCAATCAGCGGATTCTGGTCAAGGTAGTCAAGGAGCCGATTTCGACCAAGGGCAGCCGCGTGTCCACGGACATATCCATGGCCGGGCGTTTTCTGGTCCTCGTTCCGTTCGGAAACTATGTGGCGGTGTCGAAGCAGATTCATTCCTACAAGGAGCGCCGCCGCCTCAAGGCGCTGGCCAAAAGCCTCGTTCCGGCGGGCATAGGCCTGATCGTGCGCACCGTGGCCCAGGGGAAAGACGCCAAAACGCTCGACACGGATTTAAGGCTGCTGCTCGACAAATGGCGCAAGATGGAGCAGCGGCTTGCGGGCCGTCCCAAGCCGCCCATGCTGGCGCACCGCGACGTAAACATGCTTTCGTCGGTTATGCGCGACCGGTTTTCCGAAGATTACGACCGGGTGCTGATCGATAACGAGCGGCTGTATCGCAACGTCAGGAATTACATTCAGGCGGTTGCCCCGCAAATGGCCAGCGCCGTCCGGCATCACACAGGCAAGAAGCATGTGTTCGAGGCGGCGGGCGTCCAGAATGAAATACAGGAGGCGTTTTCGGAGCGCGTTAATTTACCGGGCGGCGGATATCTCTTCATTGAGCATACGGAGGCCATGCATGTGGTGGACGTGAACTCCGGCAGGGCGGGCCGCGGGCTGTCGCAGGAAGAAAGTTCGGTGAAGGTGAACCTGGAAGCGGCGCGGGCTATCGCAAAGCAAGTGCGCCTGCGGGACCTTGGCGGCATTATCGTGGTGGATTTCATCGACCTCCGGGACGAAAAGAACCGCAGGAAAATTTTCGACGAGCTTCGGAAGGAATTCAGAAAGGACCGCGCTGTTACGAAGGCGCTGCCCATGAGCGACTTCGGGCTTATTCAGATTACCCGGCAGCGTTTGCGTCCAAGCGTTACGGTGGGCGCCAATTCCCCGGATTTTCCGGCGCAGAACGGCGCGTCCGAGAATCCGGAGGCCTCGTCCCCTCCCCCGCGCAAAACGCCGCCTCAGGAAAACAAGCCTCCCCAAGCGAAATCGCCGCCCCGAAAACCGTCCCGGAGCGCAGAGACAAAAGAACCGAAACCGTCGCCCGGAAGGGGGCGCGGGGCCGCGCGGGGAAGGCGCCCGGAGCCGATCGTCGTGCTGCAGGAAATCCAGCAGTGGATGGCGGCGTACAAAGCGACGGACGGTCCGCGGAACCTGACGCTATGGACGCATCCGTTTACGGCGGCCTGGCTGAAGAGCAAATTCGCCGGCGTGCGCGTTGGATTTTTTCTGAAACATTCCTTGCGCGTACGCCTCAAAACAGACGGCAGGATGTCGCCGTACGCATTCCGCATTACGGATACCCGGTCCGGGGAGGACCTGACCCGGCGCGTTGCCCCGCCGAAAAGGGGGCGGCCCGGATAGCGCGGGTCGGACCGTATCGCTATTGCTTTCGCTACTTTGGGCCAGACTATGCCTTATCGCGGAACTTCCCTGGCGCCGGTTGCGGGCGTTGCGGCCATGGCGTTGCTTGCTTTGCCGTCGCTTGCGGCGGTTTCGGAGGCGCGGGCGCAGCTTTTTTCCTACGGAAGGGTTGCGCAGCAACGCGCGACCACGGTGGCGCTTGCGTGGGAGGCCGTCGATTTCCAGCCGGAAGGGGGGAAGCCGGACGAAGAGGCCCCGGCCTTTACGGGCCCGGCGTATGGCTTGCTGTACCTGCGGGGCAATCTTTCCGCGTCCATCGCATACGGCCCGGAAAACACGGGCGCGGGAGCCGACGCGCGGTTACTGGACTTTTCCGTAGAAACCTGGAACCGCCTTTTCGCGATTCGGGCGTCGGAGACCGCCCGACTATACATTCCCCTGACGCTTCAGTCCAACTATCGCCGGGTGACCCTGAACGAAGAGGCGGACGCGCCGTTTTCGTCGTTTCAGGTAACGGTGCTTGGTTTGGGCGCGGGTCTTGGCGGGAGCGCGGAACGCGACAAGAACGTGGCGTTCGAGGCGCGGGCGGCCCCCGTCCTGGGCGTTGCGCTGCGGTCCTTTGGGGGGAGCGCGGGCCTGTCCTGGCTGGTGGATGCGGGCGTCCGCCTGCATGTTCGCGAGGCGTTCGGACGCCTTGGTTTATCGGCGGGGTACGGGTTTCGCATGCAAGCCTGGCGGGCGGGCGACGCGGATTTGCTGCTGGAACCGGACCAGACCAGGCTGGATCACCGCGGCTCGCGGCACAGGATCGCCCTGGGCCTGAACTGGTGACCGCGCATTCCGGCATTCCGCTTTCTTTTTGTCCCTCACCCTGCCGTCCGATGAAAACCCAACACATTCTTGAAGAACTCAAGGAAGCGGCCGCCGGGTTTGGCCTGGAGGTGCGCATGGAAAAGGGGCGTTTTCGCGGCGGACGGTGCAAGGTGGGCGACGAGCGCATGATTGTGCTGAACAAGCAGCATCTTCCCGAAATGCAATTGATCGTGCTGGCCAACAGCTTGCGGGATCTGCCCCTCGACGATATTTTTTTGAAACCTGCCGTGCGCGCCGCGGTCGAGGAAGTGTGGCGGCAAAACGAGCCGGAGGCGGTATACGAAGCGGATGATACGGAGTGAGGATCGCATTCGCGTGACCCTGCTCGGCACGGGCACCTCCACCGGCGTACCCGTTATCGGGTGCGCGTGTCCAGTATGCGCTTCGGAGGACCCGCGCGACAAGCGCACCCGCAGCGCATGCGTTCTGGAGACGCAGGGGTTGCGCATTCTTATCGACATCGGACCGGATTTTCGCGGGCAGGCGCTTCGCGAAGGCATCCGGCACATCGACGCCGTGCTGTTCACGCATCACCATTTCGACCATGTGGGCGGCATAGACGACCTGCGTCCGTTCCTGTTTGAAAACCGGCGGCCCATTATATGTTACGCTCGCCATAATACCGTGCGGGTGCTGCGCAAGATGTTCACCTATATTTTCGAGGACCGTTCCTATCCCGGCGTCCCCAACCTGAAGTTGCAAAGCGTCGAGGGGCCTTTTACCGTAACCGGCCGCCGCGATACGGCGCAATCCGTATCCGTCGTGCCTGTCGACGCGTATCACGGGGAACTGCCCCTGTTCGGGTATCGGATAGGGAAATTCGCCTACCTGACGGACACCAACCGGATTCCGGAAAGCAGCTTCGACTTGTTGCGGGGCCTGGACGTGCTGGTGCTCGACGCCTTGCGGGAGGAAGGGCATCCCACGCATTTTTCTTTCCGGGAGGCGATTCGGGCCGCGCAGCGCATTGGCGCGCGGCAGACCTATTTCACCCATATGACGCATAGCGCGTTGCACGCCGACGCCGAGGCCCGCTTGCCGGAGGGCATCCGGCTTGGGTACGACGGACTGGTTTTCGAAGCAGGGGCGTGACGGCGCGGTTCGTCTTGGCCGCCGCTGCGATTCGCGTCGTTATTTCGTATCTTTTCGCAATCTTTGCCCTTGCCTCGTCGCCCTGGAGGACGCCTGATGAAACTGTTCGTACTCAACGGTCCCAACCTGAACCTGCTCGGTACGCGCGAACCGGAAACTTACGGGACGGCCACGCTGGCCGACATGCAGGACGCCCTCTGCGCCTTGTTTCCCGAGGTGGATTTCCGGTTTGTCCAGAGTAATCACGAAGGGGGCCTGATCGATGCGTTGCATGAGGCGGCCCGGGAGGGCGCGGCGGGCGCCGTGTTCAATCCCGGCGCGTTTACGCATACGTCCGTCGCGCTGCGGGACGCCGTGGCGGCGATAGACGTACCGGTTATCGAAGTGCATTTGTCGAATGTGCACGCCCGCGAATCTTTTCGGCATCGGTCCATGATCGCCGCCGTATCGGCGGGGCAGATCGTGGGTTTGGGCGCGAAAGGCTACGAACTGGCCGTACGCTACTTTCTGGACGCCGCCGGAGCGTAATGCGCATGAGCGACGTTTCCCGCGAACCCGAGAAAACCCCCGATTCGGAAGGTCGGGAAGGCATGGTCGGGCAAAGCGACGCGGCGGGATCGCCGCGCAGGAACGCCGCCGGCGTGGTGGCGGGCGGCATTCTTGCAAGCCGCCTCTTCGGATTCGCGCGGGAGCGGGCGCTTGCCCATTTTTTCGGGCTGGGCGCGTACGCGGATGTGTTTCAGGTCGCGTTCCGGGGGCCGAACCTGTTGCAGAATCTGCTGGGCGAGGGCACGATTTCGGCGGCGTTCATCCCCATCTACTCGAAAATGCTCGCAGCGGGGCGGGAACGGGAAGCGGGGCGGTTCGCCGGGGCGATTTTCGGGTTGTTGCTGGCGCTGACCGCGCTACTTGCCCTGGCGGGCATACTGCTGGCGGAGCCTGTGGTAACGATTTTCGCGGCGGGGTTCCGGGCGGACGCCGCCGCCGTGGCTGCGGGCGAACTGTCGGTTGATCGATTCGAACTGGCCGTCCGGGCCGTGCGCATCATCTTTCCCATGACCGGCTTGCTGGTGCTGGCGGCGTGGTGCCTGGGCGTACTGAACAGCCACCGGCGGTTTTTTCTGCCGTACTTTGCCCCGGTCCTGTGGAATGCGGCGATCATTGGCGCGCTGATCGTTGGGGCGAGGATGACGCTGGGTTCCGCGGCGGACGCGCGGACGGATCTGCTGTTCGCCGCTTTCTACGGGGCTTTGCTGGGCGGCTTCCTGCAATTCGCGGCGCAGGCGCCCCTGGTGTTTCGGCTGCTGCGCGGCTTCCGCCTTTCCTTGTCCGCGAAGGTGGCGGGGGTTCGGGAAGCCCTGCGCGCCTTTGGACCGGCTGTCGCCGGGCGCGGCGTCTATCAGATTTCTTCTTACCTGGATCTTTTGCTGGCTTCCTGCCTTGCGGCGGGCGCCGTCTCGGCGTTGCGGCCCGCGCAGATGCTGTATGTCTTGCCGATAAGCCTTTTCGGAATGTCCGTGGCGGCGTCGGAATTGCCCGAACTGTCTCGTTTCGGGGCCGATAAAGCCGACGCTTTCGCGCAGCGCCTGTCCGGGTCTCTTCGGCAGATGCTGTTCCTGACGATTCCCACGTGTATCGGGTACCTTGCGTTTGGCTTGCTTATCGTGGGCGCGCTTTTCCGCACGGGGGCGTTTGGGTCCGAGGACGCCTGGCTGGTGTATCTGGTGCTGGCCGGGTATTCGCTGGGGCTGCTGGCGACGGCCATGTCCCGCCTGTTGCAAAATGCGTTCTATGCGCGCAAGAATACGCGCACCCCGGCGCGCATCGCTGTGTTGCGCGTGGTCGTGTCCACGAGTGCGGCGGTCCCCGCCATGCTTCTATTGGACGGCGTGGCCGTGGGGGCCGTCGCGGGTTCGTCGCTGGGAACGCGTACGTTGTATCTGGGCAGCCTGGGGTTGGCTGCGGGCGCGACCATCGGGGCCTGGGTCGAATTATGGCGTCTCCAGCGGTCGCTCGGCGTCTTGCTCCCTGCGTTTCGTTTGCCCTGGGAGGCCGTGCGCCGTATGACGGCGATGGCGCTGGTTGCGGCGGTGCCGGCGGGCGTCGCATGGTTTTTGACGCCCCGTCTGCCCGTTGCGGTCGAAGCGTTGGTCGTGGTATCGATCTATGGGGCAGGGTATCTCGCTATCGCCTATATGCGCCGGGTACCCGAACTGGCGCGGTTGTCCGGGCGGTTCGTTCGGCGCGGCAAGCGGGGCGGGTAGCGCTTTCCCCTGCGACCGCTTGCGCGATTTCGGCATCTTTTTTGCAAGATTTTCATAGGTAATTCCCTTCGGCCCTGCGTTTTACGTTTTGCAGCCGAACAGCATGCAGCCTTTAGTCGGATAGTTTTTCATACGTATGGACTTCGATATGCGCATACGATCTGCCCATCCGTTCCTTGACGTACAGACGGCCTGTCACGCGCAGGCGGGCCGGGGTTTCCACGTCTTCCGGGAAGACGAGGACGTACGCCGCGTCGCCCGACGTTTCCAGTACGTACTCGGCAAAAGGCTCGTTGCCCCGCACGGCGACCATGCCTTCTACCGTGACGACGTCGGCGGCGGGTTCGCGGTTCGTGGCGCAGGAAGCAAGGCCCACGAACAACAGGCAGAGTATGTACGCTTCGGGCGCATGGCGTCGATGCGGGCGGATGCGGGACGGTTTCGTGCGTTGGCGTTTCATTGGCTGCGGGCTTTTGCGCCAGGGGGCCGGCTGCTTTTGCGTAACGGAAATCACAGGGCGCGGTTTGCGGGTCGCGTCCTGTTTGCATTGCAAGGTACGCTTTTTGCTTCACTTTAGAACCAGGTGGCGTATCTCGTCATAATCCCGTAACATTACCGTATTCGCTTTTATCCACCAAAACGCTTTGGGTGCTTCCATGGCCAGACGCTTCGCTCCGTGCCTTACCTTGCTTTTTTGCCTTGTTCTGCTGGCGGCCGCAAGCCCGGCGTTTGCGCAATACCTGGGCGAGCTCGAAACCATGCAACCGCCCGTTTCCGGACAAGACGCCCGGCAGGCGGCGGACGACGACATACAAATTATTCATGTTACGGATCGGCTCGCCCGGAGGCCGGAGTCCATTGCCGCCTTGCGGGCATACCATGAAGCGAAAGCGCTTGGTTTGTTGCCCACATTCAAGACGGCGGTATCGTACGACATGGGGCAAGAGAAGGACTTTAATGTGATAACGGATATTTATACAGACGACGCTCGTTGGGAGAAGCGCGCCTTCACGCTCGTGGCGCAAAACGATCTCGCCTATATTTGGGTTGCGAACGATCAGATGGGCGTCGCTACGGACGAGCAATTTGCGGAAATCGAGGCCTACGTGCTTTCCCGAACCCCCGAGGGTTCCTGGCGACCGGAGGAGGGCATGATAGCGAACAGCCATCAGATATTCGGCGATCCGCCGACGGAGCCCAATGCGGACGGCAAGGTCGACATACTGTTTTTCGATATTGTAGAGGGCACCGACGATTGCTGCGTGCTCGGCTTCGTTACGGCGGTTGACCTGGATCCCGAACCGGACGAACCCGGCGTTGGAAATATGGGCAATATTGTGTACATGGATCTGCCCCAGGGCCTGCAAAAAGGCGTCCTGCCGCTGGCGGGCACCCTGGTGCACGAATATCAGCACGTCATTCATCATGCGTATCAGCATGTTAATTTCAAGGGCCCCTGTTCCACATGCGAATTGACTTTCGTCAACGAGGGCTTGTCGGAATGGTCGGAATTGTTGCACGGATTTCCGCCGCGTCCCATCAGGTATCTGGACGATCCGAGAGAGCATGGCCGCCCGTTGCTTTCCTGGCGCCGCGATGCGGCGACGGTGGAAGTCATAAACGATTACGAGCGGTCCGGGCTTTTTACGACCTACATTGCGGACCGCATTGGGCTGGAACCCACCGGATCCATCGTGCGCGCAAAATGCCCCCCGGGCGCCGCTTTTTGCCCGATTGGATCGTGGCTCAACGGCGCGGACGCCTACGATCAGGTGCTGGGCGAGCATGGTTTTACGCTGGCGGGGGTCGTGGCGGATTTTCACGCTGCGAATTTCATCAACGACGCCAGCGTAGGGGAGCAGTACGCCTACAAGCCTTCCATTCGGCACAGCGTGAAGGCGCCGTCTACCATCATCGTGGATACCCAGGCTGACCCTGCTCCCTCCGAAACGACGGTAAACTTGACCGGCGGCGCCGTCGAGTATTTGACGTGGGAGAATGCGACGGACCTTGTGCTGGAAATCAAGGATTTCGAGAGCACGGGAGAAGGGGGACCGGGAGGCGGCTTCCGGGTCGGGAGCGATGCGGACGCAAACAACCGGAAGCATTTATCGTTGCGGCTGTTTACCGAATCAGAAACGGGGGCGAAGGAACTTGCGAACCTGGATCCCGATACGGAAAGCCACTCCGTGAAAGGAACGTATGAGCGCGTTACGCTGATTGTCGTGCATACGCAGGCGAATTTCTTTGCGCCCATCAAACTGGATATTACCGGCAATTGGGGAGGGGAGCGCTTTGATGTCACCACGGTGGCGCACGAAACCGGCAAAAACCAGGACATGGTATATATTACGGGGGACGAAGAGAATATGATGGCGCAGGTGTTTCCGGTGCCCGCCGGGGCGCAGCTGACATCGGTCTTTGTGGCGCCGGTATATGCTAACCAGGATAGAAACAGCATGGTGTCGAGTGCCGCCCCCCGGGATTTCACGCTAAAAGTATGGGACGTCGAATGGCGCGACGTGCCCTACGAGTTCGACGACGCAACGGACCCGCCCACGCCGCTTCGGAGCTGGCGGCTTGCCTTTCCAGGCAAAGAACTGTATAGCCAGGATGTGGACGAGCGGCCCACGGCATCGCATGTAAGTTCCCATACGTATTCGTTCCTCAGGGTGAATATTCCGCAGGACGAGCAGGCGCTTGCCACACTTCCGGATTCGATTTTCATTGGCCTGGCCAACAAGGGCGCCGACGAGAATTACCTTTACCCCTCCATGGCCCGGAGCACCCGTTATTCGGATCCGGATACGCTGGCCTACTGGTATGGCACCCTGAAGAACAGGGATGGCGAGAATGTTACGACCTGGCGCCCCATAGCGGCCTTGCGGTTGTGCCGCAAGCCCAACGACAGTACGTACGAGTGTGATCGCGACGATGACGACGATTTCTGGTTTTCGCTCAACGGGCAGGTGTTTCCCATTCGCGCCCGGTTTCGGGCTTCGCTGGGGGTTACGTCCGCAGAAGAAGACCCGGTGGAACTTCCTTCCGGCGTGACGCTGGCGCAGAATTATCCGAATCCGTTCAATCCGACCACGTCGATCGCCTGGACGCAACCGGCTTCCGCGCAAATCCGGCTCTCCGTGTACAACTTGCTGGGCCAGAAGGTGGCTATGCCGGTGGATGGGCTGCGCCCGGCGGGCGAACACGAAGTGCGCCTGGACGCCTCCGGGTGGGCCAGCGGCGTGTACGTCTATGTGCTTGAGACGGGCGCGCACATAGCCACCCGGCGCATGGTGCTGATGAAATAAGCCGGGCCTGCGGGACAGGCTGCGCGGCCGGCTCTGGTCCGGGCAGCCGCGCTTGCTGTCTCGCGCGCTGTTGTCCGTTTATTCCTTTTCGCTCCGGTTGTTGTACTTGTGGCGTTCGTTGGAGCGGGTTTCGTCGATAACCCGTTCGAACAGCCTGCGTACGGCGGCGTCGGACAGGGGCCCCTTGTTTTCGGCGATCACGTTACGAATGACCTCGGCCTCCCGTTTCGGGATATAGACTGGCCAGCCCATTTTTTTCTTTATCGCGCCGATGGCGTTGGCGCATTCCACCCGCTCGTTCATCAAAAGCAGCACGATACGGTCCAGAATATCTATGCGCTGCCGCCAGGGCGTCATATCGCTCTCGGATGGATGCGCAGGGGTCGCGGGAGCCTCCTCGTCAAGATGATCCATCAGCTCCTGTATGGCTTGCAGGAGGTTTTCCGGCGGCTTCGATCCAGAGGACATGGAGCGTACTTCGGTTGGGAGAAATGCTGGAAGGGGTTGGGTTCGGGCGATTCCGCGCTACGCAAACGTTCCAAGGGCGAGGTTCGGTTCCATGACCGGATGATCCGGGGCGTTTGTTTGCCCGGCGGCAAGGCGGACGTGCGCGGCGAAGGCGATCATGGCGGCGTTGTCCATGCAATAGGCAGGCTGGGGCATGCGCATGCGTACGCCGCAGGTTTCGCCCAGCGTTTTCGCTCGTTGCCTCAGGCGGGCGTTGGCGGAAACGCCCCCGACGATATGTACTTCGCGTACGCCGGTTTCGGCAATGGCCCGTCGCAAGGGGTCGATCAGCATATCCACGACGGCTTCCTGGAACGCGGCGCACAGATCGGGCAGGCGACGCTGCATGAGCGCTGCGCGTTTTTCGTCGCCCAGTTTGTTCAGGTAGTACAGCACGGAGGTTTTGAGTCCGCTGAACGAAAAATCGTATCCGGCGAGGCGGGCGCGCGGAAAGGCATGGAAATTCGGGTCTCCCCGCGCTGCAAGGCGGTCGATGGCGGGCCCGCCCGGATAGCCGAGGTCGAGCAGCCGGGCGACCTTGTCGAAGGCTTCGCCCGCCGCGTCGTCGCGGGTTGTTCCGAGCGGGCGGAGCGTCAGGCGGTCTTCCACAAGCGCCAGTTGCGTGTGCCCGCCGGACACGATGAGGCATAGCCAGGGGCTTTTCGGCAGTTCCTGGCCAATGCACGCAGAGAAAACGTGTCCTTCGAGATGATTGATTCCCATTACGGGTATGCCCAGCCCGAACGCGTACGCCCGGGCAAAGCCAAGTCCGACGAGCAACGATCCGGCCAGCCCCGGCCCGCGGGTTACCGCGACGGCGGATAGGTCGGACGGCGCGACGTTGGCCTTCCGGAGGGCTGCGCGCACCACCGGAACGATGCGGCGCTGGTGCGCGCGCGAGGCCAGTTCGGGCACGACCCCCCCGAAGCGGGCGTGGATTTGCTGCGAAGCCGTCTCGCTGGACAGCGCCTTGCCGTTGGCTATTACGGCGGCGGCGGTATCGTCGCAGGAGCTCTCGATACCCAGTATGACGGAGTCGTTTGGCACAGAAGGCAATAGTCAGGGGTTTGCAACGTTAAAACAGGATACGCCGATCAAAACCATTTCGCCCGGCGCACTCGGGGCGTTTCGCGCAATCGCCGCGCTTTGCGGACGTCAGCGTATCCCGTGTTTCCTGCGCAGGCATGTCGATTCGTCTTGACAAACAGTTTCGCAAAGCCTATTATGGGAATATAATGGGGGTTTCCGTATTTTGCCTTCCCGGTATTTCCGTCGTATTCGCCAAGCGGCGCCCGATTTCGCGCCCCAAACCCTATTCCTTAATATGATGCGAAACAGGCTGTTTCTTCTCTGGCTGGTCGTGTTTTTTGGCCTAACCGTCCCTGCCCAGGCCCAGTATCGGCAAGACGCGCGCAATCAGCAGGCGCAGTCCCGTCTCTACGATACTGCGTCCGCCGCGACGTTTTCGCTGAACCGGCTTTTTAGCCCGCAGCATTTTCGAATGGGGCATTCCTACGAAATGTCCTTTGGTTCGTTCGGCGGCGCGAGCGCTTCGCTTGGCATGTACACGAACACCATGCGCTTCCAGTTCAACAGCAAACTGGCGGGCCGGGTAGACCTGGCGTACGCCTTTTCGCCCTTTGGCGGCGCGAACATGCTGGGTGCCTCAGAGGGGATGCAGGGCCGGTTCCTGCTGCGCAACGCGGAGATTGCCTATCGTCCTTCCGACAAGGTGCAATTGCATTTTTCGGTTCGGCAAAGCCCGTATGGAGGGTACATGAGTCCGTATGGGTATGGCGGGTACGGAAGGTATGGCTCGGCCTTCGGGTACCGTCCCTATTACGGCGGCAGCAGGATGCATATGCGCGTGGGCTCCGCCGACGATCTTTTCTGGAACGATACGCTTCGGTAGGCAAGGCGGCTGCGTTCCCGGATTCTCCTTGCCGATGATGGCTCGCTGGAAGCATCGTTTCATGGGCTTGGCCATTGCGGTGTTTGGTTGCCTGGCCTTTGTGCTTGCCTACGGTTTTGTGACGCGCGTGGCTACGTTGCCTGACGGGCAAAACAAAACCGTCCCGGACATCGTACAGGTCGAGGTCCGCAACGGATGCGGCGTCGACGGCCTGGCGGGCGCCATGGCGGCGTTTCTGCGCGAGCGCGGCTATGACGTGGTGGCGACAGGAGATTACGAATCGTTCGGCGTTGCCCGATCCATGGTGATCGACCGGGTTGGAGATATGGAGGCGGCCCGTAAGGTGGCGGAAGCATTGGGCATCCGACAGGTCGAACAGGATATTCGCCCGGAGTATTTTCTGGATGCTTCTGTGGTGATCGGCCTGGATTACGAAACGTTGCACCCTTTCGGCAAATGAATCAAACGTTGGATAGTTCGCCTGCCCTGGTGGCGCATGTCGTCGAGGCCATGCTGGACAAGAAGGCCCGGGACGTTACCGTACTGGACATGCGAGAGGTGGCCGGCTTCGTCGATTATTTCGTGATAGGCACGGGCGATTCAGCATTGCAAATCAAAGCGATCGCCGAGGCCATCAGGGAGCGGGTGCGTACGCAATGCGACGAAAAACCGTGGCATATGGAAGGCGCCGATGCGTGGCAATGGGTGCTGCTGGACTACGTAGATGTGGTGGCGCATGTGTTCAGCCCGGACAAGCGCGCGTTTTACGACCTGGAGAGGTTGTGGGGCGACGCGCCGAAACAACAGGTGGCGTCGGCTGGATTGCCTCGGGAAAACCGTCCGCAGGCGTCGGGAGGCGCAGGATAACCTGCCCCGGAAGAGTAAGATTTCCCGGAAACCAACCCGGTTTCGCCGGCCTCAGGCGATTTCGTCCTCTTCGAATAGGATCGTAAGGCTTGGCAGGAGGTTGTGCCGCTTGGCCAGTTTGAGCAGGGCGCCTGCGATTTCTTCCGGCGACTGGAAGGTCGCGTTCTCCTTGCTGTCCGCGGCCAGTTCGTAGCCAATGGCCTCCTCGCCTTCTCCGTCGCGCGTCCAGGCGGTGGCTTCCTCGATTGCGAACGCGCCGTCCTCGGGCATGAACGAAGCGATAAAGCGCTCCCGTTTTTTACGGGGGTCGATCAGGCTGAGGCAACCGATGGCGCCGTATTCGTCGTCGTAGAAGAGGGTTTCCCCAATCAGGATGCGGATAAATTGTTCGAGGTCGAGCGGTTTGCTTGCAGCCATCGTTTCGAGCGTGTTGCGTGATGTTTTTCAGGATGCGGGGTACCCGGATCGCGCAAAGAGGATCCCATGGCGCGCCGCGGGCGGTTTATTCGTCAAGAAAATCGTCAAGAAATTCGCCCGCGACGACGCCGCCCACATGGCGGACCTCTGCTTCGAACAGGGTGGCGAAGTGATGGACGATCTTTTCCTTCGCGTCTTGCGAGGCGACGGGGCCGCCCGTTTCTTTTTCAAGGGATGTTACGTTGGCGTCTGCAATCCCGCAGGGGACGATGTGCGAAAACCAGTTCAGGTCGGGATGTACGTTCAGCGCAAATCCGTGCATGGTTACCCATCGGCTGCATCGTATGCCCATGGCGCATATCTTGCGTGCCGCCGCGCTTTGCAGAGTCGTCGTCGCATCGGCGTCGACCCAGACGCCGGTGCGTCCTGCAATGCGCCCGCCTCGTACGCCGTACGACGCGCAAACGTTCATGATGGTTTGTTCGATCAGGCGCAAGTACCGGTGTATGTCGGGGACGAACCGGTCCAGGTCCAGGATCGGGTAGCCTACGATTTGCCCTGGTCCATGCCAGGTAATGTCGCCGCCGCGGTCTATTTCGATGAATTCGGCGCCGCGCTGTCGAAGCAGGGCCTCGGAAACGAGCAGGTTTTCCCTGTTCCCGCTTTTTCCGATCGTGAATACGGGCGAGTGTTCGACGAACAGCAATACGTGCGGGAGCATTTCCGGGGGCGTACGCCGCTTCGCCGCAATGAGGCGCTGCTGGATACGCTGCTGCAACGCCCAGGCGGGCCGATACTCCATCTGCCCCAGGTCGCAAGCCATGACGAATCTGGATGCGCTCATGTCAGTTGGCGATGCTTAACCGGAAATTGAATCCGCCGTTGATGCTTGTAGAGGACGGCGTTCGGCTGTCTTCGCTGATAAAATTCTCGTAGCGAAGCGTGAAATCCGTGCTGACGCGATTGCTGATCTGGTAGGAAATACGGGGCGCGACCGTATAGCGTTTCGAGGCGGAAATGACGGACACGTTGTCTCCCTTCACCGCATCCTCGACCGCGAACGCCTCGCGGCGGTCGATATAATCCGTCAGGGCGCGTCGCAGCAAAAGGCGCCGGTCGCTCAGATTGGCCACCGACATGCTTAAACTGAAGCTGATCCGGTTGTTTATCTTTTTCAGGAAAGGCAGCTTCATGCCGGACCTCGAATAATTAGCCGTAACAGTAACCTGGCTGTTGTTGTTTTCCGACACTTCGAAGTTGGTGGTGCTCAACATATACGAAGTGCTCTTCTCCCAGGTTACGGTTGTTTGCAAATTGCCCTTGAAAGACAGGTCCAGTCCGACGAGGGGCTGGAACCGTTCGTTGACCCGAATGCTTCCGACCTCGTCTGTGGGGATGGCGAATACGATTTGCTGTCCGCTGAGGTCGAAAGAGCGGGTCGATTCGTCCGAGATTACGTTTCGGCGGTAATCCGTGGCGTAGTCCGACGTGTAGCCATGCCGGAGACTGGCGTTCGTAACCAGACTGCGAAGGATGGGCCATTGCCCGATGCCCGACCAGGTGATTTGCCATCCGGGCATGGGAAAGGGAAGAAATCCCCGGGAATCTATGGCGCCCGGCCCGGACAGAAAGGCGTCCTGAAAATCGTCGACAATGGATTCGTTGGTGAGCACGATGCGCCCGTCCCCGTTTTCGTCGCCGATGCGCCGGGGGTCTTCGGCGCGGGCGTCGTCCTGCTGGTAGGTTTCCAATTGCCTTTCGAACAGGTCCAGATAGCCCGGTCCGAACACCCACACCGAAGCCCGGTTCGATCCGGTGAGCGTTTCGGTGATCGTGATGGGGTCCGGTCGGTACGTCCGGTTGGCGCTGCTGCTCCAGTTGGCGTTCCAGGTAAGGTTGATCTGGAGAGACCGGGTTGGATTCAGCGTGGTGCGGCCTTGTATTTGTTTCCGGTCCGACAAGGCGTCTTGCACTTGCAGACGGTCGCTGACGATGCGCTGTTCGAGGGGCAGGTCCCTGTCGAACCCGAACCGGTATCCGAGCGGCGGTCCGGCGTTATGGAAAAGGGCGTCTATCAGGCTGTAGGGCGTATTCACATCCAGGATATCGCCATTATCGTCCAGTATGAGTTGCCCTACGTTGCTGGAATTGCTGCTTTGGCTGGAACTGTATGTTACCGTGAGTTCCCGTATGCCTGTGGCGGCCAGCAGGGTGCGGCGGGCCAGCGATACGGGGCTGGGCAGCATGGCGGCGAAAAATCCTGGCCCGCGTTCTTCTTCGATTTCCGCCTCTTCGTCGGGGACTTCGGTTTCTTCGTCGGTTTCTGCGGGTGGTTCGCCCGCCTCGCCTTCTTCTTGCGCGGGCAGCGTATCGGTTTCGGCCAAGGGTAAGGTTTCGTCAGGGGCTTCGGTTTCTTCGTCGGTTTCTATGGGCGGTTCGCCCGCCTCGCCTTCTTCTTGCGCGGGCAGCGTATCGGTTTCAGGCAGGGGCAAGGTTTCGTCGGGGACTTCGACTTCTTCGTCGGTTGTTATGGGCAGTTCGTCCGCCTCGCCTTCTTCTTGCGTGGAGGGCGTTTCGGGTTCGGCCAGGGGTAAGGTTTCGTCGGGGGCTTCTACTTCTTCGTCTTCTGCGGGCGTTTCCTGCTGTTCGGGCAATGCCTCCTCGTTGGCGGCTTCCTGTATCGCCTCTTCCTCGTCCGCTGCTTCTCTTTCGGCTTCTTCGGCGGCTTTTTCCCTTGCCTTACGCTCTTTTTCTTCCTGTTTCAGGCGTTCTTTTTCCTCCCGGGCCGCTTCCCGGAGACGCCTGCGTTCCTCTTTGTCGGCGGCGCGCTGTTGCTGACGCTGCGCGCGCGCGTCGGATTGCTCCTGCCGGTACCGCTTTTCTGCCTCTTCCATTGTTTCGTAGAACGGTATTTTTCGGAACAGGTCTTGTATGCGGAGCGTGTTGCCGGCGCGTATTTCGGACTGGTTGCTTGTCGATGCGCCGGTATTGCGTCCAACCGAACCGTTTCGCCAGCTGAATTGCGAGCTCCAGGTGATATCCTGCAGGTCGAACCATTCCAGCGCGGCGGGCATTCTCGGATTGAAGGTGGCCGTAAAGCTTTCGCTGTGCTGATCGGTCCGAATCCCTTCGTGCCCGGAGAAAATGCGGTTGATCACTTGCCCCGCGCCCACCACGCGAAGTTGGCTTACTTCGAACCGCGTGTCGTCTTCGTTGATCAGGCCCGCCGCAAGGGCGGCTTCTTCCGTCGTATTGGCGAAAACGCTTTCGTTGCCAAGACTATCGACGCGGATGACGGTAAACACGGTGTCTACCCCTGCCGCGTTCAGGCTTTGGCTGGTGCTGGCGGTGTACGACAGGTTCAGAAACTGGAACGGATCGTACTGAAAGTTGCCGTTGCGGCGATGCGAAAGCGCATGCGACTGGCGTATCGGAAATTCGACCACTTCCGGCAAGGATTGCGCAGCGGCGTCGGGGAGGTCCCTTCGCCGGTCTTGCGACTCGGAGAAATTGCGCGACGCGGTGGCTCCGGTCGAAATGGCCCGGGGCGCGTAATTAAAATTCAGCCCGCCGAGGGGGCCGCCCACGAGGGGAATATTTTCGAGGAACCAGAACGGACGCACGGTGCGCGGCCTCCGCACGTTTAACCGGTAGGTGAGGGAAGAATTCCACCGCTCGCTGTCCCGTTGCCGCTGGGACGGATTGCTGGCGCTTGCGTTCGAAGCGGAAAAACTCAGGGCAAGGCCGTCCACCGTATTGCGCAGCGCCCGCGAGTCGGATCCCGATTTGCCGATGCGGATGCTGTAGGACCGCGTTACGGATCGGGTTTGGGCCGATTCGACGATTTCGTCTTTTTTCTGTTCGCGTTCCGCCTCGCTCAGTTCCTCGTTCCGGTCGGCCTGCGCAAGGAGTTCTTCCAGCCGAATATCTCCTCTATTGGGCGAGAAACGAGGCGTGGACGTCTGGTTGGATACCTGGGCCGAGGCGGGGAGCGTCCAGCCGTAGCGTTCCGGGATAAATTTGTCGAGATTCACGTCGGTCGTAACGCTCCAGTTGGAGATGTTGACCTGCTCGCGATCGCCGAGGGTGCTTTCCAGTCCGCCGAAGCCGTCGGTCTGGTGTTGCCAGGTGGCTTTGACCGTGGCGAAGTCGGCCAGTTTGACGTCCGCGTTGCCCACGGCGGCCCAGCCGTTCGTTTCGTCGTATCCGGACACCCGGAGTTCGTTCACCCAGACGGTTACATCCTTGAGGATGTCCTCGGGGCGGATATTTCGGACGCCGGCAATGGTCGAATCGGCTCCGTTCCGAATGCCGAGCACAATGGTGTTTACGCCCCCCAGCGAGGGCGTCCCCTTGACCCCAAGACGGGTGCCCGGCGGCGCGAATTCGGGAATGTCGGGGCTAAGCGGGACATTTTGAATGTCCGACCAATAGACGCTGTCTGTTGGGAAAGCCCGGTCGTCGCGCGACACCTTGAGCTGGTTCAGGGCGCCCAATTTGATATTTACCGAGTTCAGATCGACGAACTCGCCGCCTACCATGCGATTGGTTTGCCAGATTTCATCCGCGTCCTTCGACGTGATCGAACTGGGGGACAGCGGCATTTCGTACTCGTAGTAGTCGTTCGTTTCGTTCGCGCCAATACGCATGAAGAAGCGAACGTTTTCTCGCTCTTCGATGGGCGCGCCGTCCCCCCGTTCGCCGTGCATGTGCAGAAACATGCGCAGGTTCGAGTATTTCAGTAGATCTACTTCCTGCTGATAGGTCTTGAAAATCGCTTGTTGCTTGCCGGGCATCAGGTTCTCCACCCGCAGGGCCATGGCCTGTTCGCGCGCGTTCTGAAGCACCGCGCTGGTGGTTTGAATCTGGCTGATGATGGTGCCGTTGGGCGGGGCGTACGTACTGGTGTTTTCCTCGTTGTTGATGCTCGAAACAGAGAGTCGGGTCTGGTCTCGCTGCGTGTCGCCCGGAAGGTCCCGTTCCCGCGAGACCGCCTCGGATTTTTGCCATTGCGCCCCCACCAGTTCGAACGTCGGGAAGCGGAGCGTTACCGGGTTGTCGTGCCCCGTAGTCCATACCCGGATCGATTCGATCAGGGTGAAGTCCTGAATATTGCCCACCCGTCGCGAAAAATCCCGGATGGGGATGCGAATCTGATACCAGCCGTCGTTGGTCTCTGTGACGACATAGTCGTTTATGCGCTCGGGCCTGGCGAGCGAGTCGAGCACGACGGGCGACAGGGGCAATTCGTACTGGAAGTAGCTATTGTCGATGTCCGCCGCCGAATTGAGGTTCAGGTCCTCGGTGTCGGGAAGCCGCGAATTGCCTCGTTTGCCGTACAGGGAGGGCGCGAGGTCTTTCTGCGCCTCGAACGAGTTGATCTCTGTGCCTGGAAAATACCGGGAGAATCGCTCCTGTACGCTGGCCCCGTTCGGGTAGTACGTCGGGTTTTCGAAGTATCCGTTTGCGCCAAAATAGAAGAAGTCGTCGCCGGAAGGGTCGAGGCGGGCTTTCGCGACCTCGGCGCGGTAACGGGGGTCGGATATTCCGTCGTCCAGCGCGTCGAGAAAGTCGCGAAAATGCATTTGCTCGGTTATCAGGGGGTCGTAATCCTCGGGCGCGTAGGAAGCCAGCCCGTCCAGGCCCAGGTCTTCTGTGCGTCGTCCCTCCACGTCGATCGTAACATTCTGCGTACCGCTGGCGGTGCGGCCCCACGAATCCAGATCGCGCAAGCTGGCGCTGGCGAGGGTAAGCCCGTCTTCCGTGTTCAGCAGGCCATTGGGGAGGACGTCTTCCGAAATAGACCCCAGGTCCACGAACAATTTGGCGTCCCGATGCACGCGCCCTCCCTCTCCGGGAAGCACCTTCACGATAAATTCGACGAATTCAATGTTTTTGGTGGAGAAGTCGGTGTAGCCTTCCGGCAGCCGCTGCACCATGCCTCCCCACGTATTCCGCGGGTCGTTCAGAAAGCCCCGGAGGTCTCTGGTGTAGTTGTAGGGTCCGCGCTGATGGGGCGTGAAGTAGACGTCCAGGGGCTGGAGGAATTGATTTTGTTCTCCCTGGGTGTCCTTGTTTGGCAATACTTCGTTGATCCTGACCGGGCAGATCGCCGGGTCTATCGAAGCGCAGTTCGTGCTTTTTCCAATCAGGTCTTGCAGCGTGTTCTGGTGCAGCGAATACCAGCCCATCACGGCCCGCCAGTTCGTGCGCAAGGAGTCCGAGGCGGCGCCCGAGAAATCGGCGGGGAGCGCGCCGATCGAATCCGGGGCGGAAGCCAGGCGCCACCCGCCGGCCTGCCGCAACGAGTACGTATTTTCGAACCCCTCGAAATCGTCGAGATAGGAAATGCCCCGCAATTCGTCCCCTTCGAAATCCTGTCCAATATCCCGGAGCGCGTCCCGGGATTTTTCGAATGCGTTCGTGGGGTTCGCGCCGGGGCGGAGTTGCGCGAATTCCCCGGATATGCGGATATGGCTGGGCGCCCGCGTCTGTATGAGCGGAAGGGCGTCTACGGCCCGCGTCAGCCACAGGGGTTCGATATTCAGCTGGCCATCCAGGCCCCAGATGGTGTTGGAGATCGGTTCTTCCCCGATGCGGTATTTGTCTATAGGCGATTTCTGGTTCAGGCTAAACAGCGTACTGCCGAAGGCGAGTTCGTCGCTGGCGACATAGTCCAGCCGCGCGCCGAGCAACGTTTTGGTTTGAATATTGAAATATGCGTTCTGCTCGTAATCAATGCTTAGATCGCGGCCTTCGATCAGGTAGGCGTCATTGATAATCGTGACGGTGCCGCCCTGGTAGTCCACGATGAAATCCGTGCCTTCTTCCAGTCTGTTCCCGCCGGACGCGACGACGACGGACCCTTCGATGAGTCCCGAAAAAGCCCGCAGGTCGTAGAAATCCTGCGAGGCGCCCTTGTAGGACCCCCGAATACGGTACACGTCGAATTGCGACTGGCGCACGGCCAGTTCTTTCTTTTGCGTATAGAGGCCGGCGTACGCATACTTTCTTTTGCGGGCCTCCTTTTGCGATTCGGGAATGTTCAGCCCGTCGATGATATTTTCTATATGGCTGCCGAACGGTTCGAGCGAGGGGAAAATGAGTTCGCCCTTGCCCGGCTTGATCGTGAAGTTGACGAGGTAATCGAAAAGGTCGTCGGGGCGTTCCGCGCCGTCTGCGTTGAGCCGGTCGAGCCCGAGCAACTGGAGAAGCGTTTGCCGCTGGTTGCCGTTCAATTCGGTTACGACGGTCGCCGCCGGACTGCCCGGGGGCTGGTATTCCACTTGCAACTCGAATTCGTTCGGATTCAGTCCCCGACCGGGAATCCGGTAAATGTTGCGCAATTCGAGATACCATGCCGCCGGGTTGAAATTGCCTTCGGGGTTGGGTTGCCGCAGCTGGACGGGCTTGAGCAATTTCAGCACAAGGCGGTCCGAATTCTGTCCGCCGGAAGCGCCGCCGGTTTCCGACGAAAAATCCCCCACCTGATACGTTTGCCCGTTCGCCCGGAAACGAAACGCTACGGCCAGCGCTTCGTTTTCCTGAATGCGCTGCCGGAGCGAGACGTACCCGAGCACATTGTCGAAATCAAAGTCGATTCCCCGCCGGAGTTTTTTGAACTTGCCCACCTGAAAATCGTCGTCGCCCAGGCCCAGCGAAGCGAGGTAATCCTGCGGCTTGGCGTCGCCGTCGCGCAGTTCCGCGTCCAGCGTGGCCCGGGGGTATCGCCAGTCGTTGATTCCGGGAAGGACTTGCGACGTATAGCCGTTGGCCAGGCGCACGACGTCCTGCGGTTCTCCAAGATCGACCAGCGCCACGGCTTGCCGCACGTCTTCCTCTTCGGCCGTGGTGCGCTCCAGTTTCCATATCTCGATGTCCGTGATGCTTTCGAAGCCGTTCGCAACGAACACTTGCGGCGGGTTCTGCAAGGCGTCCTCCCAGCGGTTGCGAAAATAGTAGGCCAGGAAATAGTGCGTATTCTCGCTGTACGCCGTCGGTTTTATGTCGAATTCCGTCGTTTGGGCGCCGCCTTCGATCGACAACGTGTTGGCCTGGCCTTCTTGCTGACTGGCCACCGTCGTCAGGCGCAAGCCGCCCAGCTGGAATTCGGTTTTGATGCCGAACAGGCTTTGTCCGCCGCGAATCAGGCGCGAAGGGGTGGACAGATTGACATTTCCGGCTTCGATATTCTGGATAATTTCGTCCTCGTACCCCGTGTATTGCAGGCGGAGCTGGTTCTGGAAGTCGAATTGATTCTGCGTATCCCAATCAATGTCGATATCGAGTTTGTCCCCGATCGAACCCGTGATGCCAAGGCGAATGTCTTGCGTAAATTCCGGCGAAAGCCGCCCGGTCCGGCCACTAATGGCTACTTGCTGGTCGCTTTTCCGGTATTCGAAACCGGCCTGGATGCTGGCCTGCCCGTTTACGCGCAAACTGACCGTGGAGGCGCCGAATATGGTGCTGAAGGCGCTGCGTCGCCCGCCGGGTATGGCGATATTGAACCCAAGCCCGCCCCGGGATCGCTGGCGCCGCTGCTGGGCCTGCTGATCGCTGACGATGCGCCAGGTGTCGGTGAGCCAGGCGTTCAGGCGGCGTTCCCGGTAGGCGTCGAAGTCGATGACGAGCGGGTATCGGACCTCGCTTTCGCCCACGAATTCCCGGACGATGAATTCCTGTCGGGTGGAATCCAGCTCGACTTCGTGTCGCCAGTAGTTGCCCAGCGCGGGGAAGAAGGGGCGGCGTTCCCGCTGCACCGGGGAGGCCATCCGCTGGTCCGGTTTTAGGGGCGGGAGGTAGAAGTCGGCCCTGCGGAAACTGGCGGCGTCGGTGGTGTCGTCGGCCCCGGTTTTATCGCCGAAGATGCTTGCAAACGTGATGGTTCCCCGGATCTTGTCGCCGAAAATCGTATCGAACGTAACGGGGCTCCAGGGGTCGCCGCCGAAAATCGTCTGGAAGGTTACGGGGTCCGCGTCGGGCTCGACGGCGGACGTATCGGCGGGCGCGGCACCGTCTTCCGGGGGCGGGGGCGTAACTTGCGCATGGCCGTGCTGCGTCGCCAGGCCTTGCAGCAAAAGCGCAAGCGCCATGGCGCCCGCCGCATGCAAACAGGGCGTTTTCATGCGACCGGGACGCTTTTGTCCCGTTATGCGTACGGCGTACGAACTCACCCGACTTCTTCGCGATGATCCTGAATAACTGCGATGTATAGACAACCCGAAACCCCGTCCCGCGGCGGTTTTTTTTCGCCGCAGGGATGCAGGGCCGCGATGGAGCGCGCCACAGGCCCGCCGCAGGCGTTACGGCGTCCGGCGGGACGTCTGTCGACAGACTCCTTCTTTATGGAAAACGGTAGCGGAAGCGCGCAGAGGGCATGGGGTTGGATCGCAGGGTCGGGCGAGGCGCCGAATCGAACGGGCCGCTTGTTCGGAACAGCGCTATGCAGAACGGAGCGCGTTGCCGGTTCGGCGGGCGTTCCTTCGTACGAATCAGGGGAAAATAGTTCCCTGCGGACGAGTGCCCAGGCCTGGGGCGCGCCCTTTTGCTAAACGCAAGGGCGTGTCCGGTCTCGACTTGGCGGGCCTGTTCCGAGGCCCGACGTTGCGTTCGAATGCGGACCCCAGCGCACCCCTCGCAGCCTCTGAGCTTCGCGGATTTAATCAGAGTATCCTTAATTATTTAACCTCGAAAAATTCCCGCCTTATTATTTTAACCGGCCTTTCCGGCGGGGCCGCTCGTTCGCGTTATTGCGCCAGGGACGGTCCCGATTTTCCGATAGCCACGGTGGCCAGCCCGATCAGCAGCATCAGGAATACGCTGTAGGCGGCCGCCGCGCCGAAATCGTAGAGCCGCAACTGGGCCAGGATTTCCACGCTGATAGGGCGGTTGTCGAAGACGTAGAGCATAATGGACGAAACGAATTCGCCCACCGACGCGACGAAGGTAAGCAGGGCGCCCGCCCGGATGCCGGGCGCGATGGAGGGGAGCACGATGCGGCGAAAGGTTGTAGCGAATCGGGCGCCGAGGTCCGCGGACGCTTCTGCGAGGCGGTCGTCGAACTGTTCAAGCGCCGCCGTGGTCGAGCGTACGACGAAGGGAATGTGGCGAATGAAATACGCCAGCGGCAGAATCCAGAATCCGCCGACGAGTATCGTGTTCAGCGCAGGCAGGACGGGTTCGTTGAAGGCGACGATCAGGTTCACGGCGATGACGGTGCCCGGAATGGCGAAGGGCAGCGCCGTGAGCAGGCGCGCCAGGCCGCGTCCCGGAATGTTGCCCTTGGCGATATACAGGGCCGCGGCCACGCCGAATACGATGTTGCCGGCGGTGGCGACGAGCGCCATCCGCAAGCTGTTCCAGACGGGATCGAATACGTCCGGGTCCCGAAAAAGCGCGGCGTAGTTGTCGAAGGTGTACGCCGTGGGAAAAATTTGCCAGGTCCAGCTTCCTTCCCGGGCAAACGAGATCAGCAGGACGGTCGCTATGGGCAAAAGGAGGAACGCCAGCATGGGCAGGGTTGCCGCCGCGGCGGCGATGCGCCCGGCTCCGCTCCGGATGGGGGCGGGCGGGGCCGCTACGCCTTTCGCCGCCCCCCGCATGCGTTGCCTGCGCCGGCTTTCCAGCGCCAGCAGAAATACCAGGCAGATGGCGGTCAAGAGGACGGAAACGGCCGCCGACAGGTCCAGATTGCCGTTCGTTTTGTAATTATAAATTTGTAGCGTGAGGAAACTTTCTGTTCCTGCGAACAGGAGCGGCGCCGTAAAGGACGCCATCGAAATCATAAATACGAGCAAGGCGGCGCCGGTCAGCGCGGGCCGCAGTTGCGGCAGGAGGATGCGCCGGAATGTCGTGAACCCGGAGGCTCCAAGGTCGGCGGAGGCTTCGGGCAAGCTCTTGTCCACATTGTCGAGCGCCGACAGCGCGAACAGGTAAAAGTAGACGTACATGGCGTAGACATGCACGAGCCAGACCGCAGCAAGGCCCTCAAAGGCAAACGGCGTATCGTCGAGGCGAAACAGTTCCTGGAGCACCCGGGGCAGGATGCCGCTTTCGCCATACAGGAAAAGGAAGGCCAGCACGCCTACGAGGGGAGGCAGGGCCAGCGGAAAGGCGGCGACCGCCATCAGCGTTCCGCGCAACGGGAACCGGAAACGATGAAAACACCAGGCCAGCGCGGTGCCCAGTACGCCGCCGCCGAGCACGGTCGCTATGGAAATGAATACGGAATTGAAGAGGGCCCGTACGTTGGCGGACGACCAGGAAGAGAAGAGCCGGGCGTAGTTTTCAACGGTCAGGCCCGACGCGAACGTGCGCGCGCTCGGATAGAGTACATAGGCGGCCAGCACGAGCAGAATGGGAACCGCCAGGAGAAGAGACCCTCGTCGCGTCAGCATATCAGAGTGCGTCGCGGCCCTGGAGAGCGCGCGCCAGGGTGGCTTCGTCGGCGTATTCGAGGTCCCCTCCGATGGGCAATCCGCGCGCGATGCGCGTCAGGCGTATGCCGGATGTTTTAAGCAATTGGGAGAGGTAATACACCGTGGTGTCCCCTTCTACCGTGGGGTTCAGCGCAAAAATGATTTCCTTGGGAGGGGATGCGGCATGGTCTGGCTCGTCGTGTGCGGGCGCCTGGCCGTTTTGCGGCGGGGCGGCCGGGTCCTGCGCGGGATCGATTCGTCGCAACAGCTCGTGGATGCGGAGGTCTTCCGGCCCTACCCCGTCCAGGGGAGAGATGGCTCCGCCCAGCACATGATAGACGCCGTGGTATTCGTTGAGCCGTTCGATGGCCAGGACGTCGTTGGCGTCCTCCACGAGGCAAATGACGGCGTGGTCGCGCTGCGGAGAACGGCAAATGGCGCACGGATCTGTATCGGTTACGTTGCAGCACACGGAGCATTGCCGGACCGTATCCTTGACCTTGATCAGCGTGTCCGCCAGGTCTGCGATTTCGGCGCGGGGCATTTTGAGCACATGGGCCGTCAGGCGCTGCGCCGTTTTTCGCCCTACGCCGGGCAATTTCGCAAACTGCTCGACCAGCGCTTCCACCGATTCGGAGGTAAATCCCATGCGCTCGTATGGTTTGGAAAGCGAATGTCGCCGGACGGTTGCGCTACGCGGGTTGCCCTCGTCGGCGCATTCGTTACAGATTCAGGCCGGGAAAGCCGGGCAACGCGCCCGGGGGAAGCATGCTTCCTGCCACGCTGCCCATTTCGCTTTTCGCCATTTCTTCGGCGTTTTCGAGGGCCTTGTTGACGCCGGCGACCACAAGGTCTTCCAGCATTTCGACGTCGTCGGCGTCGATCGCGTCCGGCTCGATACGGATATTCGTAATGCGCTGGTTCCCGCTGGCCGTCACCTTGACCATGCCGCCGCCGGATTCGGCGGTAACGGTTTTGGCGGCAAGGTTTTCCTGCGCCTCCTTCATCTTCTTCTGCATTTCCATGACCATGCCGAACATGTCGGCCATATTGGCGTCGTCAGCCATGTCCTGTACCGTTTTCTGGATGTCGAGCGCGCCTTTTGCATCGGGCGGCGCGGGGATTTACCAGGCAGGTTCCACGTCGAACCGTTCGAAAATTTCGCGCACGACAGGGTTGTCTTTCCGCTTGCGTTCTATGTACAACGCGATATCCTTGTCGGTTTCAGGGGCGCCGTCTGCCTCGGCGGCGTTCAGGTTTTCGCGCACCGTACAGTGTATTCCGCGAATCGGCGTGTTCGCCAGCGCCGTCAGGCTCTTGGCCTGCGCTACGATGTAATCGCCGTTTTCGGTCAATTCGCGCCGGTGAAAATCGTTCGGGACGGCAAGGCGAATCACCTCTTCCTCGTAGCCTTCCGGCTGCGCATGCTGGAGCATGGCGCCCAGGTTTATCCTGTCCTTTTTGATATGCTCCAGCAGTTCGCTCCAGGCGGCGGCGACGGGATTTTCGTTCGGCGCGTCCGCGGCGTTCGTTTCGGGGGGATCCGGCGCAGCGACGTCCGCCTCGGCGGCAGGGGCCTGGAGGGCGGTTTTCCCGGAGGGGGCGTCGTCGCGTTGCAGCGTTGGTTTACCGAATACGGCGTCCATCATGTTGCCGCCCGCATCGAACGATTGCGCAGACGACGCGGGGGGCGCCGGCGGCGCAGGATCAGGTTCAGGCGATGCGGAGGGCGCGGGCGGGGCGGGCTCGGCTGATTCCGGGGGACGCGCGCGCTGCGGTTTTTGGGGAGGCTTGCGTTCGGGCTCCTTTGCGGGCGCGGGCGCGGTTGCCGGGGGGGCTGCGTTTCGGCGGGGCGACGCGGCAGGGGGCGGCGGCGTTTTCGCGGGCGCGCGCGGCGGGGCCGGGGGTTTGCGCTCCGCGGGGCCGGGGGTTGGGCCCGGTTCCAGTCGGTCTATTTTGTCAAGCGCCTCGCGCAGGTCCGCTCCCAGCGCGATCATAGCCATATTCAGCAGGATCGTTTCTATTTTCAGGCGCGGCTGGATGCTGTCTCTGAGCGTCGTTTCCGCATGGGATCCCAGCGTCAGGAGGCGCAAGAGGTCCATTTCCGAAAAGGGCGCTACGGCTTCGGCGTAGCGTAGCCGGGTCGCTTCCGCCGCCTCGATCAGTTCGGTATGCTCCATGGTGCGCGCAACCAGCAGATTGCGCAAGTGCTCCGTCAGTCCGGCCATGAATTCCTGCAAGTCGTGTCCGGCCCGGATTGCATTTTCGACCAGTTGCAGCATGCCCCCCATGTCGCGGGCGGCAATTCGGTCCGTTACTTCGAAATACCGATCAATGTCCACCACGCCCAGCGCTTGCACGAGTTCGCTATACGTAATCTCCGAGCCGCACAGGGAGATCGCCTGATCGAAGACCGACAGCGCGTCCCGCAAGGCGCCGTCTCCCTTGCGGGCAATGAGCAGCAAGGAAGCCTCGTCCGCGCGAATGTTTTCCTCTTCGCAGATGGCGCTTAGCCGGGTAACGATTTCGGGTACGGCGATGCGTCGAAAATCGAACCGCTGGCACCGGGACAGGATGGTGGGGAGGACTTTGTGGGGTTCGGTCGTCGCAAAGATGAAGAGGACGTGGGGCGGCGGCTCTTCAAGGGTTTTCAGCAACGCGTTGAACGCCGCCGTGGAGAGCATATGCACCTCGTCCACGATGTACACCTTGCGGCGGGCGCCTTGCGGAGGGATGCGCACCGTTTCTCGCAGGTCGCGAATGTCGTCTACGCGGTTGTTCGAGGCGGCGTCGATCTCGATTACGTTCAGGCTGCGCCCTTCCTCGAACGTGCGGCAGTGTTCGCAGACGAGGCACGGTTCTGCTCCTCCGTCTCGCTCGCTCAGCGGGGTGGTGCAGTTGATGGCTTTCGCCAGAATGCGCGCCGCCGTGGTTTTGCCGACGCCGCGCGGACCGCTGAACAGGTAGGCGTGGGCCAGCCGGTTCATGCGGATGGCGTTGCGAAGGGTTTCCGTAACGTGTTCCTGCGCCACCAGTTCGTCGAACCGTCTCGGGCGGTACTTGCGCGCGGTAACGAGATACCTCTTGTCGGACATGGCGGAGAAACGGTTTTTCAGGCGGCGAAGAGCCCATTATAAAGTCGATGGGACCAGTATAGGCTGTACGAGCGCCGTTGTCAAATGTCCCCGTAGGCAGTGGCGGGAACCCAGCCCTGGACGCCATTCGGCAGGCGGATCTCGCTCCAGCCTGCCCGGACCTTTACGACGTCCACGACCGTGCCTTCGTGTACGGTCAGCTCTGCGGACGAGCCGTTCGGGCGATCCGTCAGGTCGGTGGCGTCCGCCAGCATGACGGCGCGCGTCGCGTGCGTTTCTTCCCAGGATGCAGCGAACCCGGACGCAACAAAAAGGATGGCCAGCACGCCGCCCGCCAGCGTCATGCGCCGCAGCCAGGGGGATCGGGCGCCCCGGATGCGCAGCGCAAGGGCTCCGCAGGCCAATCCGTATCCCAGCAGCCCGATCAGGAAGAGGCCCGTTGGCGACAGCGTCTGCGCGAGGCGGTTCCACGCCGGGCGCCAAAAGGGAGCGGGCAGCTGCGAAAAGCGGTCGGCGGTCTGCTCGCGCGCGCGGGCGAGGTTGTGCGTCAACGCCTTGTTGTCCGGCATGCGAAGGCGGGCCTTTTCGTAGAACCGGATTGCCTGTCCTGTTTCGTCCAGGCGGAAATAGGCGTTGCCGATATTGTAGTAGAGCGCGCCGTTTGCGTATCCGGCGTCGAGCGCGTTCCGGTAGCTTGCCATAGCCTCTCTGTGGGCGCCTTCCCGAAAGCGTTGGTTGCCTTCGTCGAAATGGCGCACGGCTTCGGGAATATCCTGCGCTTGCACAAGCCCCGCGCCGGTCCATAACAGCAGGGCAAGCAGCCCCGGGAGGGTCGTTTCGCCAGCCCGGATCGCTTTCCTGTTTAGGGTCGATCTGGCGGTTTCGTCCACCGCGACGATGAGCGAGGCGGCGCGTTCCTGCGCGCTTTCCATGGCCGCGCGGTCGGGCAGTACGGGCGCAAACCGGGCCTGGTCGCATTCGTCGAGGATATTTCGCAGCCGATCCCGGACGGCGCTTCGTACGCCGGCGTCGCAGAGGCAAGCGTCGAGCCGGTCGCGCGTCCATCCTGTTTCGGGTACGTTCAGCCGGTTGCCGATGAAACCGCTCAGCGCCCGCTCGATTTCTTCGTAAAAGGCAATGGGGCGGTCGCTTTCCAGTAATTTTCCGGCTTCGCGCAGATGTTTGCGGGCCAGCGGGTGCGCCATGCGCCCGCGGGCATAGCGCGCGTCGCGAGATAGCCGGTCGGCATGGCGCCGCCGAACATACAAAAAAAGCAAAAATCCCGGCGGCAACAGCAGCGCGCCATACGGCCAGGCGCGGCGATGCAGGGGCGCTGCCTCGACCGGACGCCAGTCGTCGGGCGTCGTCAGGATGTCTGCGATATCGTCTATGGGAAATCCTTCGGCCGTGGCGCCCGCCGCCAGCGCTTCCGCCGAGCCGGTTACGCGAATCGCGGGGAGGGCGGCTTCTTGCGTTACGTAGCGGTCGGCGTCCGGGTCGTACCAGGCGAATGGAATCGGCGGCATTTCGAACAAACCATTGGCGCGAGGAATCACGACGTACTCGAAGGTTTTGCGGCCTCGTATGCGCCGTCCGCTCCGATTAATGGCGGTTTCGATATTCGGATCGTATCCTTCGAACGCCCCCGGAGGCGTAAACGCCGGGGCGCTTAGCGTGGCCACATTGCCGGTCCCTTCGATCATAACTTCGATATGCAAGGGTTCGCCCACTTCCACGTCCGTTTTGCTGGCCGAGGCCGTCATGTTCCAGTCGCCTACCGCGCCCGAAAAGGCGGGCGGGGCGTCTGCGGGGAGCGGCGTAACCTGCAAGGAAAGCGGTTCGGAAGCAATCGCTACCGGCTGGAATTGTCCCCGCAACGAGAAAAGCCGGTCGAACGGGCTGGTACGCGCGCCGAAGGCCCGGTGTACCTCGGACTCGACTTCAAGCGCATCGACCGTGAGCGTACCGGGCCGGGTCGGGAAGATGGCTACCCGTTTCAGGGGAACGGTGCGGTAAAGCAGGCCATTTTCTACGACGCTTTCCGGCACGGGTTGCGTGTCGATGTCGAATTCCTCGCGCCAGAATCCCTCCGCGTCCCAGGAACCGGAGAGGCGGCTGTGACGCAACTGTACGCCGTCCCGAAAATACAGCAAGTATTCTACGACGATTTGTTCATTCTGGCGCGCCGAGGTTTTGCTGGGCGCGACGCGGATAAACAAGTCGCCTGGTTCGAGTGTTTCGGTCGCTTCGTTTGCGGCGGGGTCCTGCGGCCAGGAAGACGCGTTGCCGAAAGGCCAGTTCGACGCTTGCGGGGGTTGTTGCGGCTGCGGACGCTGGGCCTGATTCACCACCATGATATCAAGGGGGTCCGTTTCCCAGGCTTGTCCGTCCACGGAGATCCGCGTGGACAAAAGCCGCGCAGGACCTTCTCGCAGCGGACGATAGGCCCACCGAAAGGTTACGCTTTGCTCCAGCGCGCCGTTCGTAAACGTCATGTTTCGGTGTACGCTGGGCGTGCTTTGCAGCAGCGCCAGTCCTTCGGCTTCCGGCGGGGTTGGGGTTTCCACGCCGGAGAATCCGGCGCCCGCTATTTCTACGCTGAGCACGAGTTGCTCCTGCGTCCCGATGGTTGTTTCGTTCACCGTGGCGCGGATTTCGATATCCTGTCCGTATGCCGCCGGTATGGCAAACAAGAGCAGCAGCCCGATATGCGTTAACCGTTTTTTCATTACTTTTTATACCTTTTATACGCCTTTTTTATACCCTTTCTACGCTTTTTTCTACCAATCTTTTTCCACGCGCTGCGGGCGCGATGGCGTACGCTGGAGTTCTCGCAGCAGATTGCCTTCTTCCTGTTCGAGCGCTTCGAGCATGCGTTCGGCCTGCGCCTGGCTCAGCGGTTGTTCTCCGGATGACGGGTCTTGCGAATCCTGCGCCTGTTCCTGCGGGGATTCGTTGGGTTGCGGTTCGTTTTCGCCGGACTGTTCCTGTTGTTCGTTCGCTCGATTTTGCTCGTTTTGCGGCGATTCTTCCTGGTTTTCGTCCTGCGGGGATTCGTTCTGGCCGTTTTCGCTGTTTTCGTCGTCGGATTCCTGCTGGTCCTGATCCTGTTGCTGCTGATCTTGTTGTTCCTGCCCTTCCTGTTCCTCCTGCGCTTCCATTTGGCGTTTTACGAATTCATAGTTGAACCGGGCGTCTTCGTTGTCCGGATTCCGGAGGAGGCTGCGGCGATAATGCGCAAGGGCGCTTTCCAGGTCCTCGTCGGCGAAGGCGGCGTTGCCCGCGTTGTACGCCGTTCGGGCAAGGTCCATGTCTTCGCCGCTTTCCCGGGCCTCCGCCAGGGCCTGCTCGAACGTTTCCCGAGCGGCTTCGACGTCGCCCGACTTCAGGAGCGCCGCCGCGAGGTTATTATGCAGGCCGTAACGCAAGCGCGGCGCGGCGTCGTCGGAAAGGATAGCGATTCCGCCTGCATAGGTCGCGGCCGCGTCGGCGTACGCTTCCTCGCGGTACAGGTCGTTGCCGCGCCGGCCGTCCCGCTTTCCGCTGGGACCGAATAGTCCGCCCGTCGTTTGTTCAGACGTCGCAATTTCCGGGCTTGCTTCTTGCGCATGTTGCGGCGCGGGCGGGGCGGCTGCGGACTGGAACAGGAGCAGCAGGGCGAAAAAAGACATGGCGGCGGGGGTTTTTCAGGCGTATCCGGGAGGATCTGCGGATCGGCTTGTACGTCGGTCGGGAATGGATCGTTCGAGAAGCAACAGCAACAGGGCAAGCGCCAGCGGCCATTGGAATTTTTCGTCGTATTCCTCGAATTCTTCCTGGGCAAACTCGTTTCTTTCCAAACGTTCCAGGGCCGCTGTTATTTTGGACAGGGAACTGGAAGTGCGGGCGATGCGAAAATAGGCGCCGCCCTCGGACAATTGCCGCAGGCCCTGTTCCTCAAGGCGGGTCCGCACGATGTCTCCCGCTGCATTTTCCCGGAATCCGATGCGTCGTCCGTTTTGGTATACGGGAATCGGGCTTCCGTCCGTTTCGCCCACGCCTGCGGCAAACAGAACGATATTTTCATCGTGGGCCAGACTCGTCAGTTCTTCCAGGTCCGCCACATGGTTTTCTCCATCCGATACGAAGAGCAGCGCCCGGCTGCGCGCATCGTCCGGGGCGGCGGCGGATATGTCGAAAGCCTGCGCAGCCATCTGGAGCGCGGCGCCGAAGTCGGTGCCCGGGACCGCGATGGCGTCCGGGCTGGCTATGTCCAGGAAGAGACGCACCGCCGAATAATCTGTGGTAAGAGGGCATTGCAGGAAGGCGTCCCCGGCGAAAACGACCAGTCCTATCCGGTCGCCGCGCAGGTCGTTTAGCAGTTTTCGGATTTCGTTTTTGGCGCGGTCCAGGCGATTGGGCGCTACGTCTTCGGCCAGCATGGAAGCGGACACGTCCAGGGCGACGATCAAGTCGACGCCTTCGCGTTTTACGTCGCGGAGTTGCGTACCGAAGCGCGGTCCGGCCAGCGCGAGGGCAAGCAGGCCCGTTGCGCAGGTTACGACGGCGGCTTTCCAGCGTCGCCGCCGCGGGCTGATTCCTGGCGCGAGGCGGGCCACGGTATCCCGCAGGCCGAACCGTCGCATGGCCTCGCGTCGTTTGCGCGCCGCCCACAGGAAGAACATGGCGGCCAGCGCAGGGCCTGCCGCCATCGTCCAGAGATATGCGGGATGCAGCCAATCCATACAGGTCAGGGCGCGCGGCGAAGGCGCGTAGCGGAGAGCAGGAGTTCGAGCAGCAGGAGGCCGAGGGCGGGCCACAAGAACAGGGCGTACCGCTCCGTGTAGTCCGTGTAGAAACGCTCGGCTACTTCTGTTTTTTCGAGTTCGCCGATTTCTTCGTAGATGCTTTGGAGCGATTGCCGGTTGGTGGCGCGAAAATAGCGTCCGCCCGTTTTCTCTGCTACGGACGAGAGCATATCCTCGTCGATTTCGACCTTGACCATTTGCCGTCGTTGCCCTCCGAAGGCGTCGACAAAGGGGAACGGGGCTTCGCCATGCGTACCCACGCCGATCGAATAGATGCGCACATCCATGGCCTGCGCAACCTCCGAGGCCGTTACGGGGTCGATTACGCCCCGGTTGTTTTGTCCGTCCGTGAGCAGAATCAGCACCTTGCTTTCGGCGGCGCTGTCCTTGAGGCGGTTTACGCCCATGGCGATGGCCGTCCCGATGGCCGTGCCGTCTTCGATAACGCCTACTTCCACTTCGTCCAGCATCCGAAGCAGGAAATTATAATCAAGCGTAAGCGGCGTTTGCGTGTAGGCTTTCGCGGCGAACACCACGAGGCCGACGCGGTCCGACGTGCGCGATGCGATGAATTCCGCCGCTACGTCCCGGGCCGCCTCGAACCGGTTCGGGGAAAAATCTTCGGCCCGCATGGAGGTGGACGTGTCGAGCACGAGGACAATATCCACGCCCTCCGCGTACCGTTCGCGGATCGTGTCCCGTTCCTGCGGGCGGGCAAGGGCCAGCACGCCGAGCGTTACCACGCCGAGGCGCAGCACGGTCGGCAGCGCCCGCATCCGCACCCACAGCGACCTGGGCGCGCGCTGCGCCGCCGCGATGTCGCTGAAACGCATGCCTTTGCGCGTACGGAACGCCCGCCACCACGTCCACCCTGCGAAGAGGGGGACGAGCGCGAGGAGCCATAACCACTCAGGTTGCGCGAACTGCATGGGAAACCGTGAAACGCGGATCGCTGTTGCAAGCGGATCCTGTACCTTTTTTGCGAAAAATTGTTGCCATAGGCGGCTATGGCGGCGGGCGCTATGCGGACCTGGGCGGTTTGCCGGCCTGCGTCAGGACGGTCAGGGCGCGTTCGGGCTGGCGACGTCCGGTTCCGCAGGCGTCGCGGCGGGGTCTTCGAATGCGCCGTTCGTTTCTGCCCTTGCGGTCGTTTCGGCGGCCTCGTCTGCGGCGCGCGCCTGCGTTTCCATGGTTTCGATAATGCTTCGGGCCGTACCGATGAGCGTTGCGCCCTGGCTTGCAGGGGGCCGCCCGTCGGCGAACTTGACATCATCGCAGGCGACGAGCACGTTCCTGAACCGACTGACCGATGGTCCGTCCGGCATGTCCCGCGCCGCAAGCAGCGCAACCGTTTCGCCGGTGGTCATCTCCAGGGCAGGCGCCTTGAGGCGGCGGGCCACATACGTTCTCAGGATATTCGACAATTCGTCGTAGAAAAACGGGGCGTTCCGAGGATCCGACAAATCGGTTTTTGCGAGGGCGTCCAGCCTGTCGAAAGCTTCCCGGTCGGGCGGAACGGGCGGAATGCTTTCTGTTTCGATCTCGTTTTTGCGGTTCCGTCGCCGGCGAATCCACCAGAAAATACCTGCCGCCGCAAGGAGCGCCAGGATAATCCCTGCCGCAATCGGCCATGCGGACCGCGGAAACGTTGCGAGGGGCGCAAGGTCCCGAATGCCCTGGGCATGATCCGTTTCCGCAGGGACCAGGGAGCGGACGGGGATCCATGTGGAGTCCGTAAGCAAGCGCGCCGTCCCTTCGGCGGATGTAAACAGGACAGGAATGGGCGCCACGTACGCCGTATCGAGCGCAAACGTAGCGACCAGGTAGACCAGGCTGTCCGCCTGCGCGCCTCCGGGGAGCACGCGTTCGCGCCGCACAGCGTTCAGCGCCTCTATGTCGCCGAAAACGAGTGCTTCGTCCTCGCTGTCCGGGAGGCGGAACGAGACGGTTTCGGACGTATCGCGCCGCGCGACGATGGCCAGAAAGAATTGTTCGCCGATCGATACGCTGTCGGCCAGCACGTGCAGCCGAACGCTTCTTGTCGAATCTGCGGGGGGGACGTCCTGCGCGGCGGCGGGCCCTGTCGTTGCGACGAAAACCGTCAGGAGCGCGGCGGCGACCGCCCTGCGCCTGCCGGTTACGCTTTTTCGAACGAACGAAAACGCTTTCCGCGCCGGGGAAGCGTTTTTCGATATAATGCGCCGCGTCATGTCCTGGCCCGGTTTCGATGGCGGAAGAAGCGGATCAGAGGTTCGACATACCCTTCTTCCATGCGGATGGTCATATGCTCCATGCCGATGCGTCGGAACAGGTCGTCGAGCGCCGCCCGCCGCGCCTCCGCCTCCGCCGCGAACGCTTCCCGCACCCTCCGGTCGTTCGTGTCCACAATCGTCGTTTCGCCGGTTTCCGCATCGGTCAGTTCGATGAGTCCCATGCGGGGCAACGCGCGTTCGCGCGGATCCTCCAGCCGCACCCCGATGGCGTCGTGTCGCCGGGCCACTACGCGCAACGCTTTTTCGAAACCCTCGTCCATGAAATCGCTGATGACCAGTACGATGGAGCGGCGATTCAGCATCCGGGGCAGGTACTTCAGCGCCGCCGCCAGGTCGGTCTTTCGGGATTCCGCCTCGTGGGCGAACAGGTCCCGGAGCAAGCGCAGCACATGCCGCCGCCCTTTCTTTGGCGGCACGAAAAGTTCGACCTGGTCCGAAATCAGCAGGAGGCCCACCTTGTCGTTGTTGGAAATAGCGCTGAACCCGACGATGGCGCAAATTTCCGCCGCGCCTTCTCGCTTGAATTGCGCCTGCGATCCGAAATTCTCCGACCCGGATACGTCCACCACCAGCATGAGCGTTTGCTCGCGTTCTTCCTCGAACACTTTCACATAGGTTTCTCCGGTGCGCGCAGAGACGTTCCAGTCGATCGAACGAATATCGTCCCCGACCTGGTACGGGCGCACTTCCGAAAACTCGATGCCGAGCCCCTTGAAGGCCGAGTGGTATTCGCCCCCGAAGAAATTATTGACGAGTCCTTTCGTGCGGATTTCGATCCGACGAATTTTTCTGAACAGCTCCCGCGGAATCATGTGCGTACAGAGCAGGAATGAATCAGCGTATCCTTAGTGGGACCATGCTGTGGGTTCCCGGTCCCAGCGATGCGCCCGCAGCGTTTCCAGCAGGTCTGCGTCCAGCCCGCCTTTGTCGCTGGCGCCGATATTGGCCTCGACATGGCGAAGTTTGCGCATGCCGGGAATAATGGTGGATACGGCGTCGTTCGACAGCACGAACCGCAACGCCATTTCCGGCAAGCGCATGCCTTCGGGGGCTATCTCTTTCAGCGCGTCGGCGCGGCGGACCGTTTCCGCCAGGTTCTCCGGCCCGAAGTAGATGTTTCGCCAGTCGCCTTCCGGCCACGCCATATCAAGCGTCAGGTTGCCCGTCAAGCCGCCTTCGTCGAACGGGACCCGGGCAATAACGGCGACGTTCATTTCCGTGCAAGCCGGAAACAATTCGTCTTCGGGCGCCTGGTCGAAGATGTTGTAAATCACTTGTACGGCGTCCACCAGTCCGCTCCGGACCGCTTTGACGCCATTCCAGGGTTCCCATCGATTCAAACTGATCCCCACGGCCCGGACGAGGCCCTGCCGCCGGAAATCCTCCAGCGCGGCGATCCAGCGGTCGTCATCGAGCCAGTCGTCTTCCCATACGTGCAATTGCATCAGGTCAATATGGGGAAGGCCCGTATTTTCCAGGCTTTTTTCGATGGATTCCTTCACGTAGTCGGGCGGAAACACATCGTCCAGCGCATACCCGCGCCGGCTGGGCCATTGACGGTTTTTCGGCGGTACTTTGGATGCCGCGTACAGGGACGCTTCCGGGTGCAACGCCGCCAGTTTTCCCAGCAGCCGCTCGCTATGCCCGTCGCCGTAGGCCAGCGCCGTGTCGAAAAACGTGCATCCGAGGGCGACGGCCCGGCTCATGGAGCGGATGGACTCGGCGTCGTCGGAATCCGACCAGTCCGCCATGCCCCACATTCCGTACCCGATTTCGCTGACTTCCCGGCCCCGGCGACCGAATCTCCGATAATTCATATGCGGTTCCTGCTCGTTTTCGTTACGGCGCTGCGTACGCCGCGCAATTTAGTATATTGTATCCTGCGCGAACGGGTGTTCGCTGGCCCTGGTTTTGGCAGGTATTCGAACGCTTTGACTCGTATTCGTTCCCTGAAACCATGGGTTGCGGCGTTTGCGCCTGCGCGTCGTTCGTTTTTCGTCATCCTTTTCGCCTGTTCCATGGCCGTCCGATTCGGCATTATCGTTTTTCCGGGGTCCAATTGCGACCACGACGCCTATCACGCCGCAAAGCATGTGTTTGGACAAGCGGCGCGCTTTATTTGGCACAAGGAAAGCAGCGTCGGCGATGCGGACGTGGTCGTTTTGCCCGGCGGCTTTTCGTACGGAGATTATTTGCGCTCCGGGGCCATTGCCCGGTTCTCGCCGGTTATGCAGGATGTGGCGCGTTTCGCTTCGCGCGGCGGGCTGGTGTTCGGCATTTGCAACGGATTCCAGATGCTTTGCGAGATGGGTTTGTTGCCGGGCGTCCTGATGCGGAACGCTTCGCTTCGTTTCGTCTGCAAGCAGGTGAACTTGCGGGTCGAAAACGCGCGCACGCCCTACACGACGCGCTTGCAGGAAGGGCAGGTCGTTCGCATTCCGGTTTCGCATGGCGAGGGCAATTATTTCGCCTCGAGCGATGCGCTGGACCGTCTTGAGGGGGAAGGTCGGGTCGTGTTTCGGTATTGCGACGCGTCGGGGGCGCTTGCGCCGGGAGCGAACCCGAACGGATCGGCCCGCCACATTGCGGGCATTGTCAACGAGGGGCGGAACGTCCTGGGGATGATGCCGCATCCGGATCGGTGCGCGGAAGGCGTCCTCGGAAGCGCCGACGGGAAGCCGTTGTTCGAATCCATTATAGACCATATCGCGCAGGCGTAATCCGCACATGCTTTCTTTCTCCGCGTCCCCGGTTACGTTTTCCCTGCTGTTGGCCACGCTCCTGACGAGCGGCTATGCCCTGCTATTCGATCGTTCGCTTCTGGATCGCCTGGCGTTCAAACCGTATCTGGCGCTGCGCCATGGGCAATATAGCGGGTTCATTACGGCGGGATTCGTGCATGTGGGCGCCGGGCACCTGTTGTTCAATATGATTACGCTCTATTTCTTCGGCCCGCCGATGGAAAGCGTATTGGGCTCCGGCTCTTTTCTGGCGTTGTACTTCGGCTCCGAATTGGCGGCGAACGGGTTTTCCCTTGCCTTGCACAGACATTCTTCGACGTATGCGTCGGTCGGGGCGTCCGGGGCGATCAGCGGGGTGTTGTTCGGGTATTGCCTGTTCGCCCCGCTTCAGCCCATTTACATTGCTTTCGTGCCGATAGGCGTTCCGGCGGCGCTTTTCGCCGTGGGCTATGTGGCGGTTTCGATGTATGCGATGCAGCGTTCCCGCAGCGGGGCGGGGGGCGGCATTGCGCACGAGGCGCATTTGGGCGGCGCGCTGGGCGGACTGATGCTCACGATGTTGCTGGAGCCCCAATCGGTGGAGATATTCCTGCAGGAACTGGGCCGACTCGGAATATAGCGTCTTCTGTCAAAATTCCGTTATTTCTTATATATTTTGGGAAATTATTTTTCCTGCGCCACAGAAAAATTCCGTTATTGCTTGCTTTATTTCCGATTATTTCGCATTTTGCCTTCACCTCATGCGCTGGAGGCCTCGCTCGCATCCGCCGTTTTTTCCGGTTTTATGGATTGCGAGGCATCGGTCGCATCTTCGTGGGCGTCGAAAGCCCGGCCTGTACGGCAGGTCGGGCTTTTCGGTTTGCGCAGGGCGCCAGAAGCAAAGCGGTTCGGCGCGACGTATGGCTTGCGGCTTCTCTATCCACATCTTTTTTGCAAGCCGTGCACAGTTTGTTAATAAATTGTGAAATAAAATACTGTCGGGGCCTTGACCTGACGTAAACGGACGCTTATTATGATTCCAGCGTCTTCGGATGCTGTTCCTTGAAGCGACTGAATACTCTGGCTGCATGAGGCGTCTGCCGTCCGTCCCCCGCTCTGGCGAGGGGTGTGCACAGGTTCGACGAAGCGGCTGGCGAATCCGGTTTTCGCTGCGCAAGCAACTTGACGAAGCGATGGCGTAGCGCGTACGCGCAATGCCTGCTTGGAGAGGGCAAGCGCAGCAAGGGGATCGGAACGCTTGCTGTGGAGAATGTGTGGATACAGGAAGCGCAGGCAATCAAAAGGCCTGTGGCGCTGGAACCGTTTGCCCATGCGGTTCTCGCAGCTCGGCGATCAGGCCACTGTTCGCCAGGCACATGCCGCTACGTTGGCGTTGTCGCCGGTTTCGGCCGGTCTGCGGCGCCAACGGGAGTAGGGCCTCCCGAACTCCGGTTTCGGCGTATTGCTGAGGCGATGCGCAGAAATCCCGGGAGGCCCGTCGCTGACAGGAAGGATTCCGGATGCAATAGACGCCGGGTTCTATAGCATTTCGCCAAGCGTAATGGCGCAAGTTTAATTGTGGGGTTATCCCCGCATGTCCAGGCAGGAAGCGCCGATTGCTTTTGCAGTCGGCGTTTTTTGTTTTGACGCGCTGCGCGGTCGTTGCGGCGCTTCGCTGTTCCGCTCCCGTATCGCCTCGACATTTTCGTACGCCAGGGCCGCCCGTCCGCCGCCAAGCGTTTTCATTCGCTGGAGACGAGCGCTTTCGATCAGCCTGCAATCCCGTCACAGGGCTTTTTCCAGCATCGCATACTCCTTGTCCACCACGCCGCCGATCGCGACGAGCGCGTTGCGCTGGCGAACGTTGGAGTCGAGCACCCAGCTCAGTTCGCTTGCTTCGTACCCATGCTCCGGACCGTTGCGGATGGCCGCAAGGTTCAGCATGGCGTCCAGGCCGCGCCCGTGGTATTTCTTGCGGACGCCGAGGATAGGGGTGCGAATTTCCGTGATCCCCCCGAATTTCTCCCGAATCAGTATCTGAAACACGCCGAAGGGAAACAATCGCCCGTCGGGCACGTGCCGGAGCAACTGGTTGATATTCGGAAGCGATACGGAAAAGCCCACGGGAACCCCGTTATCCTCCACGAAATAGACGACGTTCGGATCGACGATTTGCTTCATTTGCCGGGCAAGCTGGGCAAATTCGTTCTCGGTCATCGGGACGTGTCCCCAGTTGTTTTCCCAGGCGTCGTTATAAATATCGCGGATGCTTTGCACTTCTTCGTCGAAGCGTTTCATGTCCAGCGTACGCAGCGTCACGCCCGGATTGCGCCGCTTTACGATTTCGACGCCGCGTTCCAGCCTGGCGGTTTTGACATACTTCTTGTGAACGTAATACCCCCACATGGTCATCGCGCGCCGAAAACCGTACCGCTCCAGAAAAGTCAGGTAATACGGCGGATTGTATGGCATGAGAATGCCGGGCTCCTTGTCGAATCCGTCCACCAGCAAGCCGCACGTATCGTTGATGGAGGGATTGGCGGGGCCGCGTACGCCGGTCAGGCCTTCGTCCCGGAGCCGGTCGGCCGCTGCGTCCAGGAGGGCCTCTGCGACAGCGTACTCCTCGACGGTTTCGAAGAATCCAAAATAGCCCAGGCTATCTCCGTATGTTTTGAGATGCATGCCGTTTACGATGGCGGCGATGCGTCCCGCGACGGCGCCGGAAGCGTCGCAGGCAAGAAACGGATAGATGGCGCCGTGCTCGAAGAAGGCGTTTTTTTTCGGGTCCAGCGCATGCCGAATATCCTGCCGAAGCGGAGGCGTCCAGGCAGGATACTTGCGATACAAGCGATACGGTAAATCAACGAATGCCCTGAGGTCGCTCCGCGAGCGAACGGGGCGAACGGTTACGGGGCGTGTTGCCATGCAATCAGGATATGGAAAGCGCAGACCCGTCGGGCGGGGTGTTATGGCTGCGCGTTGGCTTGCGTCGCCGCTGCGTTTTTCGTCAGATATGCTTCGTCTTCTTGCGCGATGGCTGCGCCGTTCCGGTTGACGATCCCGTGTTTTACGCCCACGCGGGTGAATTTGTCAAGAATAAAATCCAGTTCGTCGTTCGAGTGCGTGGCCATGAACGAGGTGCGCATAAGCGATTGGCCCGGCGGGACGGCGGGCGGCGCCACCGCATTGGCGAAGACGCCTTCTTCGAGCAGGTCGTGCCAGAACCTGAAGCAGGTCAGCATGTCGCCGATGACGACCGGAATGACGGCGGACTGGCTTGTCCAGATGTTGAATCCGGAGTTCCGGAAGCCGTTGCGCATATACTCCGAAATGTCCCAGAGCCGTTCGAGGCGTTCGGGTTCTTCTTCAAGGATGTCCAGGCATTTAAGCACCGTGGCCACGCTGGGCGGGGGCATGGATGCGCTGAACATATGCGTGGCGCTGCGATGGCGAATAAACTCGACGATGTCCCGGGTCGCTACGCAGAATCCTCCCAGCGAAGCGAAACTCTTCGAGAACGTGCCCGTGGTGAGCGGCACGCGATCGCTGAGCCCGAAATGCGCCGCCGAACCGCGCCCGCCCGGCCCAATGACGCCGCAGGCATGTGCGTCGTCAAGGAGCAGCGCCGCCCCGAATTCTTCGGCGATCTCGACCAGTTCCGGCACTTTCGCGATGACGCCGCTCATGGAGAACACGCCGTCCGTCACGATCAACTTCCCTGCTTGCGGATGCATCTGGCAGGTTTTGGCCAGCGATTTTCGCAAGTGATCCGTGTCGTTGTGTCGAAAACGGATCGTTTCTCCCATGCTGGCGCGCGTTCCCGCCGTAATCGAGGCATGGTTGTCCTTGTCGGAAAAGATGAAATCTCCCTTGCCCGCAAGCGCCTGGATGACGCCCTCGTTCGCCATATAGCCTGTCGAGAACACGACGCAAGCAGGGGCTTGCATGAACCGGGCGAGCCGTTCTTCCAGCTGGATATGCAGGTCTAGCGTACCGTTCAGGAATCGGCTGCCGGTGCAGCCGGTGCCATACTGCTTGATGGCGTTGGCGGCAGCTTCCTGGACCCGGGGGTCGGACGTGAGCCCAAGGTAATTGTTGGAGCCGGCCATGATGACTTCCCGCCCGTTCAGGATGGCGCGGGTTCCTTCGTTCCGCTCGATCATGCGGAAGTACGGGTACAGGCCGGCTTGTTTGGCCTGGCTGTAATCCGTCGATTCGTCAAAGAACCGGTGGCATTTTTCGAACAGCGTGGGCTCCGCCACTGCACAGGCATCCGTAGCCGCACCGTCATGGCGCTCTGATCGGGAATCAAGGGGCGTCATCATATGGTCGTTATTCGTCTCAGGCGGTATGGCCAGGGAACAGGCTTCTGTCGGGGCGGATGGAGCGCGCGCGTACAATAGATGCTGGATGTTTCCAGGCAACCCAATGCGTTAACGAAGTAAAATAAGGAATTTTCGGCATTAATGTCCGCACGGCTTATTTTCTACGCCGCACGGCGCGATTTGCGCCCCGGATCGGAAGGTATTCTGGCTCCCGAATCGCCAGGTCGCCGAAACGCCTGCGGGTTGCAGGGAAAAGGCCAGGTTTTCGCCTACGTCAAAGTCCAGCAGGTGCGCGTGGACGTACGCATCGAGAATCGACAGTCCGTAGAAAACGCCGGCGCCGATGTACAGCACGTCGCGATTTCTTCGCAGGGCGTCCCGTTGCTGCCGGAACAGACCGCCCAGCCTGTTCTGAAAGGCGTCCGTTTCCGCTTCTTCGGGGGCGATCCCCAGTTCTCCAAGCAGGCTCAGATAGTCCTGTTCGTATGCTGCGGGGACATTGATGGTGGAGGCGTCCCGGATCACCCACAGGTATCCGTTTCCATATGTTCGGTATCGCCGATTCGCGCGCAAGATGGCGCCCGTGAAACCCGCCAGGCCGCCCCACACGATCGCCGCCTTGTAATACTGCCGGTTGCGCATTTGCCCCCAACCCGGCACGGCCGCTCGCCAGAGCGCCGCGCGGGGATTGAAGCGCTGCCTGGCGACGGCGGTGTCCGGCTGCGCCGCCACGGGTTGCGCGGCTATGGTTTGCGCCGCCGCGAAACTGGTCATGCAGGCCATCAGGATCATCCCGACGTATCCGATGCGGCTATGCACGATTATTTCCCCGCGATCAATTCGAGCAGCCGTTCCAGGTCTTCGCCGGAATAGTACTCGATTTCGATACGTCCTCCATGGCCCTGACGCCGGATGCCCACCCGCGTGCCAAGGCGGCTGCGAAGTTGCGACACGTATTTTTCCACTTGCAGGGCGTCCCGCTTCGACAGGGCGGTCTCGCCTTGCGCCGGTTTTTTGGTTTTTGGCGTTCTGGCCTCGCGATTTTCCCGTACCCTTCGCTCGACTTCCCGTACGGACAATCCTTTGGCCTTGATGGCTTCGAAGAGGGCGATTTGCGTTTTCTCGTCTGCTATGCCAATCAGTACGCGGGCGTGTCCAACGGATACTTCGCCGTCGCGCAGGCCGGTTTGCACGATGGGGGGCAGCCGGAGCAAGCGCAGCATATTGGTTACGGCGGATCGGCTTTTGGCGACGCTGCGGGCTACTTCTTCGTGGGTCATGTCGCATTCTTCCATCAAGCGCCGGTAGGCCAGCGCCTCTTCGATCGGGTTGAGGTTCTCGCGCTGGACATTTTCGACGATAGCCATTTGCAACATGCTGTCCGCATCCGCCTCCCGAACATAGGCGGGAATGCGTTCGAGCCCCGCAAGCCGCGCCGCGCGCAGCCGTCGCTCTCCGGAAATGAGTTCGTACCCCCGCTCCCCCGCTCGCACCGCGACAGGCTGAATCACCCCCAGTTGCCTGATCGAGTGCGCCAGTTCCATGAGCGTTTCTTCGTCGAAATCCTTGCGGGGTTGCATGGGATTGGGCTGTACGAGCGACAGGTCTATTTCGCTGATCTGGCTGGCTCGTCTGGACGAATGGGCGGACGCAAGGGGTTCTTCGTTCGATTCGAGGATTGCGCTCAGTCCGCGTCCCAGCGCTTCTTTCCGTGGCGCCATGGCAAGAGAGGGGATACGTGAAAATTACGGGGCGTATTCGACGGGCGGCGTATGCGTCCGGGGCGCGTCGCCGTTTGCTTGCATCGCGGCCCCGGCATTGTTCTCGACGATTTCGCGAGCGAGGGCGATATAGTTGCGCGCGCCGGTGGAAATCGCATCGTAGAGCAGCACGGGTTTCCCGAAACCGGGCGCTTCCGAAAGCCGAACGTTGCGTCGGACGATGGTCTTGAACACTTTGTCGCCGAAATATTGCCGCACTTCGTTTACGACCTGGTTCGCAAGGCGGAGCCGGGCGTCGAACATAGTCAGCAGGACGCCTTCTATTTCGAGGGCCTGGTTCAGGCGCTGCTGGACGATTTTTACCGTATTCAGCAGTTGCCCTAACCCTTCGAGGGCGAAATATTCGGTTTGCAAGGGGATGACGACGGAGTCCGAGGCGGTAAGCGCGTTTACCGTGAGCAAGCCGAGCGACGGCGGGCAGTCTATCACGATGAACGCATAGTCCCGCCGGATGGCGTCGAAGGCTTGTTTGAGGCGGTATTCCCGCCTGGGCAGGTCCGCTATTTCGATTTCCGCGCCCACAAGGTTGATGTGGCTGGGCGCCACATGCAGCGAAGCGATGTTCGTTTCCTGGACGATGGAGCGTATTTCGGCGTTGCCGATCAGCGCTTCGTAGATGGAATGTCCCCGCGTTCCGTCGTGTACGCCGGTTCCCGAACTGGCGTTTGCCTGGGGATCCATGTCCACGAGCAGGATCGGATACTCCATGGCCGCCAGCGACGCCGCCAGATTGATGGCCGTGGTTGTTTTGCCCACGCCGCCTTTCTGGTTCGCAATCGAAATTATTTTTCCCATAGCGTTCGGTCCGTGTCGTATCGCCCGGATACGGATTCGTATTTTCGATATTCGCCGGATTGCGCCGTTATCAGGATCAACGAATGGATAAGCAATTGGTTTTATATTTTTATTTTTCGATGGGGTCGGATACTTTTCGGGAAAACAGGGAAAAAACGTGAAGAAGCAGGATCATGCAAAACGCGCCGCGGGAGAACAGGCGGCTTCCTGGGTGCAAAACGGCATGCGCATTGGTTTGGGCACGGGTTCTACCGTGGCCTACGCGCTGGAAGCGTTGGGACGGCGCGTCCGCGAAGAAGGGCTGTCGTTCTCGGGCGTTCCAACCTCGATAGCCACGGAAGAGATCGCCCGCCGCCTTGCCTTGCCCCTTGGTACGCTGGCCGAGGCGGGCCGACTGGACATGGCTATCGACGGCGCCGACGAGATCGATCCGCACTGGCGCCTGATCAAGGGCGGCGGCGGCGCGCATACGCGCGAAAAAATCGTTGCGGAGCAAGCAGCGCGTTTTATCGTGCTCGTGGACGAATCCAAGGTTGTGCAGCGGTTGGGCGCCGCGTTTCCGGTGCCTGTGGAAGTGGCGCCCTTTGCGGCGGCTCCGGTCATGGAGGCGTTGCGGCGTCTGGGCGCCTCCCCCGCATTGCGCACAGACGAAGCCGGAGCGCCTGTTTGCACCGATCAGGCGTTTTACATCCTTGATGCGTCGTTCGAGGGGGGCATAGAGGATCCCGAAGCGCTGGGGCCCGCCATCAAGAACATACCGGGCGTTTTGGACCACGGTATTTTTGCGGGCTATACCACCGACGTTCTTGTTGGCGAAGAGGACGGGAGCGTCCGCACGCTGGCCAAAGGCGCGCAGGGGAAATAACGGGCATAATCAAAATAAAGAAAGGCAAAATAAAGAAAGGCGCCCGGACAAATCAGGCGATTCGTCCAGGCGCCTTTCGTTTTGATCGGCGTATCCCTTTCCTTATTTCAACTTGAAGGTGATGGGCAGCGACATGCGCACCTTGACGGCCTTGCCGCGCTGCTTGCCGGGCGTGAATTTGGCCTCGCTCACGACGCGGGCGGCTTCTTCGTCGCAACCGGCGCCAATGCCCCGGGTAACGACCACGTCTTCCACGTTGCCCTGTTCGTTCACGACGAATTGCAGGAATACGCGCCCTTCCACGCCCGCCTTACGGGCAATCTCGGGATAGTTCACCTTGCTCTGGACCGCGCCAATGCCTCCGATGAGTTCAGGCTGTTGCTCCACGATGAAAAAGATTTCAGGCTCTTCTTCCTCTTCTTCCTCCTGGGGCGGCGGGGGAGGCAGCGCAGCCGGCGCGGCGTCCAGGTCGAGCGAAGCGTCCAGGTCCAGGATATCGTCTTCCAGGATTTCGTCGTTGGGGACTTCAACGGGCACGGGCGGCCTGGGCGGCGGCGGCGGTTGCTCGATTTGCTCCGTTTGCTGGATTTCCTCCATCGTGATCTGCTCCTGTTCCGGGAGCACGATCTCGAAATCGCTCTGGTTGGACCAGTTGGCGCGGAAGGCGACGATCAGGATGGCCAGCGTGATGATCAGGCCCGCCTCCATATAGAGCGCGTACTTGTTCTTCAGGTTATGCTTGTCTTCCTTTTGCAAAGCCATGTCGCTGTTTCCGGATAGGTTGAAGTGGCACGGGACCGAGTAGGATTAACATACGTAAAAACGCCCGGTTCCGTGAATTCGCATTGTGAATTTCAAGAATTTTATCACGTTATTTCGCCGCGCAGTCATTCCAGGCCGAGGCGTTCCCGCAGCGCAAACGGAACTTCGCGCAGCAAATCGGTGGCGCGCAGCGCGCGTCCGGATTGCTTCGCCGAGTAGCGATCCGCGGCGGCGCCGCCAAGGTGCAGGGCCGCGACGGCAGCGCGCTCCGCCGTCAATCCCTGCGCCAGCAACCCGCCGCACAGCCCGGCCAGCACGTCGCCCGTGCCCGCCGTCGCCAGCGCCGGACCGCCTGTAGCGTTGATCCATGTTGTGCCGGTTTTGCCCTTGCCTGCGGGCGCCGCCGCAAGCGCAGGGTATCCCTTGAGGATCAGGACGCAGTCGAAGGCGTCGGCGACGTATCGGGCGGAGGCCATGCGGTCCTCTGAGGGAATACCCGCCTTGTCGAGCGCGTCCCCGAACAACCGCCGGAATTCGCCTTCGTGGGGCGTCAGAATCCAGCGTCCGCGCGCACGGCTTTGCAGAAGGTCCGTCCGTCCGACGAGGGCATGGAGCGCATCCGCGTCCACCACGACCGGGACTTCCGCCGTTTCCAGCAGCCGGAGCGCAAAGGCCCGGGTGCCCGCCGCGCGCCCCAGGCCGCATCCCGTCACCAGGGCGCGGCATTTGGCCAGGCTTTCCGAAAGCGCTTCGAGGGCGCCCTCGGCCGCTATGCCGTCGGACGTCGCCGGAAGCGGTATCGTAACGACGTCCGGGAGCTGTATTTCCAGCGAATCCCGAATGCGATGGTCGCATCCGCACGCCACGTAGCCGGCCCCGACCCGCGCCGCCCCCTCCGCGGCCAGCGCCGCCGCCCCGGTCATTTTTTCCGACCCCGCTACGATCAGCGCCAGTCCTGCGGAGTACTTGTGCGACGCGGCGTTGCGGACGGGCATCCATGCGCGCACGAGCGGATCGGAGGGACGGAGTCCAGATCGGGCGGGATCCTCGGCGGCGGCGTCCCGGAGCGCCGCATACGGGACGCCGATATCTATGACGGCGCAGCGTCCTGCGTACGCCGGTCCCTCGTGCAGGCAGAGTCCGGTTTTGCGCGCGGCCATGGCGCAGGTCAGGTCGGCCTGGAACGCAGTCCCCAGCGGCTTGCCGAGGTCTGCATGGAGGCCGGTGGGAATGTCTATGGCTATTTTGAAGCCGGGCGCGGCGTTGAGGCGTTCGACGAGCGCGCGAACCGGCTCGCGCAGGGGGGACGCCAGCCCCGTGCCCAGCAAGGCGTCCACATGCACGGCGGGATGGGACCAGGCGGCCCCGGGTTCGTACGGCGCCATGCGGAGTCGGCTGTCGGAATCCGTTTCCGCCAGTTTGCAGAGGGTGGCGAAGTGCGCGGCGACGTCCCCGGACAGCGCTTCCTCGCTGCGATGCAAATGGAGAACTTCCACGTCGGCGCCCGCTTCGTAGAGGTATCTCGCCAGCACGAATCCGTCGCCTCCGTTGTGTCCCTTGCCGCAGTATACGCGCCATACGCCGCCCGCGCGTTCCGGGCAGATGTCCTGCAAAAGACGCAGGGCGGCGCCCTTGCCCGCCGATTCCATGAGGGTATGGGCCGGTATGCCAAAATCGCGAATGGCGCGTTCGTCGGCGCGGCGCATGGCCGCGGCGCTCAGGACCGGTTCGGGGCGTACGGGGAGCATGTCAGGGCGTGGAGGGGACTGCGGGAATGCGAAGCGTATCCGGCAAGGTGGTTTCCCAGCGGGCGCGGACGCGCGTTGGTTCTGGAAGGAAGTAGATTGGCTCCGGCGCGCGATACGGAATCAGCAGGCCCGGGTCCCGGCGGTTGTTTTCGTTCCGGTCTATCCAGGCCCGCAGCCGGTAGGTTCCGGCGGGAAGCCGGGCGATCAGGAAGGCGCCGTCCTCGTCGGCAAGGGTACGGTACGGGGGCTCGGCGGATGCCATGTCGAGCGTGTCTGGCCAGGTTTCGACGACCGTCGGGTACGGCTCGCCGGATACGACGACGCCCCGGATTTCCCCGGTTTCTTCAAGGGGAATGGGTTCGGGGGTTTCTTCTTCTGTTTCCTGTTCCGCTTCGGGCGCGCGCGCGGAATCGGATGGCGCAGCGTCAGGTTGGGCCAGCGTCCAGGGAATCTCAAAGGGCGTCCGGGCGGTGTCCGCAAGGAGCGCCGGGACGGGCGGCGGGGCAAAGGGTTCTCCCGGATCGGGGCGGGCATTGTAGTTCATGTCGGCCACCGCCGCCACGAACCAGCGCCGCTCCGTCATATATTCGAATCGGAAGGCTCCGTCGGGATCGGTTTGGGTCCGGTACGCCGGGCGGGCGGGAAGCGAGTCGGGCGGGGCGTCGCCCCGGGTTGCGTACGCCAGCACGTCGACGCCGCCCGCAGGCGCGCCGTCGCGGCTTTGAATGACCCGTCCGGCCAGGACGCCGGCGTTCAGCGCGGGTCCCGTCGAGAAAGCAAGGAGGATCGGGGCCGCCAGCGCCACGCCGCGCAGATCCCGCAATGCGGTGTCGATGGTGAAAACATAGGTGGCGTCCTCGCGCAGCGGGCCCGCCAGGCGAATGTCTACGCGGGCGCCTCGCCAGTCCAGTTCCGGGGGCGTTTCCGGTTCCGGAACGATAGACAAGGCTTGCTGAAAGGAGCGTTCGTTGACGTGTTCGGAAAAGACGATGCGGAGGGACGCTTCGGATATGTTTACGTCGCCGTTTTCGGGGATGGTCTCGACAATGTGCGGGGGCGTATCGTCCGTGGGGCCTCCCGTGGGCGGAAGGGGCGTTGCGCAGGCCGCCCACAGCGTAGCGCACCATAGCGCGGCGGCGAGCCGCGCGGCCAGGCCCCTGCGCTGCCCGACGAACAGCCCCCGCCATGCCTCGACAGGGGCGCTCATGAGGAATCCTCCTCGGACGAACGAAGCGAGAAGAAGAGCCACGCCGTGATCGCCATGGCGGTGGTCAGGACCGCGGGTTCCAGCAGGCGGCGAACCTTGCTCCTGCGAGGCGGCGTGCCCTGCGTTTCGGGCCAGGCTTCGCTTTCCAGGGCGGCGCGTTGCGCGCGCGCAACGACGTCCGAGCGCGTGAGAGCGCACCGCTCGTCGGCCAGTACGCGTCCGTCCGCGTCCGAAATGTCGTAGCGCAGCGCGAGGCGGGCTTCGCGGGCAAGTTGTTTCCGCCGTCGCTTTTCGTAGCGTATACCCGCTTCCTCGACGGCATAGGCGATCCGAACGCCGCTTTTTGCCGAATCCGGAAGAAATATCGTATAGCCGCCGGTTTGCCATGCGGCGACGAGCGCGGCGCGAACGTACGGCATGTCTTCGGGCGCGCCCAAAATCAGGTTGCGGCTTTCCGTATCGGGCAGCGTTCCAAGGCAATCGAGAGCCATTTCCTCGAAAAGCGCCCGATTCGCGGGCTGCGCCATGCCGGGTCGGGCGGAGGCGTATGCGCCCCATGCGACGAGCAGGGCCAAGAGGGGCGCTGCGGCGTTGCGTCGCGTGGCGGGGCGTGGTTTCGGGATGGGATCGGGCATCGTACTGCGTAGCGGTTCATGCGGCCGGGTACGCTGGAAAATACGCAACGAAGCATCGAAACGTTCGGTTCGCCTTGCGGTTTGGCGCTTTTCCAAGCGGTTTGTTGCGGCGGAGCGGGAATTACGCTGTTTTTTGCGCGGGGCGGCGTACATTCTGTCGTTCGGACGGATTCCTGCACGCCGTTCTCTACGCCATACCAAACCCGAATACGCTCGTTTTGCGCTATGCCCTCTCCCCATTCCGCCGCCGATTTCGCCTCGCTTCGCGCCCGCTACCGCAATCGGTACGAAAACGAATTGTTCGAAAAGGTGATTCCGTTCTGGGAGCGCCACGCCCCGGACTCCGCGCACGGCGGCCATTTCAATAACCTCGATCGGGACGGGGCCGTCTACGATACGACCAAGCATATGTGGATGCAGGGGCGCCTGGTATGGATGTTCAGCAAATTATACCGCGCCGTCGAGGCCCGTCCTTCCTGGCTTGCGATAGCGCGCGACGGGATGGATTTCCTGCGGAAGCATGCCGCCCGGCCGGACGGAAGGGTATATTTTTCGACGACGGCGGACGGACGCCCCGCGTATCTCCAGCGCAAGATATTCACGGAGTGCTTTTACCTTATGGCGCTTGCGGAATACGCCCGGGCCGCCGAGGAGCCGGAACTCCTTCGCGAGGCGTACGAAGGGCTTGAGCGCATGTGGGAATGGGCCTGGGACTGGACGAAAGTAGGGCGCCCGGCGTACGAAGGGCAAGCTCCGTCGCAAGCGCTGGCCGTCCCTATGTTGTTGCTCAACCTGATCGAGGAGGTGGCGGGCGACGATTTCGGGACATACCGCGCCGAGGCGGACGACTGCATCCGCCGGACGGCCTTGCACGTGCATGTCGATACGCGGTGCGTGTACGAGGCCGTGGCCCCCGACGGCAGCCGCCTCGAGGGTCCGGAAGGCCGCTTGCTTACGCCGGGCCACGCGATCGAGGCGGGATGGTTTTTGCAGCACTGGGCGCAACGCCTCGAACATGCGGACGCGCAGCGCCAGGCCCTGGACATGGTGCGGTGGTCTTTCGAAAAGGGCTGGGATCAGAAGTGCGAAGGGCTGTTTTATTTTGTGGATGCGGAAGGATACGCGCCCGTTCCGCTGGAATGGTCCATGAAGTTGTGGTGGCCGCATTGCGAGGCGCTCTACGCCCATCTGCTGGATTATTTTCTGACCGGAGACGCCGCCGACCTTGCTGCGTTCGAATCCGTGCATCGCTACGCGTTCACGCGGTTTTCCGACCCCGAATACGGGGAATGGTTCGGCTATCTCGACCGGCAGGGCGTCGTAACGCATCGCTTCAAGGGCGGGCCGTACAAGGGGTGTTTCCATGTCCCGCGCGCGTTGTGGTTGTGTTTGCGCCTTTTGGACGAAAAACCCGCGTGGCTCGCCTGAGGGGTTTCGCATGCCCGCTTGCGTCTGGCGCCTCCCTGTTTACCCGCTAATTTTAATTAACGCTTGCCTTTCCTTGCGAAAGAACGTATCGTGAAGGCGCTTGCCCTTTCGCAGGGATTTTCCCCGGTTTTTTCATGAATGTTCTTTTTACCTGGCTCGACTGGCTCTGGGTGGCGGCGTTTCTGCTGCTGATGATCGGCAGCGGCGTACTGTTCTATCGCCTCGGCAGACGCTCGCAGTCCGATTTCTTTTTGGCGGGGCGCGGGTTGCCCTGGTGGCTGCCGGCTTCTTCGGTGTACGCCACCCATACGGCCACCGACACGCCCATGTGGATCACGGGCATTATTTATCGTCACGGCCTGGCGGGCATCTGGTATACCTTCTTCTCGGCCTGGGCAGCCATCAGCGCCTTTGTTTCGACGCGCATTTTCCGCCGTTCGCTGGCGTACACGCAGGCCGAATGGAATGTCGTCCGGTTTACGGGTCTTGGCGCCGAAATGTTGCGCGGCTGGATGGCCGGGTGGCAGGTGTTCATGAACATGTTCGTGCTGGGCTGGGTGGGCATTGCGATGGGCAAAGTGTGCGCGTTCCTTTTCGGTTGGCCGCTGTGGGTGGGCCTGGTGTCTTTTTCGTCCGTGTGCGCCGTCTATGTGCTGGCGGCGGGCTACTGGGGCGTCGTCATGGCCGATTTTCAGCAGGGCGTGATCGCTTTTCTGGTTATCATGATTGTGTCGATCTGGGGGATTATGACGGCGGGCGGGCCGACGGGCATTGTCGAAAAACTTACGATTCTGGGCGAAACGGATCGCCTGAATCCGTTTGCGTTCACAGGATGGTGGACCGGAGAATTCCCCGCCGCCTGGTTCGTTACGATGATGGTGATCGCCATCCTCGGCGGGTTTGGCATGGGGACGAGTATCGACTGGTACCCCGAGGCGCAGCGCATCCAGTCCGCCCGCACCGTGCGCGACGCCAGTTACAGCATCTGGTGGGGCACGCTCGTCGGGCTTGTGCGCAACTCGGTCTGGGCCGTGGCCATCCTGGGTTTTTTCGTGCTGTTTCCGGGCATGACGGAAACGGCCGAGTACGAGATGGGCTGGTTCCGGCTGGGCTTCGATTACCTGCCCGTGGGGATGGTGGGGTTCTTTTTCGCCGCCATCCTCGCCATCCACCTCTCGACCATTTCGTCCCATCTGAATCTGGGGGCGTTGTACGCGACCCGCGACTTGTACCAGCACTACTGGAACCCCGAGGCTTCCGAGCGGACCCTTGTGTGGGTGGGCCGCTGGTCCACGCTGATTCTGTTGCTTGGTTCGTTCGTGTACGGGTTGATGATGGAGAACATTACGGAGTGGCTTATTTTCGCGCTCTGGATCATGACGGCAGGCATCTGGTTGCCGAATATTCTTCAGGTAATATGGTGGCGCTTCAATGCGTGGGGGTATTTGTCGGCCTGGATCGCCAACCTTGGCTTCAGTTGGCTGGTGGTGTGGATATTGCCCGAGTTCGGCGTGATCCCGGAATTGCTTGACTACCAGCAGTTCTGGCTGCTTATGCTGCTGGGCGTCGGCGTTTTCATTCCCGTAACGTTGCTGACGAAGCCAGAGCCTATGGATCATCTCGTCAAGTACTATGTGCAGGCGCGTCCCCTCGGATGGTGGGGTCCCGTTCGCCGCGAGGCCGAGCGGCGCGGACTGATCCAGCCCGATGCGTCGCCGCGACGCGCCCTTTCGCAATCCTGATCACCGATTTCCTGTTGCATCATGCCTCTCGTTCGACGTACGTGGACGGCCGAAGAAGCCGACAAATGGACCCGGGAAGACGGGTTCGCCATCGCGCTCTCGCCGATTTGCTATTTTGGCCTGACGCTGGGGGTGGCGTTGTGTTTGCTTTTGCGATGGGAGGGGTTTGCGATCAGCGCCGTCAGCATTGCGCTCATCGTATGGATGCACTGGATCATCGATCCGAAAATGAAGGCCATTTCGGAGGAATACGAGAAGAATCAGCAGGGGTACCTGCGCGATCTGGAAGATTCCGTTCGCTGGAAACAACACGAACAGGATGCGCCATGACGGAAAGCCTGACCACGGTTATCGGAATGACCATTGCCTACGCCGCCTCGCTCCTCGGGCTTGTGCTGGCGTGGCGTTCGTACCGCAAGCATCACAAGAAACGAAAGCCATGACGTTGTCCCTGCTCATGCAAGCCGCCGCGCCGCAGATAACCTGGGTGGGCGTTGCGATTCCCGGCGCTATTTTTCTCGTGGCTTTCGGCCTTACGTGGCTGCTCTACAGGCATTTTACGAAGCAGCTGGACGATTGATGGCTGGCCATAGGCCCGGACCGGAGTCGCCGGAGCGCGTCTATCCGGTTTTCGACGCCCATTTTCATATCGGACCGTATGGAACGCAGGCATTCGCCGGGCGCCGGATCACGCCCATTCCCAAGGTCCTGGACCATGCTTCGGGCGCCGATTGCGCAGCGTATCTTGATCGGCATGGCATTGAAGCGGGGGTCATTGTACCCACCTATCTCGACCGCCAGGAGGCGGCGTTCGAATACAACGCCCTGCTTATCGACGCCGTGGAGCGGTATCCCAATCTGTACGGCGGGTTATGGGTTTCTCCGCTCCCGCAGGTCGAATCGCTTCTCGAGGCTACGCTGGCCCGGTTGCCGCATCCCAAGGTGCGCGCCCTCAAGATCGCGTCGAACACCTGGTCGCCGTACGGCATCGATCCGGCCAGTTGGGATGCGCCCGTACGCCGCAACGTGGAGCGCATTCTCGAAGCCGCGGGCGCGCATGGACTGGTCATTCATTTTCATACGGGGTACTTGCCCGGCGCAGATCCCCTGGAGTTTGATCGTTTCATGCAACGGTACGGAAGCCGGGCCACGTATCAATTGGTGCATTGCGGGGAGGCTATTGCGCCGGCATTCCGGTTTGCGCCGCGATTTCCGGATTGGATCGAGCAAGGTTTCGACGTATATACGGATACGTCTGTCGTGCCGGGCTTTGCGCCGAGATGGCTGTTGCGCGAACTGGACCGTCGCAATCTGGGCTTCGGGCGGGTCCTGTTCGCCACCGATACGCCCTGGGGATTTTTTCCCGCCGAATACTGGAAAATAGCGGGGCTCGATCTCGATTCCGAGGCGAAGGAACAGATTTTCCGGGGCAATGCGGCCCGGTTGTACGGGGTTGAGTAGGCGCTGCCGTGGGCTTTGGGATGATTCCCGGCGCGGGTTCGCAAGCGCGACAGCCCCGGCCCTGACCTGTCAGGTGTCTGCGCCGTCCCTTAAAACCGGTACGTCAGCCCCAGGGTCGCGGCCAGCGATGCGAAGCTGTCGAATGTCAATTCTCCTGTAAAAGGCGTTACGCCATCCGCGCGCACGGGCGCATGGCTGCGGATAACGGACCAGGTCACATCTTCCGTGAGGGTTCCGAAACGGGTCCATTGGACTGTGAGCCCGATCGCAGTGCGCTCCCCGACGGCGTAATCCACGCCGGCCACCGCCTGAAAGCCGACGAGCGTTCCGCTGACCTCGGCGTCCAGCATGCTGAGCGTCCCGGCGGCCCGGATCGGCCTGTCGGCGAGCGTGGTCGGCGGCTCCACGTCCTGGTATCCTTCGGCAAGCGTTTTGCGCAGCAGGCGCCTGTTGTAGTGCAGGTTCGCGCGCGCGAGGCCGACGCCTGCGCCTATGGAAGGCGTCCAGGGGGAATTGTTCGCGAAGTCGTAGTGGATGTTCGCAAAGACCTGGTGGGTGCGATAGCCGGAGATGGTTTCGACTGGCGGCTGCACGGCGCTCCATTCGCTGGCCTTGCTGACCACCGCCTGATTGGCGGTTGATTCAGCGAAGGGCGACGTATCGTTGCCGTAGTCCTGTATCCGGTATGCGAGTTCGAATCGCAGCGCGCGGAGGGCGTATCCCAAACGTATCCCGCCAGCGAATCCGTTGCCCGGCGAAAATCCGTTGGAGGAGAGCGCCTGGAGATCGGTTACCATGCATTCCGGCGCGTTGCTCGGGGCCATGGCCGGATCGTCATAGACCAGGCGGTCGCATTTCGTGGGCGTAGTGACTGCGGAGACGGAAGTTTCCAGCTGCGCGGAGTTGGCGACGCCCGTGTCGATCCCGATATAGAAGCCGCGACCATTCTCCTGGGCGCTGGCCGCGCCTGCCCAGAAAAGGCAGACAGCGCACGCTATGGGCGGGAGCGTACGGAGAAACTGGCGCGTTTTTGTTCTGGATGCGATGCGCATGGAGCGGCTATGATGATGTTAAAGGGGGGTTGGCAATGCGCCAGAAGTATACGCCAAAACGGGACAAAAAGCCAAGCGCGCGGTTTTTGCGCTTGACCGGCTTTTGTTTCTGTGCGTATCATACTGTGCAGGACGCGCTGCTCCAAACCGCTTCGCTCGGCGCGTCACGTTCCCTCGAATGCACACGGTAGCCATGAAGAACATGTTTTTCTCTCGAACGACGACGGTCCGGGTTGCTGGACTGCTCATCCTGCTTGCAGCCCTTTCCGGATGCGGCGCGGCGGAAGAGGCGCCCGAATTCTCTGCCGATTTGCCGAATATTCTATGGCTTACGGCGGAGGACATGAGCGCCGATCTGGGCGCGTACGGGGACGCCTACGCGGAAACGCCGCATCTCGACCGGCTGGCCCGGCAAGGCGTGACGTATACGAACGCGTTCGCTACCGCGCCCGTCTGTTCCCCGGCCCGCTTTACGCTGCTTACGGGAATCTACGCCACCACGGCGGGGACGCAGGGATTGCGTTCGAAAGCGCCCATTCCAGACGACATTACGGGTTTTCCGGCGTATTTGCGCGCCCTGGGCTATTACGCGACGAACAACGTCAAGACCGACTACAATACGTCCGCGGAGCCGCGCCTCGTCGCCGAATCCTGGGACGAGCGCAGCGACGAAGCGCACTGGCGGGGACGCGAGGACGGGCAGCCGTTCTTCGCGGTGTTCAACCACATGCACACCCACCAGAGTCGCATTTCCTTTCTGGATACGGAATTTCCCGAATTGGCCGCCGGGCTGGGTACGCACGACCCCGCCGCCGCGCCGCTGCCTCCGTATTACCCGGACGATCCGGATGTACGCAAGACAGTGGCTCGCTACTACGACGCCGTGACCGCTATGGACGCCAACGCGGGACGCCTGCTGGCCGAACTGGAAGAGGATGGCGTGGCGGACAACACCATCGTGTTTTTTTACGGAGATCACGGGACGGGCCTGCCGCGCGGGAAACGGGTCCTCTACGATTCCGGCCTGCACGTTCCGCTGATTATCTATTTCCCCCCGAAATGGCGGCATCTTGCGCCGGCGCCGCCCGGATCGTCCACGGATCGCCTGGTAAGTTTCGTGGATTTCGCGCCCACGATGTTGCGCCTTGTCGGAGAAGAGGCGCCGGCGCATATGCAGGGCGCGCCGTTCCTGAATGCGGATTCGCTGGCGGAACGGGAATTCGTGTTCGGGGCGCGCGACCGGGTGGACGAGGCCTACGACATGGCGCGTTCCGTGCGCGACGAGCGGTTCCTGTACATTCGCCATTATCATCCGCATCTGTCCTGGAATCAGCCGGAATTCTTTTCGGACCAGGCCCCGATTCGCCAGACTATTACGCGGCTTGCCGAGGCGGGCGCGCTGAATGCGGCGCAGATGACCTATGCCGGCCCCTCGAAACCGGCCGAAGAACTCTTCGACACGGTGACCGATCCGTACCAGCTTCGCAATCTGGCCGATTCGCCAGCGTACATCGACGTACTGGATCGGATGCGGAGCCGCTTGACCCAGTGGGAGGTGGAGACGCGGGACATCGGTTTTCTGGACGAAGCCGAAGCGTTGCGGCTGGCTGAGCGGACGGGGCGGACGCCGCTCGAATTCGGGTCGGATCCTTCCGCGTACCCGCTTGTGCGCGTACTGGATGCGGCGAACCTTGTAGGACAGCCGCGCGCTGCGGCGAGGCAAGCGGCGCTTCTTGGGGATGCAAGCGCTTCGGTCCGGTATTGGGCTGCGCTGGGATTGCGCGCGGCGGGCGCGAACGATCCCTTGAGCGTGGAGGTCTTGCGGCGGGCTCTGGAAGATGCGAGCCCTGCGGTGCGTACGGAGGCGGCGGCTGCGCTGGTTGCCCTGAACGACGCTTCCGAGGGGCTTGCCGTACTGGAAGCCGCGCTGGAGAGCGAGAAGCCGCTGGACGTACTCCGGGCGGCCCGCGCCCTGCAATTGCTCGGCGACAAGGCGGCGCCCGCCGCGGAAGCCATGCGGCGCGTTATGGAGCGGGCGCAGGACGCCGCCGTATACGGCCCTGACGCCTTGTACATCCGCTTCGCGCTGGAACCAGCCCTTGAAGAGGAAAAAGGCGAGACGGAGGTGTATTAGGGCGGCGGGTTATTTATTCGCCACTGTTATCCGGGGGATACGGATGAGGATCGTCACTCGGATCGGGAGACGTATCCGGGGCGTTTTCAAGATAACGTTTCAGGTCGCCCTCGACTGCTTCCGCGGCCCGCTTTTGCAGAAAAGCCTTTGCCGCTTCAACAGCGCCGATTCCAGAAACAGGGTTGTCGAACATAGTGGTTTAATGCGCTGATTTGCAACCATCCGAAGGAGTGCGTTGCTTGCGCCTCGACGGCTCCGGAAAGCAGAGACGATAATATTTGTATCCAGTACCAACCTCACGGCAACAAGATAAAAAACATCCTATAAGATGTCAAATAAAAAATCTCAGGCGACAGGTTATTTATTCTCCACCGTTATCCGCGAAGCCTGATCTATGCGTACTGCGCACGGGCGCCCGTCGGCGTTTTCGGCAGGCATTTCCGCAAACCAGTTTTCGCCGTCGGAGACGAGGCGAATGCTTTCCGCCAGCGTGTCCGGGAGTTCTTGCAGGGATTTCGCCCAGCGCCCGCGTTGCTTGAAAAACGCCCGTTGCGCGTAGTACGTGGCCATGAGCGCCTCGCGCGCCGGAAAAGTCGGGTCCGGTCGGAAGGCGGCTTCTCCGGGCCGCGCCCGCGTGAACTGCACGAACCCCCAGCGTTCGGGACGGTGCATGTCCACCACGCCTTGCGGGGACCAAACCCAGTTGTCCTCTGGCGTATCGGGTTTTTTGCGGTAGACGCCTTCATGGATTTCGTGGCGCCATTGCACCCGGGAGAAGTTCATGCGCCATTGCGCGCCTTCTTCGGGCGGCGCGCCGCCGGGCGGGGCGTAGGGCGCCAGGCCGCGCCACGGGATGGCGATCTCCACGGACCAGTACGCATCCGTGTCGTGCGGGGCATTGAGGGTGCCTTCCACGTACACTGCCGAGCGCAGCCCCGCTATGGGGGCCGGGGAAATGGCGGGTCCGCCGTCGCGGTACGGTTTCTCCAGCGCCAGTTGCCAGCGCGTGTTCAGCGCATTGACTTCCATTTCCCAGTACCGGTGGTGGTCTCCGTCCGGGTCGATGAACACTTCGAAGTCGTTGTCCTGAAAAATTACGCTGTTCGGCTCGGTGAGCGACCCCCATACATGCGTTTCTTCCAGGCGGGCGGCAATGTACAGGCAGGTTTCGTCCCAGCGCATCGCCATGCGCGTTTCCTGGCGCGGCGCGGGGCGGCGGTCTCCCTCAATGTCTGTAAACGGTTCGCTCCAGGGCGCCTCGCGCCAGAGCGGTTTGTCCAGTTTGCCGTCTGTTTTTGGAGCGGTTTCGACAAAATGGCACAGGTAGTTCCGGGGGACGATCATCGCCATATGCTCCCACGACGCGGCGTCGAGGTCTCTGGGCAGGTCCCATGCAGGTTCGGTCATAACGAAATCGGCGGCGCGTAAATAAAGAGAACGATTGGCGGCGCGGGCGCTTTAGACGTTTTCCGGGTCCGGGTGCGTCCATGGGGCGCGGTAGGGTCGGGCGAGCAATGCATTCGCTTCCTCGTCCCCCGCGACCCGCCCTGCTTCGGCGTCCCATTCGAGGGTCCGGCCCAGGGCCATGGAAATATTGGCGAGAATGCAGGAAGCCGCCGAAATATGTCCCTCTTCGATATCCGCCACGGGCCGGGACCGTTGTTCGATCGCCTCCAGAAAATCGACCATGTGTCCCCGAATCGCGGACGCCACATGCCGTTCGAGGTCCTGTTCCGTGCGGTCTTCCGGGTAGCGTTCGTATTCGTAGAGGGCCGTGCCCCGTTCCGTCTCGCCGCCGCCCTGCGGAATGAAGTCGTACGAATGGACGCTTAATTTGAGCGTACCGCCGTCGCCGTACAGCGTGGCGCCCCACGGATAGTCCGGGTCGGCGGCGCGCCCCCAGGCTCTGTGCTGCCAAAGGACGGGCAGTTCGTTGAATTCGAACGTGGCCGTTTGCGTGTCGGGCGTGTTGGCGATGCTGTCCGTATCCACGAGGACGCCCCCTGTGGAAGAGATGCTTCGGGGCCAGCCGAGATCAAGCATCCAGCGGACCGTATCCAGCATATGTACGCACATATCCCCCATGATTCCGTTGCTGTATTCCATGAAATTGCGCCATCCGCGCGGGTGGACGAGCTCGTTGAAGGGGATTTTCGGGGCAGGTCCCGCCCACATTTCGTAATCCAGTTCGTCCGGAGGCGAAATCGCCGGGGGATTCCGCCGCGTGCGCATATGGTAATAACAGTACGTTTCCGCCAGCCGAATTTTGCCAAGCCGCCCCGATCGCACATAGCGGTCCCGGGCCTCGACAAGATGGGGCGTGCTGCGTCGCTGCATGCCCACCTGGACCACGCGCCCGTATTTGCGGGCGGCGGCGACCATTGCCTGCCCCTCGACCACGTCCACGCCAACGGGTTTTTGCACCCACACGTCCAGTCCGGCCCGGCAGGCGTCGATCATCGGCAATGCGTGCCAGTGATCTGGCGTGTCGATCAGGACGAGGTCAAGGTCGCCTGCCGCAAGCATTTCGCGGTAGTCGGCGAAGGTTCGCGGACGGTTGCCGGACGCTTGCCGTTCGGCCACGATCTCCACGGCTCCGCGCAGCATGTTCCGGTCCACGTCGCAGAGCGACGTAACTTCCACGGGAGCGACCTGAATCAGCCGGAGCAAGTCCGTTTTGCCGTACCAGCCGCATCCGACGAGGCCTGCGCGGAGGGGGTTTCGGCGCCAGGGCGCCCTGGCCATGCCGGGCAGCGCAGAGGCTGCGGCGAGCAGGGCGCCGGTTTTCAGGAATTGCCTGCGTTGCATGATCCTGTCCAATGGGTATAGAATGCCAGCGAGATACGGGCGCGGCGGATTGCCTGCGCGGCGCACAGGGAAAGATAGGCCATCGGGACGGGCTTGCGCCACTTTCTTTCGCGCGAAGCCGCTGCAGATCGTAGCGATGGAATCATGAAGGCCTGTACTTGCGTAAGCGAAGCGCCGGTCGAAATGGATTCGATGCGGGCGCCTTTATATTCACAACTATGCGCGTTATGGACAAAAATGCGACGGATGCGGCGGCGACAGGCCGCCTTGCTGCGGTGTATGTCTATCCGGTCAAGTCGACCAGGCGGGTGCCGCTGGAAACGTCGGCGGTGGAGCCGCAGGGGCTGCGCATGGACCGCCGCTGGATGCTGGTCGATCCAGACGGGAAATTCGTTTCCCAGCGCGTTACGCCGAAACTGGCCTTGATCCAGGCGGCGGCGCAGCCGGACGGGCTGCATGCGCAGGCGCCCGGACAGGCAGATTTGTTGGTCCGCTTGCCGGACGGGAAAGCGCGGGCGTCCGTGGACCTGTGGGGAGATATTGTTTCCGCCGCCGTGGCGGACGACGAGGCGCACGCATGGTTCAGCCGGTTCCTGGATGTGGAATGCCGCCTCGTTTTTCTGGACGATCCCGCCAGCCGGCCGGTTGAGGCCGGATACGGCAGGCCCGGCGACGTCGTGAGTTTCGCGGATTCGTTTCCGGCCCTGCTCATTTCCGAGGCTTCGCTGGAAGCGCTTAACGAGCGGTTGGCCGAGCCGGTCCCCATGCATCGTTTTCGTCCGAACCTGGTTGTGTCGGGCGTCGAGGCGTTTGCAGAGGATGGCTGGGAGCGCGTACGCATAGGGGAAGTGGATTTTCTGGTGGTCAAGCCGTGCGCTCGCTGCGTCGTAACGACCATCGATCAGGAGAAAGGCGCTTCGTCCGGCAAGGAGCCGATGCAAACCCTGAACACGTTTCGTCGCGGGGAGGACGGGAAGGTCCGTTTTGGCCAGAATCTGGTGCCGCTGCATCCCGGAACCGTGCGCCGGGGCGATATCGTCGCGCCGACGTTGCGGCGATAGCGAGGCGTTTCGCCCGGCTCGAAATCCATACGCTCTATTGCGCGGCGCCGTACCTTGCGGGCTACGCCGCTATCGGCCTGCGAATTTATCCACCATTCATCTTATCCGCCGCCATGTTCGTTCATTGCGTGTTTTTCCGACTCCGGGCCGACCTTGCCGCCGAGGACCTTCAGGTATTCGACGAAGGCGTTCGGTCCCTGCTCGACATCGAAACGGTCCGCCACGGATTCGTCGGCGCGCCCGCCGATACCCATCGCCCGGTCGTGCTCCGCGACTATTCATGCGGCCTTGTGGTTGTTTTCGACGACAAGGCAGGCCATGATTTTTACCAGGACGATCCCATCCACGACCGTTTTCGGAACGAATACAGCCACCTCTGGGAAGACGTAAAAATCTACGACGTGCAAACGTAGATTTCAGGATACGCTGATTAAGGATACTCTGATCAAATCCACTTCGCTCAGCGCGTCACGTTTGCCTGTAAAAGTCGTCATGCTTGTATCGTTGAAATCAGCAGAAAACACCGTAGATTCGTGTCTTAGAGTACGTGACGCGCCCTTCGGGAGGCTGCGAGGGGCACGCTGGCTGTGTCATTCC
>JAJECT010000011.1 GCA_022821845.1 Rhodothermales bacterium | reverse complement strand
TCGCTCAGCGCGTCACGTTTGCCTGTAAAAGTCGTCATGCTTGTATCGTTGAAATCAGCAGAAAACACCGTAGATTCGTGTCTTAGAGTACGTGACGCGCCCTTCGGGAGGCTGCGAGGGGCACGCTGGCTGTGTCATTCCTCATTATGTGGGGCCTGCCACATTGCTTCGTCATTCCTTGCCAGCGCACCCCTCGCAGCCTCTGAGCTTCGCGGATTTAATCAGAGTATCCTAAAGCCGCTTCGCTCAGCGTAGCCTTTATTCGGGCGCCCGCATCGTGTGGTCGAGCAGCAGGATAAGCCGCTCGCGCAGGTTTCGTCGGTCTACCACGAAATCGACGAACCCGTGCTCCTGGAGGAATTCGGCGCTTTGAAAACCGTCCGGCAGGTCGGCCCCGATCGTTTCCCGGATCACCCGCGGCCCCGCAAAACCGATCAGGGCGCCGGGTTCGGCGAGATTGAAATCCCCCAGCATGGCGAACGAAGCGGTTACGCCGCCCGTGGTGGGGTTCGTCATGAGCGAGACGAAGGGCAGGCCCGCCGCGTCCAGCCTGCCGAGCAGGGCGCTGGTTTTCGCCATTTGCATGAGGCTGAGCGCGCCTTCCATCATGCGCGCGCCGCCGCTTTGCGAAATAATGAGGAGGGCGGCCTTGTTTTCCTCGGCCCGCTTGATGGCGCGCGCCACGATCTCCCCCACAACGGATCCCATCGACCCGCCGATGAACGCAAAGTCCATGGCCGCCGTGGAGAGGAGATGTCCGCCGACCGTGCCCAGCGCCGCCCGCGCCGCGTCGTTCAGGCCGGTTTTTTGTTTGGCGGCTTCCAGGCGATCTGCGTACCGCTTCCGGTCCGCGAAGGCGAGCGGATCGGTCGAGCGCAGGTTTTCGTCGAACAGTTCGAATTGCCCGTCGTCGTAAATGGCGCGGAAATAGTCGAGGCTATTCATGAAGAAATGATAGCCGGAGGAGGGCACCACCATGGCGTTGTCCTCGATCTCGCGCCGGTTTACGATTTCGCCGGTTTTGGGGCATTTCGCCCATTGCCCGTCGGGAATTTCGTTTTTTTCCGCCAGTTCGGTCAGGATGCCAGCCTTTTTTCGTTTGAACCACGTCATGACGAGAGGATGCCTTTTATATAGCCAATTTCCGGAACGCTGTTTTTTGCGGCGTTGCGGGGGCGAAGTCTTTCAGATAATGGGGTTCGAAGGAAACAAGGTCCTCCGTCTCGCCGCGCGCCAGTTTTTCGGCGGCAAGCTGCGCCACGGCGACGGCGGGCGGGGCGAGGCGTTCGGGGTCCGGGGCCATGATATTCGCCCCGCGCGCCGTCGATCCGTATTGCTGCGTCAGGCGCGCATGCAGTTTCGCTTGTCCGTCTCCCACGATATACAGGCGGCCTGTCGCCGTGTCCTCCAGCCAGTCGGTAGCCTCCTCCACCTGGATCGCCGCCGTATCGCGCAGCGTTTCGAGCGTATGGTCGGAAGCAACCCGGAACGCGGCGGCGTACGCCTCGTTCCGCCGGGCGTCGAACGCCGTCGCAATGCAGTCGCCGGGGGCGGCCAGCGGAAGCGCCAGGCGCGCCCACGCCAGGGGGCCCGGTACGGAGACGAGCGCCGCGCCGACCGCTTCCGCCAGCCCTTTCGCCGCGGCTGCGCCGATCCGCAAGCCGGTGTACGATCCGGGACCGCTTGATACGGCGACCGCCGCCAGGTCCGAAGCCGCGACGTCCGCATACCGCAACGCGTCGGCGATCATCGGAACCAGCTGCGCGTCATGCGCCCGGGCGCGGCGCAAGGTCAGCTGGGCCGCAATGCGCCCGTCGCGCCACGCGGCGACGCTGCACGCATCGGTGGCTGTTTCGAGAGCGAGGATATTCAACGAATTACCGCATGGATCATAACGCAGGGGAACGTATTTTAGGATACTCTGATCAAAACCGCTTCGCTCAGCGCGTCACTGTCGCATGTCACGGATGTCATGCTTGCATTGTTGAAATCAGCAGAAAACATCGTAGATTCAGTACGCAGCGTACGTGACGCGCTGAGCTTCGCGGACTTAATCAGCGTATCCTGTTAGACTAATCTGCGCCGTATGGGTTCTGAAGCGGACGCGGCGGCTCCCGCGCGTCCTTTCGGCCTTGCCCCGGCGCCTTAGCGGGCGCTCGGGGCATGCGGCGGTTTTTAAGAGACGTTTTCCGAAGCACTTATGAACGTATACGACGCCGATCATATCCGCAATGTGGCGCTGGTTGGACACCAGGGCAGCGGCAAAACGATGCTGGCAGAGGCCATGCTGCTTGCAAGCGGCGCCCTGCGGCGCATGGGCGGGATAGAAGCCCACAGCACCGTTTCCGATTTTCATCCCAGCGAGCACGAACGGCAGATGTCGATCTTCGCCTCGCTCCTGCACGCCGAGTGGAAAGGCCACAAGATCAATGTGCTTGATACGCCCGGCTATCCCGATTTCGTAGGCGAAGTGATCTCGTCGCTGAAGGTGGCCGATACGGCCGTTTTCGTTATGAACGCCGTCGAAGGCGTACAGGTGGGAACCGAACTGGCCTGGAATTATGCGGAAGAGATCGGCAAGCCGTCCATGTTCGCGATCAATCATCTGGACAAGGGGGATGCGGACTTTCGGGCGCTCGTGGCGCAAATGAAGGAGCGCTTCGGGAACGGGGCGACCCTGGTGCAACTTCCTGTCGGAGGCGGCACGCGGGCGATCATCGACGTGTTGCTCATGAAGCAACTCACCTTCCCGGAAGGCCAGACGGACCCGGTGATCGGCGATATCGACGAAGCGTTCCGCGACGAGGCCGAGGCGTTGCATACGACGCTCATAGAGGATATTGCGGAGAACGACGAGGGGCTCATGGATTTGTATTTCGAGAAAGGCGAGCTGAGCGAGGAGGAGATGCGGGCCGGTTTGCGAGAAGCCATGCTGCACAGGCAGCTTTTTCCCATTTTCGTAACGTCTGCAACCGAAGCGGTGGGCATTTCCCGCCTGATGAGTTTTATCGCCAATGTGTTGCCTTCGCCGGCGCAAAGCGATTCCGGCGAATCCGTGCAAGCCGATCCGTCCGGGCCGCCCGCCGCGCTTATCTACAAAACGATGGCCGAGCAGCACGTGGGGGACTATTCGTTCCTGCGCGTGTATTCCGGCACGCTTGCCCAGGGCATGGACCTGGAAAACGCGCAGACCGGCACGACCGAGCGGCTTGGACAGCTGTTCGCCATCAACGGGCGCGAAAGGGACCCCTTGCAGAAAATGGTCGCCGGGGACCTTGGCGCGGTGGTGAAACTCAAGAATTCGCACACGAACAACACGTTGCGCCCGAAGGGTTCGAACGTGTCGATCGAGCCGATCGCGTTTCCCGAACCGCGCTACCGGGCAGCGATCAGCCCGGAAAACGAGGGCGAGGAAGACCGTCTTGCCCAGGGCATTCATCAAATTCGCGAAGAGGACCCGTCGCTGGTCGTGGTGCACGATCCGCACTTGCGGCAGATGACGCTGGGGGGACAGGGCGAAATGCATTTGCAGGTTGTGAAATACCGCCTGTCGAACCGTTTTGGCGTGGGCATCGTGTTTTCCAGGCCGCGCGTGGCGTATCGGGAAACGATCACGCAGCAGGCCCGGTCCAGTTACCGGCACAAGAAGCAGACGGGCGGCGCCGGGCAGTTCGCGGATATTTCCATCCTGGTCGAGCCGCTCGACGGGGATTTCCAGCCGCCTTCGGACATTACCGTCCGGGGCCAGTCCGAGGTCGAAACGGCCTGGGGATCGAAGATTCACTTTATCGACGCCATCGTCGGCGGCGTCATCGATATGCGGCGCTTCTTCGGCGCTATCCAGAAGGGGGTGCTCGAAGCCACGCAGGACGGTCCTATCGCGCGGTATCCGGTGGGGCACTGCCGGGTCGTCGTATACGATGGGGGAATGCACCCGGTCGATTCCAACGACGCGGCCTTCAAGACGGCCGGGCGCATGTGTTTCCGCGATGCGTTCCGCTCGGCTTCGCCGGTCATTCTGGAGCCGATTCACGACGTGACCATTACGGTTCCCGAGAGTTTCGTGGGCGAGGTGATGGGGGATATGAACACCCGTCGGGGCCGTATTCAGGGCATTGAGGCGGAGGGCGTGTTTCAGAAGATCATCGTGCAGGTTCCCGAGGCGGAATTGTACCGCTATTCCACTTCGCTCCGGTCCATGACGCAGGGGCGCGGGATTCACCATGCCGCGTTCAGCCACTACGAAGCCATGCCTCGCCACGTGCAGGACGAAGTGACGAAGGCGGCGGAGTAGGGAGGATGCCATGATATCTAAAGAAAAATTCGAAGGGGCCTTGCGCGAATTGGCAGATGTGCTCACGTGTTATGTGAGCACGGAGGATGGCCAGTGGACAGTCAAGGGATTTATAGATGTGTTCAAGAATGTCTATACCATTTCTTCAGATACCAAGATAGTTTCCAAAATACTGGAGATACATCTTTTGCCAAAACTATCCGCATTTGCGGAGGAATACGGATTTGCTATCGTACTAGCTGAAAAACAAAATTATTATCCTGATGTATCATTTTTAAGTAAAGAAAATGCATCTTTGAAATTTGCATTGGATTTTAAAACAACATATCGAAACCCTCAAAAACCATGGCTATGTAATGGTTTCACATTGGGCTCGCACGGAGCTTATTTCCGAAAAAGATCAAGTACAAAAAACATTCAATTTCCGTATGGGTCTTATGCAGGACATTTTTGTTTAGGTATTATATATGATCGCTTGGAAAAAAATACAAAAAACGAAGTCAATATTCATTCATTCGATGATCTTCATTCAATAACGTCAGTTATTTCTAACATTCAATTTTTTGTGGCTGAAAAATGGAAAATAGCTGCGGATAGAAGGGGGTCAGGAAATACAGCGAATATCGGAAGTATTCAACGTATTCCCGATATTTTGTCAGGAAATGGTATGTTTGCTAATCTCGGCGAAGAATGGTTCGATGATTATTGGATGAACTATGGCAAAATAAATTTTAAGACAGAATCTGGAGAGACTAAGGTCATAAAATCTCTTGAGGATTTTGTTAGATTTAGAGGTGGAGATACGTCATTAATCATTCCGAGGAATAATAAAAAATGAGTGATTTTTATCGTACCATAGTGCCTCCAATAAAATGCCAGGGTATCAAAACCAGACTGGTATCATGGATTCGGTCCGTTGCTCCCTCGAGCTTTACGGGGAGATGGGTAGAACCGTTCATGGGATCAGGAGTGGTTGCTTTTAATATTTGCCCCGGCAAGGCAATTCTGGCTGATTCCAATCCTCATGTAATTAATTTTTACAAAGCCATCGCAGCGGAAAAGATCACACCCATATCTGTTCGCTCGTTTCTCGTAAGAGAAGGTGACAAATTATTACGTTCTAATGGAGATCATTACTATGTAGTTCGTGAAAGATTTAATCAATATGGGGATCCGTTTGACTTTCTATTTCTGAATAGATCATGTTTCAATGGATTAATGCGTTTCAATAAAAAGGGGGGGTTCAATGTTCCGTTTTGTCGTAAACCGCATCGATTTGCACCTGCATACATTACTAAAATATGTAATCAGGTAAAAAATATATCGAACATTATAAATCTTGGGAAATACGAATTTTATTGTCAAGATTTTTCTACCACGATCAATAATATCAATGAAGAAGATATGATTTATTGTGACCCTCCTTATATTGCTCGTCATTCGGATTATTTCAATAATTGGGATGAAAATAATGAACGCAAACTGGCAAACATTCTTTCACTTATATCATGTAAATTCATTTTATCTACATGGTATGGTAATAAATATCGAAAAAACCCCTTTATTGATGCTCTATGGTCAGAATTTTACATGTTGAAGCAAGATCATTTTTATCATGTTGGCGCCAGCGAAGAAAACAGAAATTCAATGACGGAAGCATTGATAACCAATTTCGAGCCATTACTTTACGATGCTCCTTCAGAGATGGTTGAGCAGATGATTCTTCTTGAACCAAGGACATCGTATACCCCGAATTCCAGCATATGACCTATGCCCTGGTGCTTTGCTTGTCAAAGAGGATGGGTTGTAGTCGAGAGATGTAAATTCGTGCGATGCGCTCAACCCCTACCGCTCGTCGAGAAAGCGATCCAGCGCGTCCGGTCGATGCGCAACGGCGCGGAGCGCTTGCCTTGGCGCATCCGAACGAATCAGAACGCCTCGTCGTTCGAGTTCTTCCAGGCGTTCCGTTATCGTTACAGGATGGGTTTGTGCGGGGCGCACTTCGGCGACAGCCTCTCCGCGGTACGAGATGGTAACGGTTTTTCCTGCCTGGACTTGTCGCAGCATTTCGGCAAAGCGCGCTCTGGCTTCGCGAGCGGAATAGACGATGGACATGACTGCATTGAATTTGGCGAACAGGTCTGGCGTTATGATCGTTCAGGATCCTACGATGCAAGATCAAAATCAAGCGGAAAGGATACAAGAGGAGCCAACGGCAAAATGCGTTATCCGCCTTGGTGCAAGTTCTTCTGCCCGCAGCGAGCGAGGCGAAAACGAATAAAAATACCCCGTTATGCGTTTTTTGCATAAAGAGGCCCTGTTCTATGCAAAAATTGCATAGATGGCTTTTTTCTTAATAAAACCCGATTTTTTGGGCATTATCCCATGAATTTATCGTATTCCAAGTCATTTTTATGGTACGACTATGAGACCTCCGGCAGGCATCCTCGCCGGTGCCGTCCCGTGCAATTCGCGGGGGTGCGGACCGACGAGAATCTGGAAGAGCTGGGCGAACCCCACGTATGGTATTGCCGCACCGCGCCAGATCGGCTGCCGGGGCCCGGCGCGGCGATGGTGCATGGTTTTGGGCCGTCGCGCCTGCAAAGCGGCCTTTCCGAGGCGGAGTTCGCAGAGCGGGTTCATGCGGCGCTTTCGCCGCCCGGCACCTGTTCCGTGGGGTACAACGCCATCCGGTTCGACCACGAATATACCCGTTTCCTGTTCTACCGGAATCTGCTGGATCCGTATGCCTGGCACTGGAAGGACGGCAACACGCGCTGGGACTTGATCGACCTGTTTCGGGCGGCCTATGCGCTGCGGCCGGAAGGAATCCAGTGGCCTGTGCGCAAGGACGAGGAGAACGAGGGCGCCGAGCGGCCGTCGTTTCGCCTTCAGGACCTTGCGGCGGCGAACGGAATCGGCGGGCACGGAGCGGCCCACGAGGCGCTTGCCGACGTCAGGACCATGATCGACCTGGCCCGCCTCGCGCGCGATTGTCAGCCGAAATTGTTCGAATGGGCGCTGCGCATACGGGACAAAAACGTAGCTGCCGCCGTTATGCGGGGGGCGGATTCTTTGGCAGGGCGGGAGCGCGGCGCAAACAGGGACCGCTTCGTCTGGGTGGCGTCGATCTTTCAGCGCAGCGGATGCGTCGCGCCGGTTTTTCGGATAGGGAGCCGCCCGGACAATCCGAACGCTGTGATTGCGTTCGATTTGTCGCGCGATCCGGCCGGGTTTGCCGGGCTTTCCGCCGAAGCGCTGCGGGACAAACTGTTCAGTCCCGGCGAGCGCTCGCCCGTATTCGTCGTGAAGGCGAACAGGTGCCCGTTCGTGGCGCCGTACAGCGTACTTACGGACGAGGCGCTGGACCGGTTGCGCCTGGACCGGGACACGCTGGAAGCGCGCTATCGTTTGCTTCGAGACGACGCCGCGCTTCGCAAAAACGTGCTGGCGGCCTATGCGCAGCCGCCGCGCCCGGATCGCGTTCGGGAAGCGCTGGATGTGGACGAGGCCCTGTACGCGGGATTCATGCCGGATCGGGACCGGAATATGCTTGCGCGTTTGCGGGCCGCGGATCCGAACTTTGCCAGGGTGTCCCAAGACCAGTTAGACCAGTTCGAAGACGTCCGGATCAGAGAACTCGTATTCCGGTATCGCGCCCGGAATTTCCCGGACAGTCTCGGGGCGGCGGAGCGGCGGCGCTGGCGCGACCATTGCCGCGAACGCCACCTGACGCGCGGCGAAGACGGCCGCACCGCCCTGGATGCCTATCATGCGGAAATCAAAGAACTGCGGAAGACGCACCGCGACGCCCCCGACAAGGCGGCGGCGCTCGACGACCTGGAGGGATACGGGCGCTGGCTTGCCGCCTGGCTGGATGGCAAAGAGCATTCCTTTTTCAACTGGCTATTCCGCGCGCTCCATAGTGCATATCGCTTTGCCCGGAGACTGCTGTTCCGCTTGCTCCATAGCGCCCGCCGCCTTGCCCGGAGGCGCCCCTGACAGGCGTCTCGCCTTTGTCCCTGATTTTTCTTTTCTTGTACGGTTTGCATTGTTTGCGGCGTAGCGTTGCAGGGCATCCCTGTTTTGTACTTTTTATCTTTTTCCGACATGGCGCTCTCCCCCGAAACCACGGCCCGACTGCTCATCAGTTGCCCGGATCGTCCCGGCATTATCGCGGCGGTGACCGGATTTCTTTATCGCCATGGGGCGAACTGCACGGCGCTGGACCAGTACGCCACGGACAATCAGGGCGGGACGCTGTTTATGCGTGTGGAATTTCAGGCGCAGCGTCTGGACGCGTCGCGTTCTGTGCTGGAGCGAACGTTTGCGGAGGAGGTCGCGGCGCAGTTCGATATGAAATGGCGGCTCAGTTACGCTTCCGACGTGTCGCGCATGGCGATCCTTGTGTCAAAGCACGATCATGTTCTGATGGACTTGCTCTGGCGGATGGACCGGGAAGACTGGCGCGCCAAACCGATCATGGTGATAAGCAACCATCCCGACCTGAAACGCGAAGTAGCCCGTTTCGACATTCCCTACCACCATGTCCCGATGGTGAAAGGCGAAAAACACAAGGGAGAGGCGCGCATGCTGGCGTTGATGGAAAACAAGGTCGATGTGATCGTGCTGGCGCGGTACATGCAGATACTCTCCGCCTCGTTCGTGGATCGGTACGCGAACCGGATCATCAATATTCACCACTCGTTTTTGCCCGCGTTCGCCGGCGCCGATCCGTACCGGCAGGCATCGGACCGCGGCGTAAAACTCATCGGGGCGACGGCCCATTACGTAACGGCGGAACTGGACAAGGGGGCCATTATCGATCAGGATGTGGTGCGCGTAAATCACCGGCAAAGCCCGGAAGATTTGAAGCGCCTGGGTCGGGACGTGGAACGCAGCGTACTTGCGCGCGCCGTGCGCTGGCACCTGGAGGACCGCTTGATCGTACACGAAAACAAAACGGTCGTGTTCGTTTGATATTTATTCGCGTTTTGCGTCCTTCCATGCGTGCTTGCGTCTCCTGGTCTTGTGCGTTGTGCCTGCTGGCCCTGGCTTGCGGCGGATGCCGTCTGGTTTCGGTCGAGGAGGAGAATGTGCCGTTTTTCGAGGCTACGGTCGGGGACGTGCGGGTGGAGGGCGTGGGCGCGGGGCGCATGGAGACCGCGCAGATATTCCAGCTCTGGGGACAGTTCGTCTACCCGGACAGTTCGTTCCGCTTCATCCAGTTTTCCGTGCCGAATTTCGGAAAAACGGGCACGTTCGCGCTGGGGCAATTCGCCGGAACCTATGGCCTGATCGACGACCGGGAGCGGACGGTGCGGTTTGCGGCTTCCTCCGGAAGCAGGGAGGACAATGTGCAGATCGACCGGTTCAACCCCTCCGGCGTGGTGCGAGGAACGTTTTCGTTCGACGCCGCCGTGCTTGCGGGTTTCGATAATATCTCGCCGGGAGACGACTTTGCGATACAGGGGTCGTTTCTCGTGGAATTGCCTTGAATATCCTGTAGCATCCTGATCGTATCCCCATGCGCCTGGTCAAACTTTCCGTCGGTCTGGTTCTGCTGTTGCTGCTGCCCTTTTTGTTGTGGGGCCGCGGGGTGGAGGAAGCGTTTACGATCGACGGCACGCTGGCCTGGCTGCGCGGCTTCGGGGGGTGGGCCGTGCTGGCCGCCGCGCTTCTTTTGGCCTCCGATATTCTGTTGCCTATTCCGGCCACCCTCGTTATGACCGCGCTGGGCATGCTGTACGGGCCGGTGGCGGGCGGGCTGATCGGCGCCGCGGGGTCTTTTCTCGGGGGGATCGTTGCGTTCCTTGCCTGCGCGAAGTGGGGCCGCCTGGCGGCGCGGCGCCTGGTGCGCGACGACGAACTGGCCCGGGGAGAAGCCCTGTTCGAACGATGGGGCGCATGGATCATCGTGCTTTCGCGCTGGCTCCCGATTATTCCCGAGGCGGTTTCGTGCATGGCGGGGATCGTATCCATGCCGCGTCGCTTGTTTATCGGGGCGCTCGCTTGCGGAGTTGCCCCGCCTGCCTTTACTTTCGCTCTCGTGGGTCATTTGGGCGTGGATCGTCCCGCCCTGACCTTTCTGCTGAGCGCTCTTTTGCCCGCGGCGTTCTGGCTGATCGTACACCGGAGAATACGCCGGGCAACATCCATGAACTCAATCTGACGGCTCCATGAATCTCTTTCGCACGCTTCGCCTCGCCCTGATGATGTTTGTGCAGTTCTTCATTTGGGGGTCGTGGGCTACTACGCTCAGCAATTACATGACCAGCCAGGATATGGGGGGGGCTATTCCGCTGGCGTTTTCGTTCGGCCCCCTTGCCTGTATCGCGGCGCCGTTCTTCGTAGGGATGGTGGCGGACCGGTTTTTCAATACGGAGAAGGTGCTGGCGGCCTTGTTTCTGCTGGCCGGGGCCGCCATGTTCGCCATGCCGGCGTTTGCGGGTACGCCGCTCTTTCTGACCCTGCTTGCCTTGCACACGCTGTGTTATTTTCCGACGCTTGCCCTCACCTCTTCGCTGGCGTTTCACCATATCGAAAATCAGGAGAAAGAATTTCCGGTCATTCGCGTTTTCGGGACCATCGGGTGGATTGTTACGGGCCTGGTCATTAGCCTCGTGCTTGGGGCGGATTCGTCTGCCACGCCCATGTATCTGGGCGGCGGCGCGTCGCTTCTTCTGGGCCTGTATTGCTTTACCTTGCCCAAAACGCCGCCGCCGGCGCGGGGCGAATCTACGTCCTGGCGGCAGATTGCCGGGCTGGACGCCCTGAAGCAGGTCCGCTCGAAGCCGTTCGTCGTGTTTCTTGTGTCCGCCACGCTGGCGTACATCGGGTTCGGGACGTATTTCCCCTATGCGCCCGTGTATCTGGCGGATGCGGGCATCGAGCGGGTGGCGGGCATGATGACGCTGGGGCAGATGTCCGAAATCTTCTTCATGCTGATGATTCCGTTCTTTTTCCGGCGGCTGGGCGTGAAATGGATGCTGTTTATCGGCATTCTGGCCTGGTTCGTGCGGTTCGGCCTTTTCGGATGGGCGGCGGTCGACGGCGTCTACTGGATGATTTTGCTTGGCATTCTGATTCACGGCCTGTGCTACGATTTCTTCTTCGTTACCGGGCAAATCTACGTGGACAAGAAGACGCCCGCCGCCGTGCGCGGACAAATTCAGGGACTGCTTGTGCTCCTGACGTTCGGCTTGGGCATGTTCCTCGGGGCGCAAATTTCCGGCGCCGTCGTGAGCCTGGTTGCCAGCGCCGACGTCATTTCCTCTCCGGAGCAATGGCGTTCGTTCTGGGGCGTGTTCTCTGGCGCCATGCTTGTGTTTTCTGCCTTCTTTTTCCTGATGTTCCACGACAAGGTGGACGCGGAGGAGGTGCAGGCTACGTAGAACCCTGACGCCCGCGGCGGACGGCAGCCCTGCGCTTGGGCAATGGGCCCTGCCGCCGCCCGGGCTATTCCGATCTATTGCATCGCGTTTGCGATCCCATGAGCAAGAAAGGCTGGATATGGGGCGTTGCGCTGCTTCTGGCAGGCGCGCTGGTTGTTTTTACCCTTGGGCTGGACCGCGGCGACGCCCCGGGGTTCGTCCTTTTTCTGGGCAGGTTCCATCCCGTCGTCGTGCATTTCCCGATTGCGTTGTTGCTTCTGGGGGCTGCGGTCGAATTGCTCGGGTCGCGTTCTGGAAGTCTGGCGCGCGCGCGCCAGGTCGCGCCGTTTCTGCTTCTGCTGGGGGCCTTGTCTTCCCTTGCGGCGGTGGCGCTGGGGTATATGCTTTCGCTTGCCGGGGGGTATGAAGAAGGCTTGTTGACGCTGCACCTGCGGCTTGGCCTGGCGGTTACGGCGCTGGCCTTTGTGCTTGCATTCCTTTCGGCCTGGTTGCCAGAGCCGGGCAAGGCATACCGGACGGCGCTGGCCGGGCTCGTCGCGCTGGTGGTGCTTGCGGGGCATTTCGGGGGCAGCCTGGCGCGGGGAAGCGGGTATCTGACCTATTATTTGCCTGCGCCGGTCAAGTCGCTTTTAGGGGTTTCCGGCGGCGCCTTCGACGGGCTGATCGCCAATGTGGATTCGGCGTACGTGTATGCGGACCTGGTGCAGCCCGTGCTGGACCGGCGGTGCGTTTCGTGCCATGGTCCCGACAAGTCCAGCGGGGCCTTGCGGCTTGATACGCCCGAAGGCATCGAGGAAGGGGGGCGGGACGGGCCTGCTTTCGTCGCCGGTTATCCGGCCCAAAGCGAAATATTGCGCCGCGTCACGCTCCCCCCCTACGACGAGGACGCCATGCCCCCCGACGGGGCCGCCCCGCTGGACGTGGGCGAAACCGAAGTCATCCGATGGTGGATCGAAAACGGCGCTTCGTTCGCTATGCGCGTGGCGGAGATCAAGGAAACGCCCACGGCGGTCAGCACCTTTCTTGCCCGCGTGTCCCTGCCGCAAGCGAAGCGTCCTTCCGGCATTTTCGCGCTGGACGTACCGCAGGCGGACACGAACGCGGTGGCGGCGTTGTCCGAGGCGGGCCTGACGGTTTCGCGCCTTGCGCCGGACGCGCCGTTTCTGCATGTGGCCGCGGCCAGCGTACGCGGGGATTTCGGGGACGCCGAACTGGACGCCTTGCAATCCGTCGCGCCGCAGATCGCAGGGCTGGATATAGGCCATACCCGGGTTACCGACGCCGGGGCCGCCGCGCTTGCGGGTTTTCCGCATCTCGTCCGCCTGCATCTCGAAGGCACGGAAGTGGGCGACGCGGCGCTCGAACAGCTCGCCGGACTGGACTATCTCGAATACCTGAATCTGTATGGTACGCAGGTGACCGACGCCGGGCTCGAACACCTGCGCGATCTGCCTGCGCTACGAAGCATATACCTTTGGCGAAGCGGCGTGACGGAGGCGGGCGCCGAAGCCTTGCGCGCCGCCCGAAGCGATCTGGAGGTAAACATCGGGAGCACCTTGCTTGTCGTGCCCGATTCCGCGGCGGCGGAATAAGTCGCCGCCGAAACGCGCCGAATCTGGCGTATTTCAACGAGGGGGGCATGACGCGGGCGGGCGGGACGCGCCGAGGGAAGCGGTTTCGATCGGCGTATCCCATAATTTGTATCTCATATTCGGTTTGCGCCGGTCGCTGGATTATCCTACCTTACCTTGCAACAGGCCCTTGCGGCCTGCTCCGGTTTCTCTCCCCACTTTTCTGGAAATGTCATGACCAAACGCCTGCGATTCGTTTCTTTCTGGAGCCTTGCGGCTTGCGTACTTGTTCTGAGCGGTTGCGCCGGTTCGGGCCGGACGGCTCATCCTCTGGTCGGGAGTTGGGACTACGCCGTCGAGGCGCCCGACGCCACGTACGAGGGCACGATTACGTTTACGGACGGCGAAGAAGGGCTGGAGGGCTCGATTATCGGGGACGGTTTTTCGGAATCGCTTCCGCTGGGCGGCATTACGTTCGAGGAAGCCATGCTTGATTTCGAGTTCAATACGCCTGATTTCGGCAGAATGAAGGTGAACGTTCAAGTGGAAGGCGACGCATTTTCCGGGAATCTGAACGTTGTATCCTATGGCATGGACGCGCCGCTCACGGGCATGCGGGTCGCCTCGGAGGACGCGGAGGACGAAGACGAGGAGGACGATAATTAACGTCCTTTCGCCCGGCGCCGCGGGTTTCTCCCCCGGCAAGGTTGCGCCCGGCGATGCGTTCGCATGTTTTGTCTCGCTGGCGCAGCCGCGTCGGCGCGTATATCGAGGTATGCCATGGAGCGCCTGATTAGCCTGCTGGGCCTTTTCGTATTTATGGGATTGGCCTGGCTTATCGGCGAGCGCAAGAAGTCGATCGACTGGCGCATTGTAGTAGGCGGCCTGCTTTTGCAATTCGCGCTGGCGCTTTTCATTTTCAAAACGCCGATAGGCGCCGCCGTATTTCAGGCGGCGGGCTATTTCTTCGAATCCCTGCTGGGCTTCGTCGACGCCGGGACGAGCCTCGTATTCGGCGAGGAATACGCGCACCACTTCTTTGCTTTCAAGGTGTTGCCGACCATTATTTTCTTTTCGTCGCTCATGTTCGTGCTGTATCACCTTGGCTTGTTTCAGAAAGTGATCGGGGCGTGCGCCTGGGCGATGCAGCGTACGTTGGGTACTTCGGGCGCGGAGACGGTGTCCGCGGCGGCGAATGTTTTCGTGGGGCAGACGGAGGCGCCGCTTATCGTCGGGCCGTACGTGGAAAGCATGACCAAAGCCGAATTGATGGCGCTCATGGTCGGCGGGTTCGCCACCATTGCCGGGGGCGTGCTCGCGGCGTACGTGAGCCTTGGCGTGGATGCGGTGCACTTGCTGGCTGCTTCGGTGATTTCTGCTCCGGCGGCCCTCTTGATTGCCCGGTTGATGATTCCCGAAACGGAACCGTCTCGCACGAAAGGCAAGGTGTCCGTGCATGTCGAGAAAAAACACGCGAATGTGGTGCATGCGGCGTCCGAAGGCGCGCTCGAAGGGCTGAAACTGACCCTGAACGTGGCGGCCCTGCTCATTGCCGTACTGGCGCTGGTGGCGATGGCCGATGCGATCCTGTCGGCTACGGGCGGATGGGTTGGCGGGCTTTTCGGATACGACCACTGGGACTGGTCGATGGCCAATATTTTCGGGTACGCTTTCGCCCCGATCGCCTGGTTGCTGGGGATTCCCTGGGCCGATGCGCTCTACGCCGGCGAATTGATGGGCCTCAAGATCGTGTTCAACGAGTTTATTGCCTATACCCAGATGGTCGAATGGCTGCAACCGGATTCGGGCGTGGCGCTCAGCGAGCGCAGTACGCTTATTTTGACCTATGCCTTGTGCGGATTCGCAAATTTCGGGAGCGTGGGCATCCAGATCGGAGGGATTGGGGGCATTGCGCCGGGGCGCCGCGTAGAACTGGCGCGGCTTGGGGTCAAAGCGATGCTCGGCGGCGCGCTCGCCACGATGATGACGGCGTGCGTGGCGGGCATCCTGCTTTGATCGCTTCCGGCAAGGCGCCGCGCACGGGTTGCGGCGGAGCGTTTTGCGTTCTGTCGCCGCGCGCGAGGGGCGGCTACCAGGCCCCGAGAATGCCGCCCATCACGATGAAGTTGACGGCATGGTACCCTGCATTGATGAAATACAGTTTCATGGATTTCTTCTCGAACAGGTACGAGGTGCCCATGGCGGCGCATACCCATCCGATGCCGGCAAGCGCGCCGGCGCCCATGCCCCAGTAGAACGTAGCGTCCGGCCCCAGGAACAGGTCCAGGTTGAAGGCGATGACCAGGGCCAGAACGAAGGCGGTGCCGTATATAAGCCCCATATCGCCGCTTTGTATGTCTTCTTCGGTAAATTCGTTTTCTTCCATCCAGACGTTGCCGAAAAGGATGGGCGAATACCAGAGCATGCCTACGGCGAAGCTGGACAAGGCCGCCACGAGGACGGACAGATAGTTGATCGAAGAGAAATCCATGACGTACGCGAATTGTCGGGTGGATGAGGGCGGGTTTCGCGTCCGCAAGTTAACGCTTTCTTCATGGTTCTGTCAAATTTCTTGTAGGCTGGGGGTACGTTCCAGGCAGCGCCCGCCGGGAACGGATTCGGCGATTTTATTTGACGCGAAACTGCAATCGGGCCTTTCGGGGGTGGGAAAATTATTTATAAATATTTTATATATAAATACTTATAGATAATAATTTTTATTTGACGGTTATTTGATCGGATGGGGTGTTTTGGCATTGGTCAAGGGTATTCGGATCGGGTTTTCCAAGGATGAGAGGAGGTGGGTCGGGCGGGGTATTTGGGGTGTGGCGAGATTGCGGCAGGGGCCTGTGTGCATCGTTGCCTGCATTCGCTATGCTAAATGAAGAAAGCCCTCCAGGTCTTTGCAGCATGTTGTCCGCTGTCGTATTCTATAGACGCAAGCCGCTGCCGAAGGCGGCATGATCCGATGCCGTCCTGCATGCTGCCAGGCGACCCAGCTTTCCCGGACCATTTTCTCAATCCGTTTCGCTCGCTCATCATGACACCGGCCCAACACATCAGAGACTTGGCCAACATGATCCGGGCGCTATGTCGCCCGAACGGCGAGACGGAGTGGGTCGAATACAAGCGGAACCATGCCGATCCTGCCAGGATCGGTCAATACTTCTCGGCGCTGGCAAATGCGGCGGCGCTGAACGAACAGCCCCGCGGATATCTGATATGGGGAGTTGAGGATGGAACTGGCAAGCCGGTCGGCACGACTTTCCACCCGCAAAGCGCGAAGAAAGGCAACGCGCCATTGGAAACCTGGCTTTTGCGATTGCTGGAGCCCAGAATCCATTTCGAATTTTACCCTGTTGAGGTGGATGGCAAGCATATCGTCGTTGCCGCAATTGATCGAGCAGCGAATGTACCGGTCCAGTTCCAGGGCGTGGATTACATTCGCGTCGGTTCGGTAACCAAGCCGTTGCGCGAAGCGCCGGAGCGTGAACGGGCGCTGTGGCGCATCTTTGATCGGATACCTTTCGAGCGCCGTGTCGCTTTGGACGGCATGACGGCCGCCGGTGCGCTGGCCTTGCTCAATTGGTCCGCCTATTTCAAGCTGTTGAATAGCCCGGTGCAGGACCCTGTTGTCGCCGTAGATACATTGCGCTCGGACAAAATGCTTTGGCGAGACGATGCGAGTGGATGGGGAGTGACCAATCTGGGAGCTATTTTATTGGCAGAAGATCTCAGAAATTTCCCGGCCCTTCAACGAAAAGCCGTTCGGGTGATCCAATACCCTGGCAAGAGCAGAATCGAAACCAGCCGCGAACGCGTATTCCAAAGCGGGTATGCGAGCGGATTCGAACAGTTGACCGACTATGTGGATGCCTTGTTGCCAGCCAGAGAGATAATCGCCGACGCGATTCGTGAGGATGTGCCGGCATTTCCCAGGATCGCCGTTCGCGAACTGGTCGCAAACATGCTCATTCATCAGGACCTTGCCGTGACTGGTGCCGGGCCGATGGTGGAAATTTTTGCCGACCGCATCGAAATTTCGAATCCGGGAGAGTCGCTTGTCGAAACGGATCGAATGATCGACGCGCCACCCCGGTCGCGGAACGAAGATATGGCTGCCATCATGCGCCGTTTCGGCATCTGCGAGGAACGCGGCAGCGGGATCGACAAGGCGATGCTCGCCATTGAGCGGGCCCAACTTCCCGCTGCGCTATTCGAGACGCCGCCCGGGGCAACGCGCGTGGTACTGTTTGCGCAGAGGAGTTTGAGGGACATGCTCAAGAGGGACAGGATACGGGCGGTATACCAACATGCGTGTCTGCGATACGTTATGGGCGAAAAGACAACCAATGCAACATTGCGTGAGCGATTCGATATCCCCAGTCGGAATGCCGCCATTGCATCCCGGTTGCTGGGCGATGCGCTGGAGGCTGGCGTAATCGTTGTCGAGGACAAGCGCGCTGGCCTGCGAAGCCGTGCCTACTTGCCGTTCTGGGCAACGCCAGCCGAGAACGGGTACGGCGATTTTATTTGACGCGAAACTGCAATTGGGCCTTTCGGGGACGAGGAAATTATTCTTAAATACCTGATATATAAATACTTATAGTAAGCAATTTTTATTTGACGGTTATTTGATCGGAGGGGGTGTTTTTGGGGGTGGGTGGGAAACAATCCGGCCTGGATTTATGTTATAGAACACAGAAACCGTGAAACTGTGGCCATGAAAAAGAACATCACCGTATCCATAGACGAGCAGACCTACCGCTGCGCCCGCATCCGGGCGGCGGAACTGGACACATCGGTTTCCGCCCTGGTGCGGGGATATCTAAGGAGCTTGGCGCCTGGCGGCAAACAATCCTTTGTCAAGCGACATACCGAAACAGCCGCTACGCTTCGCGCCAGAGAATTGGAAGAGGTTTTTACCGATTTTGAATCGCGGGGCGTAGGGTTGCGCATGGCGTCCAATCTTACCCGGGATGAATTATATGCAGAGGCGATAAACAGCAAATCCGATGCGGTTCGTTGATACGAATGTACTGCTTTATGCAGTCAGTACCTCGCCAGAGGATTTTGTCAAGCGCCGTCGCGCTCAGGCTTTGCTGAAGGAATCCGGTTTGGCGGTATCCGTGCAGGTTCTTCAGGAGTTCTATTATCAGGCGGTGCGGCGAGGCGCGATGACGCACGAGGATGCGTTTTTGTTTTTGGGGCCAATCCTGAAATTACCCGTGCAGCACATTACCCTGGACGTGTTCCACCTTTTGTTGGCACAGAGGGCCATCGATATCAGAACCCCGGCGGAGATCGATCATGCCCAGGGACAAGAATACAAAGAAGAAGTTTGATTGCATCCAATACACTCGCGAAGTGCGTACGCAATTGCAAAAGGAAACTGCGCATATGATCGCGGAGGAAAGGATGGCGTTCTATCGGAACCAGACGTACGCGAATCCTGTACTGGCCCGGTTGGCGGCGATGTCGCCGCAACGAAAGGAGCGGTAGCTCAGCGTTGCCCCGATGCGGGAAGCGTCGGGATGGCATCTATTCACGTGCCCATTTCCGGAGGCCGTTCGTTATGGCAGAGAAAGCCGAAAATAAATTCGATTGCGTTAAGTTCATGCGCGAGGCATGGGCCCGCATGGACGCGGAGACCAAAGGCGTGGCCGACGAGGGGCGGGCGCGATTGGCCACGTTCTTCGATTATCCTCCCGCTATCCGCAAGGTGGTCTATACGACGAACGCCATCGAGTCGCTCAACTACAGCTTGCGGCGGGTCATCCGGGACAAGGGCTCTTTCCCTAACGACGAGGCCGTCCTGAAGCTGCTCTGGCTTGCGCTGAACGAGGCGTCGAAGAAATGGACGCGGCCCGTGAAGAACTGGAAGGACGCGCTCAACCAGTTCGTCATACTCTACGGAGACAGAATGCC
>JAJECT010000032.1 GCA_022821845.1 Rhodothermales bacterium | reverse complement strand
CATCTGCGCGCCCACGTTCTCGAGCTTGTCCTCGAGCTGTACCTCCTTCGCTACGGTTACGCCGTCCTTCGTGACGGTGGGCGCGCCGTAGCTCTTCTCTATAATCACGTTGCGGCCCTTGGGCCCGAGCGTCACCTTGACCGCGTCGGCGAGCGCGTCCACGCCCCGCTTGAGCGCCGAACGCGCGTCCGTGTCGAATACGATTTGCTTTGCCATGATTTTCGTAATGTCGTGTTGTTTTCCTTGCGGTAAATAGAATGAAAGCGCGCGGCAGGTCCGCCGGGCGTTAGCTGACGACGCCGAGGATGTCGCTCTCGCGCATGATGAGTACGTCTTCGCCGTCAAGCGCGATCTCGGTGCCCGAATACTTGCCGTAGAGCACGCTGTCGCCCGCCTTCACGGTCATCTCGACATGCTTGCCGTTCTCTACCTGGCCCGGGCCAACGAACAGAACGGTGCCGCGCTGGGGCTTCTCCTGCGCCGTGTCGGGGATGAACAAGCCGCTCGACGTCTTCTCCTCGGCGGCCTCCGGACGAACCACCACGCGGTCGCCGATTGGGGTGATGCTGGTCATGGTGTTTTCTTTGCCTCCTCCGGCGCGAGGCCGGACGATTATAGGGTTAAACAGGTTTGCGAAATAAGCGAACGCCCCGGCCCTATCAAACGGTGTGCCAATTCCATAATCTGCCGTACTGGCACACTTCGCGCCAGAGGCATGCGACAGGCCGGGGCCATCCGGAACCCGTATCCTGACGAAAGGGCAGGCTGGCCGCAGACGACCCGGTTTTCATTTTGTTCGAGCGCCCCATCGAACAGGGGCACACCGCCTCCGGCTATTCGCCGCATATTTTGCGGAGAATATCCTAACGAAAGGGCAGGCCCGCCGCAGAAGGCCCAAAATTTCTGTTTTTTCGAGCGAGTGATCGAACAGGACATACCTTCTTCGGTTATTCGCCGCAAATTATGCGCAGAATAAGGTGAAAGCACATATTTTCACCGCAAATTATGCGTAGAATAGGACGAAAGCGTATATTTTCGACGCAAATTATGCGGTGAATAAGGCGAAAGCCAGGATTTCGGCCCGCGCAAGCAAGCGCCAGGGCCGGCGCCTCAGCGGGTTTGCAGCGCAAGCCGCAGCCGCAGGTGCCGCGGCGGCATGGGATATCCCTCGACGAGGATATACTGACTGTCGAACGCATTTTCCAGCATGGTGGACAGGCGCCCCGAGAAGGGGCCTGCATTCCAGGCGAAACTTGCGCTGGCGCCTGCGACGAACGCGGGGTCGAGGCTATTTTCCTTGTCTTCTGTCGGCGACGTGAACCGGCGGCCTGTGAACCGGCCATGCAAATCTATGCTGACCCGTCCGAATTTTGCGGACACATAGGGCTTGGCAAGGTGCGCCGGCACAAAGGGAAGCCGCTTGTTCCAGGCAGGAGACGCCGAGTCCGACCGGTCGGTGGCGCGGGTCCAGGAATACAGCGCGCCTACGGTCAGGTTTTCGCGCACCTGCGCGGAGAACGATGCTTCGATGCCCAGCGCCCGGGTCTTCGCCAGGTTCTTCGGCGACCATGCGCCGCTTTCGTCGGGCGTCCACAGGATTCTGTTCGAATACCGCGCGGCATACCCGGATACCTCGAATTGCGCGGTCCGCCCGTCGATCTGAACCCCTGCATCCGCCGAATACAACCGTTCGGGCTCCAGATCGGGATTGCCGGAGCCGATCCAGAAACGATCATTGAAGGTAGGCGGACGAAAGCCGCCGCCCACATTCGCTTTTACGAAAAGCGGAAGCCGCTCGACCGGCTGCACATTCGCTCCGATGCGCGGACTGAGCGCCGACAGCGTCCGATCGCTTTCGGCGTAGGCGTCGAAACGAACCGCCGGGTAGATGCGCCAGCGCCCGTACGCGCCCGCCGCCGACAGGAACGCGCCCCATCTGAATTCGGAGATATCCGGCGCCAGCGAAGGATTGTCGGCGGTGGCGTATCCGGCGGTGGTTCCGGCGGATACGTTCAGGCGCCTTCCTGCGGGTTGCCGCCAGGTGGCCTCCAGTCCGTTCGTCGTCGTGCGCGCGGTGTTGTCCTGTCCCCACACGGGATGCGGATTCAGGTACCGGAGTTTGCCGCGCTGCAGGAATCCGCGCAGCGTCAGGGTTCCGGGGCCCAGCAAGACGTTGTCTTCCAGCCACAGTCGGGAGTGCGTATCCCATTGCTGTTCTTCCTGGGAGCCGAACGCGATGGAGCCCGGAAGGCGCTGGTCCCGATCCACATGGAAGAATGCCCCGCGAAGCGCGTGTCGTCCGGCGCGGCCGGCTACGGCGCCCATCAGGGAAAACCCTTCCTGGTCCGAATGTTCGCGCCGCATTTCTTCTCCGGCGTCCGTTTCGTAGGGGAAATCTCCCGTGCTTTGGCGGTATTCTCCGGAAACCAGCCCGGATACGTTCCCGTTGCCGAACGACCATCCTGCGGAGGTCAGCAAGGCGCCCCAGGCTCCGACCTCCGTCCCTACGCGCGCCTGTCCGTTTTCGCTGCGGGCGCCCCGCAGATACACGGCGCTGGACATTCCGTCCGCGCCGTAGACGGAGGACGAGGGTCCGTGTAGTATTTCCATGGAATCGAAAAGGTGCAGCGGGAGCAGGTTCAGGTCGAATTGTCCTGCTTGCGGACCGGACAGGGGCATGCCGTCGATCAGCACCTGGGTGTGTCCGGCGGCGCCGCCCCGACAGGAAGCGGTCGCCAGCCCTTGTCCGTATTGCCGGATGGATAATGCGGAGCGGGCCGCGAGCAAGTCTGCGACGGTGTGGGAACCCGTAGCGACGATTTCCGCCTGGCCCAGCACGGTGATTCGTTGCGGGGCGCGCGAGGCGGGTACGCCCATGCGCAAGGCGGACACCGTGATTTCCTGTAGCGCGACGACGGAATCCGGCGCCTGGCCGAACGAGGCGACCGGATACCCGGACAAGACGAATAGAAGAACGAGGAGCGCCCGGCGAAGGGCGGAAAGGCGAGCAGTCATAAAGCATCCCGATGATTTTATGAGGATCGGGACGGCTCGCGCCGAAAAGGTAATCATCGCCCGGAAGAAGCCCGGACAGACGGCAGGGAGAGCGCCACGCGAACCTCTGATTCCCGAAGGTTTGCGGCGAAAGGCTGGCAGGCAGGTCTCCTGGCTTGCTGCGCAGTGCGACGCCCGGCTCGGCGTCTTGCCTTCCCGTTCGCAAGGAACAGTGGCGCGACGCGTCCTGACCGGGTCTGTCGGCGCAGCCTACAGTTGCGGGTACAGCTCCGGAATAGCGCCGAGGCGCGCACCGGATTCCCTATTGGATACTCTGATTAAATCCACGAAGCTCAGAGGCTGCGAGGGGTGCGCTGGCAAGGAATGACGAAGCGATGTGGCAGGCCCCACATAATGAGGAATGACACAGCCAGCGTGCTCCTCGCAGCCTCCCGAAGGGCGCGTCACGTCCCCAGCGACCCGAATCTACGGTTTTTCTGCTGATTTCAACGATACAAGCATGACGACTTGTACAGGCAAACGTGACGCGCTGAGCGAAGTGGCTTTGATCAGAGTATCCTTAATCCACGCCGGATTCGACGAACCGGGTAGTGGAACCGTGCAAGCATGTAGCAAAGAACGCGCAGAAGATAGCCAACGTATTTTTGCATTCCAAACGAAGAATGCGCCCGGCGGGCCGCGTTCCGGTTTTATGGAGCCGCAAGGGTTTGGCATATCCTTGTCCCGCCGTATTTTAGGGATACGCTGATCAAAAACCGATTCTTAAGCATTTTCTGCGCCTTGGCTTTTTTGCGAAAAGGTTTCTTCTTTTTATTTCGGCGATTCCGGAGGGCCTCGGAAACGCAAGGGGGGCATGTGGCCGAAAAGCCGGTTTGTTTCCCGCCGCATGTCGCGCGCGCAGACATAGAAGCGCTGGTCGGGATGCCTGTTCGCGCCATCGAACCGTACGAGCGGGCGCTGCGGCACCGCTCCCTGCTTGCCAACCATGCCGCAGGCGAATCCAATGAGCGCCTGGAGTTTCTGGGGGACGCCGTGCTCGATTTCGTTATGGCGGAACACCTTTATCGTCGTTTTCCGCAGGCCGACGAGGGGTTCCTGACCCGTTTGCGGTCCCGGATCGTCAGTGGGCAGGCCCTGGCGGAGTGCGCCGCCGAACTGGGACTTGGCGATATGATTTTAATGAGCGCCGCCATGCATCGGGACGGGGGCCGCGACAGCGACGCCATTCTGGCCGATGCGTTAGAAGCCGTTATCGCCGCCCTGTATCTCGACCTCGGAGAACATGCGGTTCGCGAATTTGTCCAGAATAAAATCCTGGCGCGGCTCGATCTGGAAGACCTGGCGAATCTTAAGGACAATCACAAAAGTTTACTGCTGGAATACGTGCAGGGGATCGGATGGCCGCAGCCTGTCTACTGCGTTGCGCGCGAAGAAGGCCCGCCGCACGACCGGGTGTTCACCATCGATGTGTTGCTGCGCGACGAACCCTATGGCCGCGGGCGGGCGCAAAGCAAGAAAAAGGCCGAACAGAAAGCCGCCGCCGAGGCGCTCGACCGGTTGCGTCGCGAATCTCCGAGCCGGTAGCGCATCCGGGCGACATGCACAGTAATCCATTCATGTTTACGCGCTTCGCATAACGTAACCAACCATGCCCACCGTATTTTCCTCTACCGACCGTTTTGCCGCCCGGCACAATGGGCCGACGGAAGAAGACATTCGCGGGATGCTCGAACAAGTGGGGTGCTCCTCCCTGGACGAGCTCATCGCCCGCGCGATTCCGTCGGATATTCGCCTGGAAAGACCACTGGATTTGCCCGAAGCGCTCAGCGAACCGGACTTGCTTGCGAAAGCGCAGGCCCTGGCCGACAAAAACCGTTTTGGCCGGTCGTACACAGGCATGGGCTATTACGATACGGCGACGCCTGCGGTGATCCGCCGCAACGTGCTGGAAAATCCGAACTGGTATACCCAGTATACGCCCTATCAGGCCGAAATCTCGCAAGGCCGGCTGGAGGCGCTGCTGAATTTCCAGACCGCGGTGGCGGAGCTGACCGGCTTGCCCATCGCCAACGCTTCGCTGCTTGACGAAGCGACGGCCGCCGCCGAGGCCATGACCATGCTGGCCCGGAGTTCGACCAAGCGCGGCGCGCATGTTTTCCTGGTGGACGCCGGGTGCCATCCCCAAACGATCCGGGTCGTGCAAACCCGGGCAAAGCCGCTGGGGATAACGGTTGCGGTCGGGGATTGGCGGACCTTTGCATTCGGCGACGAAGCGTTTGGCGCCCTCGTGCAGTACCCGAGCACGGACGGGGCGATTTACGACTATTCGGACCTGTGCGCCCGCGCCCGCGAGGCAAAGGCGCATGTGGCGGCGGCGGCCGATCTGCTTGCCCTGACGCTGCTTGCGCCGCCGGGGGACTTTGGGGCGGACGTCGCCGTCGGAACCACGCAGCGTTTCGGGATGCCCATGGGGTATGGCGGCCCGCACGCCGCGTATCTGGCCGCGACCGAGCCGTTCAAGCGCAGGATACCCGGACGCATTATCGGTTTGTCGGTGGACGCGCACGGCGATCCTGCCCTGAGAATGGCGCTTCAGACGCGCGAGCAGCACATTCGGCGGGCCCGGGCGACCTCCAATATTTGCACGGCGCAGGTGTTGCCCGCCATCATGTCTGGCATGTATGCGGCGTATCATGGGCCGGAAGGGCTTCGCGCCATTGCCGAGCGGGTACACGGCCAGGCCGTCCTGTTGGCGAACGGCCTGGAGCGTCTTGGGCACGGCGTCCGGCATGAACATTTCTTCGACACGTTGCGCATAGACCCGCGGCGCGGCGATGCGGAAAGCATTCTTCGGAGCGCCGCGCGACATGGCGTCAATCTGCGCCGCTACGACGACGATTCCCTGGGCGTGGCGCTCGACGAAACCGTGGGCCTGGAGGAGATGGATACGCTCTTGCATATTTTCGCAGGCCGGCGCAACGGCGTATCGGCGGCGACGCTTGCCCCGGAGGCGCCGCCGGCCTATGCGGGGCCGATGCGCCGCGCCGCGCCGTTTATGGAACATCCGGTTTTCCATCGGTATCGTTCCGAAACGGAAATGATGCGCTACCTGCAACGCCTCGCCTCCAGAGACTTGTCGCTCACCACCAGCATGATTCCCCTTGGATCGTGCACGATGAAGTTAAACGCGGCGGCGGAGTTGTTGCCGATTACCTTGCCGGGATTCAGCGGTCCGCACCCCTTTGTTCCGGCGGATCAGGTTCAGGGATACGCCGAGCTGATCCAGGAACTGGATGGCTGGCTCGCCGAGATCACCGGATTTTCCCGTACGTTTTTCCAGCCCAATTCGGGGGCGTCGGGAGAATATGCGGGCCTGCTCGTCATCAAGGCCTGGCACGAATCCCGGGGAGACGCCCGCCGCGACGTTTGCCTGATCCCCGAATCGGCCCACGGGACGAATCCCGCCAGCGCCGTCCTGGCGGGCATGCAGGTGGTTGTGGTCAAGACGGACGAGGCGGGCAACGTGGACGTGGCGGCGCTGCGCAACGCGGCGGAAAAACATGCGGATCGCCTGGCGGCGCTGATGATTACGTATCCGTCCACGCACGGCGTGTTCGAAAAAGACATCCGGGAAATAATCGACGTCGTGCACCGCTGCGGGGGGCAGGTATATCTTGACGGCGCGAATATGAATGCGCAGGTGGGTTTGTGTCGTCCGGGCGATTTCGGGGCGGACGCGTGCCACCTGAATTTGCACAAGACCTTCTGCATTCCGCATGGGGGCGGCGGTCCCGGGATGGGTCCGATTTGCGTGGCGGAGCACCTTGCGCCGTTTCTGCCCGTCTCGCCGCTGCCCGGCCCGCAGGACGAAGCGGCGGCGGTGGGGCCTGTGGCGGCGGCGCCGTACGGCAGCGCAAACATTCTGGTCATATCCTGGGCGTATATCGCCATGATGGGCGCGGAAGGGCTTGCCCGGGCCACGAAACTGGCTATCCTGAATGCGAACTATATGATGGCGCGGCTCGAAAAGACGTATCCGGTGCTGTACAAGGGGGCTTTTGGCCAGTGCGCGCACGAGTTTCTGCTGGATTTGCGGCCTTTCGGCCGAAGCGCGGGCATTTCCGAGCGCGACGTGGCCAAGCGCCTGATGGATTACGGCTTCCATGCGCCGACCGTTTCGTTTCCCGTGGCGGGGACGCTCATGATCGAACCGACGGAGAGCGAAACGAAAGAGGAACTGGATCGCTTTTGCGAAGCGCTGGAGCGCATTCGGGAAGAAATCCGGCAAATAGAGGCGGGCGAGGCGGACCCTGTGCAGAATCCGCTCAGGAATGCGCCGCATACGGCGCGCATGGTTGCCTCCGACGCCTGGCCGTATCCGTACAGCCGGGAAACGGCGGCCTTTCCGGCGCCCTGGACCCGCGAACACAAGTTCTGGCCTTCCTCGGGACGCATCGACGACGCCTACGGGGATCGCAACCTCGTTTGCGCGTGTCCGCCCGTAGCGGAATACGCCAGGGAAGACGCCAGAGAAGACGTACGGGAAGACGTATCCTGATCTTCTTGCCGATAGTCTGCGTACGAAGTATTTTGTATGTTGACAGGGTGGTTTCCGGTAGTTGCATCCCACTGCTTCTTTCGCGCGACAGCCGTTTGCGAAGCGGCGTACATCCATGGCCAATACCTTGCCGGAGCGCAGGACTGTTCTGATTGTGGACGACGAACAGGACTTGCTGGACCTTCTCAAGTACAACTTCGAGAAAGAAGGATTTCGTACCGTTACGGCGCTCGATGGGGCCGCGGGGTTCTCGCAAGCGCAGCGAAGCAACCCGGACCTCATTGTGCTCGACATCATGATGCCGAAATTAAACGGCGTCGAGGTGTGCCAAAGGATTCGCCAGGATGCGAAACTGCGCGACAAACCGGTCATTATGCTGACCGCCCGCACCGAAGACCAGGATTACATCGAGGGACTGGACGTAGGCGCCGACATATACATAGGCAAGCCCGTTTCGATGCCCGTGCTCATCAGCCAGGCGAATGCCTTGCTTCGAAGCGCGGGGCGGACGCAAAATCCGCCGGACGTTTTGCGTCTGGGCGCGCTGGAGGTCAATCGCGACCGCTATCTCGTGGTGCATAACGGCGAGGAAATTCGTCTCCCGAGAAAAGAATTCGACCTCCTGTATTTTCTTGTGTCGAATCCGGGCCGGGTGTTTCGGCGGCAGGATTTGCTGGACGCTGTCTGGGGCCATCGCTCGTATGTGACGGATCGTACGGTGGACGTGCATGTGCGCAAGCTGCGCGAAAAACTGGGCAGCGGCCTCATTACGACGATAACCGGCGTAGGATACAAACTGAAAGCGTACTGATGCAGCGCATTGCGGCGAAAACGGCGTGGACCGCTGCGCTTCTGGCAGGAGGCGCTTGCCTTGTGGTTGCGCTGGTTACGGGCATTTCCTTTGCGTGGCCCGTCTTCGTGGCCGCCTTGGTGGGCTTCGTCATGTATTTCGTGGCGCGGCGCCGCGTTACGGACCGCTTGCAGGGGGTCTACGACGCGCTGAGCGAACTTCGGCGCGAGCAAGGCTACGCGGATGCGCCCATCGACGAGAGCGGGGATGAAATAGACCGGCTTGCGCGGCGAGGGGATCAGACCCGGCACGCAGTCAAAAATCATATTGCCGAACTGAGCCGGGCGGACAGTTACCGCCGGGAATACGTGGGCGACGTTTCCCATGAAATAAAAACGCCCGTATTCGCCATTCAGGGGTTTGCCGAAACATTGCTGAACGGCGCCCTCGAAGATTCGGAAGTCAACCGGGGGTTCGTGCAGAAAATTTTGCATCACGCGTTTCGGTTGAACGCGCTCGCCAGGGACCTTGGGGAGATTTCCCGCATTGAAACCGGGGCGTTTCAGCTGGATCGCGAGCCGTTCGCCGCCGCGCCTGTTTTCGACGAGGTCGCGGAATCGCTTGAGCACGCGGCCCGGAAAAGGAATATTCGCGTGCATAGCGAGGTCCATGCCGGCGCGGAATGGATGGACGGGGATCGCGATCAACTTCGGCAGGTGCTTGTTAATCTGGCGGAGAACGCCATCAAGTACAACAACGACGGAGGGTACGTGCGCCTTGTCGCCCGCCGTTCGGGGGATCTCGTGCGCGTGTCCGTGGAGGACAACGGGATCGGGATGCAGCAGGAAGACGTGCCCCGCGTCACGGAACGCTTCTTCCGCGTGGACAAGAGTCGGTCCCGCGCGCAGGGCGGAACGGGCCTGGGCTTGTCCATTGTGAAACATATTCTCGGGGCGCACGGCGCCGCGCTCGATATACAGAGCGCGCCCGGCTCCGGATCGACCTTCGCGTTTTCCCTGCCCGCCGTCGAGGGGCAGGCGGTCGCCGAATCTTTCTGATTTTCCGCACCGTTCCCGCTTCTCCCGCAAGACGCCCCGTACAGACACGACTTTTCTGCATGTTACGCAAGGCGTACGAACTTTCCCGCGCGCAAAAGCTGTTCGTCTTTTGCGCCGCCGTGTTCCTTACCGCGCTTGTGGTCGCCGAAGCGACCGCGGGTAAATTCTTCACGGCCTTCGAACTCCCCCGGGGCATTGTCCTGTTCGGGGTTACGTTCAACGAAGTGATTATGACCGCCGGGGTGATCGCCTTTCCCGTCACGTTTATCGTAACGGACCTGATCAACGAGTACTACGGCAAGAAAGGCATTCGCTTCGTGACCCTGGTGGGCATGGTTATGATCGGGTTCGAATTCGCGTTGCTGCAGGTGGCGATGGCGGTGCCTACTGCGCCTGTTTCGCCCATTTCCGACGAGGCGTTCACGGCTGTTTTCGGCGCGACGGGCCGGATTATTTTCGGCAGCATGACCGCCTACCTGATCGGGCAACTCGTAGACATTCACCTTTTCCATCGGCTGCGCAAGCTTACCGCCGGGCGGATGTTGTGGTTGCGCGCCACCGGCTCCACGCTCGGCTCCCAGTTCATCGACACCTTTGTGGTGCTGGGGGTCGCCTTCTGGGGACAACTTGGATTCCAGCAGATTCTGGCGATCACGTTGTTCAATTACGCCTACAAATTCATCATCGCCGTCGTAATTACCCCGATCATTTACCTGGCGCACTGGGCCATGGATCGGTATCTGGCGCAGGACGGCCCGCCTTCTTTATCCAGCGGCGCCGGTGCTGCGGCGGCCAGGGAGGAAGCGCACGCTCTCCCGGATTGACGCCGGGCGGTTTCAGGCGATTTCCGCGATTTCGTTGAAGGTGCGGTTCACGAACGAAAGCCAGCCGTGCGGGTCGCTGCCCCTCTTCACGACGTCGAAAAACGCTTCCTGCAATTCCGCCGTGACCGGCCCTCGCCGCCCGCTCCCGATCCGGTGCTTGTCGACCGAGCGTATGGGCGTGACCTCGGCGGCCGTGCCCGTAAAGAAAAGTTCGTCGGCGATGTAGAGGGCTTCGCGGGGAATGCGCGTTTCCACGATGTCGTAGCCGCGGTCTCTGGCCAACGCGATGACCGTGTCGCGCGTGATGCCCGGAAGAATAGACAGCGCTACCGGCGTCGTAAGGATTTTTCCGTCGCGCACCAGGAACAGGTTTTCCCCGCTTCCTTCGCCCACGTGTCCGTCGTAGGAAAGCATGATGCCTTCCGCGTACCCGTTCAGCACCGCATCCATTTTCGCCAGCGAGGCGTTCAGGTAATTGCCGCCGGCTTTGGCAAGCGCCGGGAAGGTGTTCGGCGCCATGCGATTCCAGGAAGCCACATGCACGTCTACCCCTTCGCTGAGCGCCTCGGGGCCCAGGTATTTGCCCCATTCCCACACGGCGATCACCGTTTCAACCGGGTTTTCCAGCGGATTGACGCTCATGGGGCCTGCGCCGCGGAAGGACAGCGGGCGAATGTAGCAGGCCCTCATGCCGCTTTCGCGCACCGTATGGAGCGCCGCCTCCACCAACTCGTCGAGCGAGTAGGGGATTTTCATCCGATGGATTCTCGCCGAGTCGATCATGCGTTGCATGTGCTCCCGAAGCCGGAAAACCCCCGGTCCGGCATCCGTATCGTAGCAGCGAATGCCTTCGAAGACGGACGACCCGTAATGCAGGGCATGGGTCAGCACATGCACCCTGGCGTCCTCGTACGGGACCAGCTTGCCGTTGAACCAGATAGGGTGTTTGGACATGGGATACGCAGGACGTAAGGGGGAAAACGAATCCTCCGGTAAAATTCTTGAGGCCGCCGCTGAATAAACAGCGCGAACGAGCAGGGTACCCTGCAACGACAAAACGGTTCAAAGGTTCTTTTGCGGACGGCGGCTTCGTTTCAAGGCGAATTTCCCGATAGTCCAGAGAATTTTGATGGACGCCTTGACTGTTCCCGATACGGAGCCGGTTACTTTGGAGACGCCGACCCGGCGGCGGTAGGATACGGGCGCTTCGAGACACCGCAGCCCGGCCCGCGCGGCCTTGATCTGCATTTCGACCGTCCATCCGAACGTTTTGTCCTGCATGGCGAGGCGCTCCAGCGCATCGAACCGGATGGCGCGGAACGGCCCGAGGTCGGTGAAGCGGACGCCCCATCGCCAGCGGATCAGGGCGCAGGCCACATAGTTGCCGATGAGCGCCTGGGGCAACAGGGCGCCCGGCTCCCGGGCGCCCCGCATGCGCGAGCCGACGACGAAGTCCGCCTCGCCGCGCGCGATCGGGGCGACGAGGCGGGGCATCTCTTCCGGATGGTCGCTGTGGTCTCCGTCGAGAAACACGATAATGTCCGGCTTGCGGGCGCGCGCATAGTCGATGCCCCGGAGACAAGCCCAGCCATAGCCCTTGCGGTCCTCCCGGAGGACGGTGGCCCCCGCCGCCCGCGCATGGCGCGCCGTTTCGTCCGTGGAGGCATTGTTCACCACCACGATCTCTTCCGCCGCTCCGGGGGGAATGTCCCCTATGACGCGGCCAATGGCGCGCGCCTCGTTGAAGGCGGGAATGACGACGAGTACGCGCGCGCCCTGCGTTTCGGTCATCGGGTTTTGGTTATTCTTCTTGTCCTGTCCGCCCCGCTGCCGGTTTCCATCGGTACAGCCGAAGTTCCGGCGCGGGGTTCGATACGGCGACCGCGATAACATAGGTTCCGTCCGCCCGGCGCCGGACATCCAGGTCCTGCGGGAAGAACGAGGCGTCCCAGGCGCGTTCGGGTTCCGTCAGGCGGTGGACGAGGCGGCCCGTCCGGTCGAAAGCGTCGATGCGCAGCCAGCCGGGCCGCAGATTCAGCGCGAAGAGGAGGTTGTTTTCCGCGGCGGCCGACGGGGTCAGGAGCGGGGCTTCGTGGACTTCTCTCTGCATCCAGGCATTGCTGCGGGCCAGCATGGGCGAATCGAAGCCGCGCAGCGCAAGCGTGTCCAGGGGTTCGCCCTGCGCAAGGACATCCACGACGGGCCGAAACCCGGACAAACTCAGGAGCGAATCTCCCCAGAACCGGAGCATGCCTGCGTGGCGCCAGTGGGGGCCGGGCAGGGCGTGGCGGGTGGCGATGGCGCCTGAAGAATCGATCCTGGCGACGAATCCGCCGGTTTGCGGATCTACGCGCTTGTAGTATATGGCGCCGTTTCCAAATGCGCCGTACGTCAGCGCGGCGTTCGAGCGTTCCGGGTCCTGGATCGGGATGGCGCCGACCGGCTCGCCCGCTACGAAAAAGTGCATGGCCGGCGTTTCCGGCTCGAAAAGGGCGACCGTATCCGCTGCTACGCCTGCGATCCAGGGGATGTGCGCGGCGGCGAAGGCATCGAGGGGCGCGCCGGACAGGTCGAAAACGAACACGCGCGCTTGCGCCGCGTCGCTCAGGTAGACGGGACCGTCGTCCCCCGGTCCGAAACGTACGGTTCGGGGGTACGTCTCCCCGCGCTCGGCGACGATGGGGCGCGTCCAGTCCAGCGCAAGCGTGTCCATCGGGACGGACGGGGCCAGCGCGCGGGACAGGGAGTCGGCGGGCGCGAGCGCGGTGGATTCCTGGCGGCGGCAGGAATACGGAAGGCAGCCGGATACAAGCAGGAGGGCCGCCGCTGCGAAGGCGCTCAGGCGATGCGAATTCATCCGGACTGCCGACCGATGCGCAGCGTTACTTCCTGGAAGGATCCGTTGCGCAGGACGCCGAAGCGCACCTCCTCTCCAGGTCGGTAATCCTGCATCTTGCCGCTCAAATCTTCGTGTCCTTCAATGGATTCGCCCTCCATGGATACGATCACGTCGTAGGGTTCGAAACCGGCTTCGTCCGCCGGGGAATCCGGGTCGATGTCGCGCACCAGTACGCCCTCGTCGGAGGCCATGCCGAGGGCCTGCGCGACGCCGCGGCTGATTTCGGAGACGTACAATCCGGTGTAGAACGCCCTGTCGACCCGGCCGTGCTCGCGGAGTTCGTCGAGGATCCGCTGCGCCTTGCGGGCCGGCACGGCGAACCCGATGCCTATCGAGCCGCCGGTCCGGCTGTAGATGGCCGTATTCACCCCGATAACCTTTCCGAGGGCGTTGACCAGCGGGCCGCCGGAGTTGCCCCGGTTGATGGCGGCGTCTGTCTGGATCATCTCGCGGTACACGCGCCCGTCGCTCGTCGATTCGAGATTTCGGTCCACGGCGCTGACGACGCCGACGGTGACGGTAGGCTGCGCCGCTTCGAACAGGCCGAAGGGATTGCCCAGCGCAATAACCCATTCTCCGGGAAAAGCGTCCTCTTCCGGTTCGAATGTCAGGTACGGCAACGGTTCCGGCGGTTCCACCTTGAGCAGGGCAATGTCGGAAACCGGATCCGAGCCGACGAGGGCGCCTTCCAGCGCCTGTCCGTCCGGGAAAGCGACCGTGATTCTCGAAGCGTTGCCCGCCACGTGGTCGTTGGTGACGATGTAGCCGTCCGGCGATATGACGAAACCCGAACCGAGGTTTTCCACCTCCTGTTCGAGTTGCCGCCTGCCGAAAAAGTATTCGAACCAGGGGTCGGAGAAGAAGGGGTCCTGGTACTGGACCTGTTCAATGACGTTGATGCTGACGATGGCCGGGGAGGCGGTCTCCACGGCGCGCGTGATGGCGGTGCGCCGCGAGGCTGCGATGTCGGCCTGCACCGTTTCGCTGCTTGGCGGGATTTCCGCTGCCTCGGCGATGGTTTGCTCCGCGGCGGCGTTGTCCGGGATCGCCTGGGATAATGCATTCTGTTTGCATCCCAGTGCAGTCAGGAGCAACAGGATGCAGCCCGGAAGGTTCGATATGCCGAAGGATGTGTTTTTCAGACGCATGTCGCTGCCGTAACGGCGCAGGGCGTAAAGAGACTGCAACGCGGGTTGCGTTTCTGTTACGAGATCGCCGGAGGCTGGTTTCGGAAGTTTATCCTGTGGCTACGTCCCAAAGCAGTCGCAGCGCGACGACAGCGGCGAGGGCGGCGAACAGCAGTTGTAACATGCGTTGATTCAGGCGATGCGCCACGCGGACGCCCAGCCGGGCGGTAAGCGCGGCGGGGGTCGCCAGAAAAAGGCCCCGTATGGCGTCCACGTAGCCGAGCGCGTGGTCCGGCGTGTTGGCTCCCTGTCCCAGCCAGGCGTAGATCAGCGTGCCGGCGAGGGAAATGAACACGATGGTGGCGCTGGAGGTGCCGGTGGCTACGTGCATGGGCAGGCGCAGGAAATGATGGTACGCCGGGACGAGCGCTACGCCGCCGCCCACGCCCGCCGCCGAGGCAATGGCGCCTGCCGCGGACCCCGTACCCGCCAGTACGCCGGCCCGAAGCCGCCGGGGCTTGAAGGCGCCGCCCTCCGGCGCGGATTCGAAGCGCACCGCCATCCGCGCCGTCAGCGCAAGCAGGACCATGCTGAAAACGATCTGGAACGCCTCTCCGTCGTACCAGGGCTGCGTGGTTACCCAGCGGGTCATGACCAGGACGACGGCGGCGCTGAACATGCCCACGATGACGGCCACCCGGGTGATCACGGCCTTCTTTCCGTACTGCGCCCAGGCGGTGACGGTAGCGGCGATCATGGTGCAGAACAAGCTCGACCCGATCGTGAGCGGCGCAAGCGCCTCCGGGGAAACGCCGGTCTGGTGGTAATAGAAAAAAAGCACCGGGGCGAAAATAATGCCCCCGCCGACGCCGAACAGCCCCGCCACGAATCCCCCGCCGAGCCCGGCGGCGACCAGAAGCATCAGGTGCAGAATATCCATGACGGTTGGGCGAGCGGCGCCCGCCGCGGTTCGCGCGACAGGCTTTACCGGGGCGCCAGAATCCGGGTATAGGCGGGCGTATCTTCCAGCAGGCGCACCGCCGCCAGAATGTGTTCGTCGTGGTCGAGAGAGGCGGCGATTCGGGCGGATGGCCCGAAATACCGGGACAGAATTTCTTCGCGAAGCTGTTTTTTCAAGTGTTCGCGGCGTCGCTCGAAGACGGCGTGTTTTTCGGACAGCATGGCCTCGCGCAGCGCCGCTATCTCGTCTTGCATGGATTCGTATTCGTTGCGGGCAAGTTGCTCTTCCAGCGTGGCGAGCGCGTGTTCGGCTTCGGTCCGGTAGCTGAATTCTTCCTCTTCGAGCCATGCCGCAAAATCGTCCAGAATCGCGTCGGATACGGCGAAGCCGGGCGGGATCGAGTCGTTGCGGGCCGCAAAACGGTTGGCGTAGAAGAAAAAGGCGGCTTCTCGCACCAACGCTTTTTCCAGTTCGCTTTTGGCGTCGAGGGACGTCAGGGTGTCCGGTTCGACGCCGCGGCCGCTCCGGACCGGTCGTCCGTTGCGCGTGGCGAACCGTTGTCGCAACGAATCGGCGGCGGGCGCGTCGTCTGCGTGCCGCTGGTCGTAGTCGATCGCCTGAATGCTCCGTCCGCTCGGCGTGTAATACTTCGAGGTCGTCATTTTCAGGGACGTGTTGTACGGAAGCGGCTTCACGACTTGCACCAGTCCCTTTCCGAAGGTGGGCGCGCCCAGCACGACGGCCCGGTCCATATCCTGCATGGCCCCCGCCACGATTTCTGCGGCGGAGGCGGTGATGTTTCCGACCAGCAGCGCGAGCGGAAGGTCTGGCGCGACGGGCGGATTTTCGCTGCGATACGCCCGCTCGTTCCGGAGCGTTCGGCCTCGCGTGGATACGATGACGGAGCCTTGCGGGACGAACAATGCCGCGGCTTCCACCGCTTCGTCGAGCAGGCCGCCCGGATTGTCCCGAAGGTCAAGCACCAGGCCCTGGAGCCGATCCGTTTTTTGCAGGGTTTGCACCGCTTCGCGGAGTTCCGCGGCGGCTCCGCGCGCAAACCGGTCGAACTTGATGTACCCGATGCCCGCCGCCGAGTCGGCGAAGGCCGCGAACGACACATTTTTCAGGGTAACCTGCTGCCGGGACAGCCGAAACCGTATCGGTTCGGGCGCGCCCTCGCGTTCGACGGCGAGTTCGACGGCGGTTCCGGGTTCGCCCCGCATCAGATTCCGCAGGTCGCTGAGCGTCATGCCTTCCGTCGAGCGGCCTTCGATTTCTGTGATGACGTCTCCGGCTCGCACGCCCTGTTTGTACCCGCTCGTCCCCTCGATCGGCGCGACGACGATAATTTTTTCGTTGCGTACGTCGATGTTCAGTCCGACGCCTCCGTAACTGCCCCGCGTTATGATGTGAATCTGCGTATTGTCCGCCTCGTCCATGAATGTGGTGTACGGGTCCAGGTCCTCCAGCATGGCGTGGATGCCCACCTGCATGAGCCGCTGCGGGTCCGGACGATCCACATAGCCGGTGACCAGTTCCTCGTAGACCGATCCGAAGATTCGGAAGTTTTTTCGCAGCGCGAAGAAATCGTCGTCTTTCGCGGAGAAAAAACCGGTCGCGAGCACGGCGACCGCAAGGACGATAAGCAGGGGGCGTTTTTTCGCCGCGGGAAGTATGCGCATGGGGTCGGGGAGGCTATTCGAGCGCTTTTTCCAGCCGTCGTTTTTCGCGACGCTCCACGTGCTTCGATATCCATATGGAAAGTTCGTAGAGCCCCGCCATCGGGACGGCCACAAGTAATTGCGACACCGGATCCGGAGGCGTCAGAAACGCGCCGAGAATCAGGATGCCGATAAGCGCGTATTTGCGCCCTTTCTGCAGGACGCCGGCGTTGACAATGCCTATTTTCGCCAGAAAAAACATGACCACCGGCAATTCGAAGAGCAGGCCCACGCCGAATACCCATGTGGTCACCAGGCTGAAATACTTGGTGATGTCGAACTCGTTGACGATCTGTTCTGAAATGACGAAATTCGCAAAGAATTGCAAGGCCATCGGGGTGATGACGCAATAGCCGAAGCCGACGCCCAGCACGAAAAATCCGGTGGCGAAAAAGGACGCGAAGCGCATGCCCCTTTTTTCTTCGGGATACAGGCCCGGCTCGATGAATTTCCAGAATTGATAGATGGTGATGGGCGCGCCGATAATGATGCCCACCACAAGCACCGATCCCCAGTAGGCGAAAAACTGGCCCGTAACGGTGCGGTTTTGCAAAATCAGCGCCTTCGCTTCGAAACCGAAGAGCTGGTACATGAAGAAGTCCTCCTTCGTAGGGCCGAGAAGAATCTGGTCTATGACGAATTCGTCGTAGACGGCGCAAAAAACAGCGCCCAGGACAACGCCCCCGAGGCCCTTGAAAATGCGCCACCGGAGTTCTTCGAGGTGGTCGAGGAAAGACATTTCTTCCAGCGCATCGGCCAGGTTGAATTCATTCGACGCGTCGCCTTCTGCCCCGTCCCGGATCGTATTCCCGGCGAGGGTCGATTTTTTTCGAAAGCCGAACAGTTTCATCGGTTACGCCGGGTTGGATGGGTCTCGCTTTTCTTCGCGCAAATTCAGTTCGAGCAGGGAATCCACCCAGACGCCTTCTTTTTCTACCTGCGCCTTGCCGTCGCTCCAGGCAAAGTGGAAGAGGGTCATCACCCCCGCTACCTCGAATCCCTCCTGTCGGAGCTGGGCGATGGCCCGCAGGGCGCTTTGGCCGCTGTTGAGAATATCGTCCAGGAGCACCACGGGCCGCCGCCGGTCGAGCGGTCCTTCAATGAGCCGCCGCCGCCCGTGGGGTTTGCGATTTTCCCGTACGAAACCTGCCGTAAACGGCGGGGACCCTTCTGCGGCGAGCGCCGAGCACACCATGGCGTACGCGCCGAATCCGCCCCCGGCCACCTGGCGCACGCCCTTGTTGCGGAGCCGGTCGGCCAGTGCCTGCCCGACTTCGCGGAACATGGCGGCCTCGAGCATGGGCATGCGTATGTCCAGCAGCCACCCGATAGGCCGTCCCCGCGGGTCGGTGATATTTTCCTCGCCGCGGCGAACAAGCGCCCGCTCGTACAAGCGGCGACCCAGGTTGGCCAGGTCCGCGCTGGCGGGGGGAGATGATACGCCGTTCGGCATGGTCATGCAGGCCGGTTTGGTCTCCGGGGCAGAGGAACGATTGGGGTATGCGGCTTCACGCGACGGCGAAATCGTACAGCGGGAACCGTTCGCACAACGAACGCACTTCTGCCTGTACGTGGCGCAGCGCGGTTTCGTTGCCTGGGTCGGAAAGAATGCGGTCCATCAATTCGACCACCCATTCGAACTCCGCTTCGCCCAGGCCGCGCGTGGTCATGGCGGGCGTCCCGATGCGCATGCCGCTGGTTACGAACGGACTCGTTTCGTCGAACGGCACCATGTTTTTGTTTACGGTTATGTCCGCGGCTTGCAGCGCCGCCTCGGCTTCCTTGCCCGTGAGGCCCTTGCTGCGCAGGTCGATGAGCACCAGATGATTGTCCGTACCCCCCGAAACCAGGTCGTATCCCCGGTTCAGGAAGGCCCTCGCCATGGCCCGGGCGTTGGCGACGACCTGCTTGCCGTATTCGACGAAATCCGGTTGCAAGGCCTCTTTGAAGGCCACGCCCTTGGCGGCGATCACATGCATGAGCGGTCCGCCCTGCATGCCCGGAAACACCGCCGAATCGAACAATTCGCTCATCCGCTTGACGCGCCCGGAGGCCGGCGCCTTCTTTCCGAAGGGATTTTCGTAATCCGAACCCATGAGGAGCATGCCGCCGCGGGGGCCGCGCAGCGTTTTGTGCGTGGTGGTGGAAACGATATGGCAATGCGGCAGGGGATCGTTCAGCAAGCCCGCCGCGATCAGCCCCGCCGTATGCGCCATATCCATCCACAGGAAGGCCCCCGCCTCGTCGGCGATGTCGCGGAAGGCGGCGTAGTCGAAGTCGCGAGAGTAGGCGCTGGCCCCGATGGAAATCATGCGGGGTTTTTGTTTCCGGGCCAGATCGCGCACCTTGTTCATGTCGATGCGTCCGGCCAGCGGGCCCTCCTTTTCGACGCCGTAATGGGTGGATTCGTACAGCATGCCCGAAAAGTTGACCGGGCTGCCATGCGTAAGATGCCCGCCGTGCGACAGGTTCAGTCCAAGGAAGGCGTCCCCGGGTTGCAGGAGCGTCAGAAACACCGCCGCGTTCGCGTTGGCCCCGGAATGCGGCTGCACGTTGACCCATTCGCAGCGGAATAATTCCTTTGCGCGTTTCCGCGCCAGGTCTTCCGCCTCGTCCACATGCAGGCATCCGCCATAGTAGCGCTTGCCGGGCAGCCCTTCCGCATATTTGTTGGTCAATGGCGTGCCCAGCGCCTGCAGCACCGCCCGGCTGACGAAATTTTCGGACGCAATCAATTCAAACCCTTCGTTCTGACGATACACCTCCTGCTGGATGGCTTCGTACATGCGAGGGTCGTTTTGCTGTAGATCGTTCATGGCGTTGCGGTTAATTGGTCATAGCGTAGACGAGAATGTTGGTCCCCATGCGGAACGCGGTTTCGCGCGTTTCGGGAGAATCGTTATGCACTTGCGGGGATTCCCACCCGTCGCTGATGTTCGTTTCGTAGGTGTAGAACGCGACGAGGCGCCCTTCGTGAAAGAGGCCGTACCCCCTCGGCGGCGCGTTGTCGTGTTCGTGAATTTTCGGAAGCCCGTTCGGAAACAGGTAATGGGCGCGGTAAATTTCATGGTCGAACGGGATTTCCACGAAGGATTTCTCGGGAAAGACTTTTTTCATCTCCCGGCGGATGTATTCGTCGAGTCCGTAGTCGTCATCCACGTACAGAAATCCTCCGTTTTGCAAATAGCGCCGGAGCCGCGCCGCTTCGTCGTCCGACAATACGATGTTGCCATGGCCGGACAGGAACAGGAACGGAAACCCGAATATCCTGTCGCTGGAAAGTTCGACCGCGTCCGGGCGGGCGTCGACCTGCAGGAGCGTGTGGCGGCGGACGTATTGCAGAAAATTGGGCAGGGGCGTACTGGCCTGGTACCAGTCCCCTCCTCCGTTGTATTTTACGGCGGCGATGCGCAGGAGGCCGGGGTTCGATATGGCGGCTTGCTCCTGCGCTTGTATATTTACGGCCTGTCCGTTCGCATGCCGCTCCAGGGCGAGATGCGCCAGCAGGCACAGCGCGAGCGCGCGCAACCCGGCGCCTGTTCGGGAAATATGCATCCGCATGGGGTCGCGTTACGGTGTGTTTGGAGAGTATCCTTAAAGAACAAAACAGCGATCCGGTTTCATGTTCGAGCGTTCTGCGAATAGGGAATGTCCTTCCTGCGCGCTGCCCATTGACGCGGAGGCGGACGTGTGTCCGTATTGCGGGTACGACCTGCCCCGGACCGCTGCTTCGATCAAGGCGGCGGCGGTCGTTTTCGCCCTGTTGATGCTCTGGCCGCTCTTCGAGCTTGCGCGGCTTATCTTTCGCTGAATTTTTTCCTGAACAATCCTGCGCGCCACCATGTCGCCGTCCAGTAATTTACCCGATCTGCCCGAATGCTTGCCGGGAGGCATGCCGGTCGATACGTTTCTGCGCGACTGGTGGCGGAAGAAGCCGCTCCTCGTTCGGAACGCGTTTCCGAATTTCGAATCTCCCCTTACGCCGGAGGAACTGGCGGGCCTGGCGATGGAGGAAGAGGCTGTTTCGCGGCTCGTTCTGGAGCGTGGCGGGGACTATCCCTGGGAACTTCGCCATGGCCCGTTCGCGGAGGAGGATTTTGCGAATCTTCCCGAAACGCACTGGAGTTTGCTGGTGCAGGAGGTGGATCGCTGGGTTCCCGAGGCGGCGGCCTTGTTCGAGCGTTTTCGGTTTGCGCCGTCGTGGCGGTTCGACGACATTATGGCGAGTTACGCGCCGGACGGCGGGAACGTGGGGGCGCACGTGGACCGCTATGACGTGTTTCTGATTCAGGCGCTGGGGCGGCGCGAATGGCGGATCGGGTCCCGGCCGCTGTCCGCCGAAGAGGACGTGTCCGTGCCGGATATCGATGTGGATATGCTGGCGGATTTCGAGCCGGACGAGACGCTTGCGCTGGAGGAGGGGGACATGCTGTATCTTCCGCCCCGCGTGGCGCATCACGGCATTGCGCTGGGTCCGTGTATGACGTTTTCGGTCGGATTTCGCGCGCCGAGCCATGCAGAATTCCTTGACGCGGCGTTGCGGCGGGCGCTCGTCGCCGCCGATCCGCTGGGGAGTTTGTCCGGGTCCGAAGCGTCGGTGCCCGATCATCCGGGCCGCATCGGGGAAGATGTGCTGGACCAGTTGTACCGTTTGGTATGGGATTCGCTGACGGTCCCCGTCCTTGCGGAAGCCTTCGGCGCGCTCGTTACCGAATCCAGGCGCGGCGAGGCGTTGCCTGCGCCCGAACAGGAATGGACCGGGGAGGGGCTTGCCGAAGCGCTTCGGGCGGGCGGCGAACTGGCGCGGATGGCGCCGAACCGCTTTGCGTTCATTGCGGAGCGAGACGGGCGGGCCACGCTGTTTGCCCATGGCGAGGCGTATCCGCTGGGGTCGGAACTGGCGTATGCCGCGCCGCTGATTGCGGGCCGGGAGGCGCTGGATGCGGAAACGCTCGGGCGGAGGCTGGAGGACAAGGATTTTCTGAAACTCCTGGCGGCGCTGGCGAATGCGGGGGGGTTGGAGGTTTTGGGGTAGGGGGTTATGTTTTGGATTGGCGGTTGTCTATGGGGGTATGCGAGGCGTATTGTTGTGTTATCGGCGGCAAATGCGGCGCTGGAAGGAAAAAGCAAGGATAGTCACGCATAACCCGTCTGCGCTGTCGTTCATGGCGACTTGCTGACCAGAAGGGAGTTCGTCCATGGATATTGCATATTGTACGGTAAAGCCGTACATTCTACGGTATGATCATTCGCTCCATTCGTCACCGGGGCCTGCGGAGGTTGATTGAACGTGACGACCCCCGGTTGCTGAGGCGTGATCTGGTTGACAGAATACGCAAGACACTGACCGCGCTGATACTGGCGGAGGGCATGGACGAGTTTATTGCCGCCGCTCCGTTTGGTTGGTGTATTCATCGGCTCTTGGGGAAGCGGCGTAACGAATGGAGCGTTTCGGTATCCGGCAATTGGCGGATCACGTTTGAAGAAAATGACGGTTGCATCGACCGTTTAAACCTGGAGGATTACCACTGATGAATACGCATGGCGTCAAAGTGAACATGACCCCTTCGCATCCGGGCGACTTTGTTCGCACGGAGATACTGGAGGCGTTGGGCCTGAGCGTGACCAGGGCCGCGGAGATTCTGGGGGTTCGTCGCGCCACCCTTTCGAATGTGCTGAATGGCCATGCCGCATTATCGGCGGAGATGGCGCTGCGCATTGAGAAGGCCTTTGCTATCCCCATGGATTTGTTGCTGCGGATGCAGGCCTGGTACGATGCGGCGCAGATGCGGGCCCGGGCAGCCGAGATTGAGGTCCGGCGATACGAACCGGCGTGAAGCGGATGCGGGAAGTGGCGGCGCGAGGGGTATTTGCCAGGGGTAGGTTGTGTTTGCAAGAGATTCGGGAACATGGCTATAAAATAGACATATTATATGACCAGACATAAATTATGTCCATAATAACTGCAAAACCGCCATGCAAACGATAGGAGCCGCCAAATTCAAGGAGCAGTGCCTTGCGTTGCTGGACGAACTGGACCCGGAGGGACTGGTCGTCACCAAGCACGGCAAGCCGGTTGCCCGCGTCGTGTCTTATGACCGGGAGTATGCCGGCCTGATCGGCGCGCTGAAAGACGAAATCAAGGTCTGCGGGGACATTTTTTCGACCGGCGTTCGCTGGGGGGCCGATGCTTAATCTCGATACCCACATCCTTGTTTTTGCGCTTGGCGGCATGTTGCGGCCGTCCGAAGAGGCGCTTCTGTCACAGAACAGATGGTCTGTTTCCGCCGTCGTATTGTGGGAACTGGCGAAACTCGTTCAACTTGGACGCATAACCATGAACCTGGACGACGGCGACGTGGTCCGCGCGCTGAACCGCCTGCATGTGTGGCCGATAGACCTTGAGACGGCCCGCGTTTCCACCCGGCTCGATTTCGGGGGCGATACGGCGGATCGACTCATTGCCGCCGCCAGCGTGGTGCATGGCGTTCCGCTGCTCACCCGGGATTGCGCCATTCGGCGTTCGAAGATGGTTCCGCTGGCGGGGTAAGGGGGGTGGAGGAGATACATATGGAGTAGGCGCGGTGTCTATTTCTTATTGCGCGGGTAATGGCCCGGCAGCCCATGATCAGGATTCATGACCTTGCCCGTTCCGGAAAATCCGAAAATATACCACATTGTCCACATTGATCGGCTGAAGCGGATCATTGATGACGAGTGCCTCTGGTGCGATGCGGCGATGGCGCAGCGGGCGCCCGCTGGTACGGTTATTGGTATGGATGAGGTCAAGCGACGGCGACGCAGACTTACACTGAGCAGCCACGATGGTCTCTGTGTTGGCGATTGCGTTCCATTCTATTTCTGCCCGCGCTCCGTAATGCTTTATCTGCTCTACCAGGGGAACCAGGTGTCTTATCGCGCTGGGCAAGAGCCCATTTTGCATCTTGAAGCCGATCTGCGCAAAACGGTTGCCTGGGCAGAACAGCAGGGCAAACGCTGGGCTTTTACTTTGTCGAATGCCGGGGCCTATATTTTTGAAGATTATTGCGATCTGAAGAAACTGGACAAAATCGACTGGTGTGCCGTCAAAGCCAAAGATTGGCAAGGGTGCAAGGAGAGAAAGCAGGCGGAGTTTTTGGTGGAAGGGTCGTTTCCCTGGACGCTCATAGAGCGGGTAGGGGTCTATTCCGAAAAGGAGCGTCAGCAGGTCGTGGAGGCTATGCGGTCATGCGCAGACAAACCGCTTGCAGAAGTCAAGAGGGTTTGGTATTATTAACCAAGAGGAGGCTACCATGATCGATTTCAAGACGGGAAACATCCTCGCCGAAGACGCGGAGGCCTTGGTCAACACGGTTAACTGTGTTGGGGTCATGGGGCGTGGCATAGCCCTTCAGTACAAGAAGGCCTACCCGGACAATTTCAAGGCCTATGCCTCTGCCTGCAAGCGGGAGGAAGTGCGCCCTGGCCGTATGTTTACCTTCGAGACGGGCCAACTGACGCACCCGCGTTATATCATCAACTTTCCCACCAAGCGTCACTGGCGCGCCAGGAGCCGGATAGAGGATATTGAGGCAGGTCTCGCCGATCTGGCTCGTGAAATCCATGAACGCAATATCCGATCCATAGCTATTCCTCCTCTGGGAAGTGGGTTAGGCAAGTTGGACTGGTCCGATGTTCGGTTGCGAATTGAGAGAGCGTTGGGGCAATGCCATCATGTGAAGGTCACTGTATTCGAGCCTAACTCCAAATTTGAAGATGCGAGGCCCAACCGTTCAAGCAAGCCGCTCCGAATGACCCCCGGGCGGGCGGCGCTGGTCGGATTGATGCATCGCTATCTCGGCGGATTCCTGGACCCGTTCGTAACGCTGCTCGAAGTCCATAAATTGATGTATTTCATGCAGTATGCCGGGGAACCGCTTCGCCTTGCGTTTCGGGCGGCGCATCATGGGCCATACGCCGAAAATTTGCGGCATGTCCTGAGGGCGATGGAGGGGCATATGATATCCGGTTATGTCGATGACGGCGATCAACCCGACAAGACCTTGAATTTGCTGCCGGGCGTTGCAGAAGAAGCACTGGCATTTCTCGATAGACATCCTGAATCGCATCAGCGTTTCGCAAAGGTGGCCGACCTGGTCGAGGGGTTCGAATCCTCGTTCGGCCTTGAATTGCTCGCCACGGTTCACTGGCTGGTTGACCGCGACGAATCCATCAAGAGCAGGCAGGACTTGGTAAATCGGGTGTACGACTGGAACGATGCGAAACGGCAGTTCACTCCCCGCCAGATTGGCATTGCGGCGGATATGCTTGCCCGGAAAGGGTGGATGCGGGAAGTGGCGGCGTGATTGTTTACACAGTTGACTGGATACCCTCGAACACCCTTGACATTTTCTGATCACTGCCCAACTCCACATGGCCATCACCGTCTTCAAGGACAGTTCGTACAGCCTGTCCACTCTGCTCGAAGAGATTGACAGAGGCGAGATCGCACTTCCGGATATTCAGCGACCCTTCGTCTGGAAGGCGGCCAAAGTTCGTGATCTCTTCGATTCGATGTACCGTGGCTTTCCAGTAGGCCATCTGCTTTTCTGGGCAACCGGGGCCGAAAGAGGTGCGCGCCGCATCGGTACGCATGCTCACGAGGCCGCTCCGCGTCTCATGATCGTGGACGGTCAGCAGCGTTTGACCGGCCTCTACAGCGTACTTACGGGTAAGGATGTGCTCCGCGAAGACTATACTTCTTCACGGATTCGTATCGCGTTCCGGCCGCGGGACAGAAAGTTCGAGGTAGCCGATGCAGCGGTGGTGAAGGATCCTGAGTTCATACCCGATGTCTCGATTCTTTGGGATGGCGGCGGTCGAGCCAAGAGGGTGCGCGAGTTCCTTAAACGCCTTGAGGCAAGTAGGGGTAAGTTCACCGAGCATCAGACAGACGACCTTGAAGAGGCGATCGATCAGCTTTACGATCTCCGCAATTATCCCTTCAAGGTCTTGGAACTAGGGTCGAACTTAGATGAAGAACAGGTCGCAGACGTTTTTGTCCGTATCAATAGCAAGGGGGAGCGACTTGACCAGGCAGACTTCATTCTCACCCTGATGTCGGTGTGGTGGGAGGAGGGCCGCAAGCAACTGGAGGCATTTGCCCGCAACGCCAGACTTCGGCCGCAGGGACCGTCTCCGGCAAACCCCTTCATTGACCCCTCGGCGGACCAGATGCTGCGCGTAGTCGCGGGCCTTGCCCTCCGGCGTGGTCGTCTTCGATATGTCTATCAGGTGCTCCGGGGCAAAGACTTGGAGACCGGCGAGATATCGGCTGAAATCCGGGAGAAACAGTTTGCCACTTTAGAGCAGGCTCAGGCAGAGACCTTATCCCTGACCAATTGGCACGAGTTTCTCAAGGCCGTCCGCCGCGCCGGCTACCGAAGCCAAGCGATGATCAGTTCGCAGAACAACCTGATGTTTTCCTATCTGATGTATCTGATTGGACATCGGGACTATCAAATCGACCGCAAGACACTCCGCGAAGTGATCGCTCAATGGTTCTTCATGACCTCGCTCACGGGCCGATACACGGGCAACTTCGAGAGCCGGGTTGAGCAGGATCTTCGCCGGATCGCTGAGGCGAAGTCCGGTGACGAGTTTGTGGCAACGCTAAACGGGATCATTGATACGGCGCTTACGGAGGACTACTGGACCATCCAGCTCCCCAGTTCGCTTGAGACATCGTCGGCCTATGGTCCGACGGTGTTCGCGTATCACGCAAGCCTCGTTCTGCTGAATGCGCGGCCCTTGTTCTCGCCACTTCATTTGGGTGAACTGTTGGATCCATCGGCCCATGCTCCTAAATCGGCTGTCGAGCGCCACCATCTTTTCCCGAAGGCGTACCTGACTCGGATCGGTATCGCCCGCACGGTGCATCGGAATCAGATCGCTAACTACGCCTTCGTTGAATGGCCTGACAACGCGAAGATCGGCGACCTACCACCCCGTGATTATTTCCCTCCCCTTTTCGCAGACCTTGGGCCCCAAGAGAAGAAGCAGATTCAGTTCTGGCACGCTCTGCCACCGGGTTGGGAGGAGATGGACTATTGGGAGTTCCTTCAGAAGAGGCGTGTGCGCATCGCGCGGGTTGTTCGAGCGGCGTTCAACAAGCTCCGAACCGGTGAACTCCCCGAGGAGGAAGATATGCCACCGCCTTTTGCTGGCGTACTCGAATGGTCCGTTGAGGATATTCTTGACGAAATGGAAACTGAACGGGTCGAATTCAAGTTGTCTGCATACTACAGCTACAAGCCGGGCGTACCGGAGAAGGTCATCACGGAGTCCGTGCTCAAGACCGTAGCGGGCTTCCTCAACGCTGGCGGTGGCACCCTCGCGGTTGGTATCGCAGATGACGGCGATATCCTCGGGATACAACCGGACCTGGATATGAAGAACTTGGATGCGGATGGGTATGTGAACTCGCTCACGAATGTGATCGAACGCTCGCTTGGACTACTCGCCTCAACGATGGCGAAGATTCAGTTGCAAACTGTTGACGGCGTTCAGGTTGCCCTATTGCACGTCACTCCATCCCCTAAACCGATCTATGCCAAGATATCCAAGGGGGATGAGGTCTTCTTCGTTCGGGTGAACAACTCAACCCGGATACTCAATGGTGCGGACCTTGTCAGCTATGTCAAGCAACGCTGGGCATAGGAATGTGTGATCCGGGATGATTGCATAAATCTCTTCCCCTACCCCCTCAAAACCACCTCCTCCGCAGGCGGCGTCCGTAGCTCAGGGCGTCCCCCGTTTCGCAGATCGGCCCCACCACGTCGGCGGTGATCGTCGAGGGTTCGTCCAGCCGGGACAGGTTCACGATCTCGTGTCAGGCTCCGTAGAGGGCCGGGCGGATGAGCGAGTTCATCCCGGTTTCGACGCCTACGTAACCCCTCGCGCCTTTTCAAAATCGAACGGATAGCCAAGGCCGCTGCCTGCGGGCGAATCACTCTGTATCAAAGGGGAGCGGCGCAGGCGTATCGGCGGCTACAAACTCGACAAGTACGCCATGACAAGGGCAAGAATACCAGTTGCAAGGATTCCGCCCGCGATCATCGTCGTTATTAGCCAACCCTGCATATTCCTTGCCCGCGCTTCAAGCGTTTCGCCCATTTTCGCAATCTCCGTATTCTGTTTGCCGAATTGCTCGGCAAGGGCCACATCATGCTTGCTGAATCGCTCGGCAAGGGCCGCATCCTGCTTTCTGAATTGCTCGGCAATGGCCGCATCCTGCTTGCTGAATCGCTCGGCAATGGCTACATCCTGCTTGCTGAATCGCTCCGCAAGGGCCATATCCTGCTTTCTGAATTGCTCGGCAATGGCTACATTCTGCTTGCCGAATTGCTCCGCAATGGCTACATCCTGCTTGCTGAATCGCTCCGCAAGCATCTCGTTAACTTTGCCGAACTGTTCCGCAAGTTCGATGCGAATCCCGTTCGTTTCGCCGCGGACTTCGGAGCGCACAAAGTCAGAAACGCTGATCGCCGAGGGGGCTGTATGTCCGGTCTCCTGTGCCATGTTTTCGACCTTTTCGGGAGCTTGCTGTACTTCGCCTACGTCGGGCGCGGCATCCGTGTTTCCCGTTTCATGGGGCTGTTCGCCATTCTTTGCCAGCCTCGCTGTTTCCAGCGAGGCGGCATCCTGTTCCACCGCGCTTGCTTGCGCCTCTTCAGTTTTGGGCATTGCCGTTAGGATTTCGGGATTGGACGGAAAAGCCCGTCCGGTTCCCGAACAGGCGTTCCGCATGGCTTGTTTCGCGTTCTGGTGCAGCGAGGGCGCACCCGAAACGCAGCAATATTATACGGCAAGAAAACGAGAAAATCAAGGGTTTTTTAGGCTGAAGAGGCGGGCGCAAGACATGGAAATAAAGATTCCGCTACTCCTTACCCAGTTCGGCGCTCTCTTCCGCCTCCCCAAACCCGCATTCTTTCCCTTACCCCTCAGATGGCACCTGCAGCTTATGGACGTCTGGCAGGAAGTTCGTGATCAATCGGCTGTATTCGGCGTAAAAATGGTCCCAGTCGGCGTCTTCGTATTCTCCCGGATTGGCGCGTACATTGTCGCTGATAAGCCGGGCGCACACCGCGTCTGCGATGACTTCGGCCAGAACGACTCGAAAATGTTTGGCGTCCTGGCCTTCGAACTCCGGCGGAGGTCCGAGATACCGTTGTAGCGCCGGGTGGCGAGCCGCTATTTCAAGCACGTTTTGCCTCCACCGATACCGCTGATTTCCGAATCTGATATCCTCAAGATTGATTTTGACGCCCGCTCCCAGTGGCTGGACGGCAAAAACTTCGGCCGTAGCTTCCTCGTTTTCGATTCTCGCGGTTATGATTCCACTTGTTTCTTCTGTTCCCGTTACCCCTATTCGCAGATCACACATCCCCACGCCGAGTTTTTCCCTGGGGTGAAGCATTGGATCGCCGGACAAAGTAAAACGACTGTTATCCACGGACACTTCGACGCGCCCGGGACCGCTGATCAGCGCGATTGGGGCCAGAATCTGCACTCGTTTCCTGTTCCCGCCCAACTTGAGGCGGTATCGCTGTTTCTGAAATTGGAGCGCGTCGATATCGCTATACCGGTCCGCCTCGGATTCGAGCACCTCAACCATACATTCCACCAGGACAGGTCCAATCCTGACAACCATGCCCGTCGCCGGCGTAGGACGAACTCCTGTGAGTTTCCATGTCGCCTGCAACACGTCTTCTTCAACAGCATGCGGCTGTAGCGGGACAAAGCGTTTGTCGACGGCGACCTCATCGGTGAGGCAATCGACCTGGACCGCTGCCCCGCTCTCAATCTCCGGGAAGACGCTTTGTTTGATGCGAAGGCAACATCGGATGGAATGCCCCTGGACGATCTGAGCGAAAGGCGGGCTGAGATTGTAGCCTCGCTCCTGAAAAAGTCGCCCGCTTGCGCCTTCCGGGTCGCGCGACGAGTCCTGCTCGGCCCCGAAGCGCTCCATGAATCGCGTCGCTGCCCGTTCAAGCGCATCGAGGCGTTTGCGCGTGGCCCTGCTTTCGATCGTGGCGCGCTCCTTTTCCGCTCTTTGTCTTTCTTCTTCAATCAGCGGTCTGAGGCGTTTGAGCGCCTCGGCGAACAATGCCTTCACAAACGGATGCTCCCGGGTAAGGCCCGACCGCCTTGACGGATCGAGAATGGGCGTTGGATTACGAGGGTCGTCCCCCGCGCGTTCTTCGACGCGTTTATCGAAGTCGTTCCAAAGATGGTCTATGTAGTCGCAGACGAGGCGTCCGAAGAATCTAAGGGCGTGCGGATCGGTTTCGAGGTCCTTGTCGAACAGCGTCGCTTCGTGAACGGCATGCCGAGACTTGACCAGAATGCCCCCGCGCCGAAAACGGTGTTGCTCCCGTTCGAGCGCCTCGCTGGTGCGCCGTATCGCGAGCTTTGCCCTGGCGTCAGGATACCCGGGTATTCCAAAGGACTCCTTAAGCCGGTCTTTGCCGCCAAGAGGAGGAGATTCGATACGGATTGAGGTCTTTCCGCCGTCCTTGAGGTAAACTTGTCGCCGCGAATCGTTCAGGATGTCTCGCAAGGCTACAAGGCGGCTGAGATTCTTCCGCAGGTTTTGGGCATTGGGAATTCTCCGGCTCGGGTCTATTTTGATTGTTACGAGCGTACCGGTTCCTTCGGCAATCCCCAGTCGTTTTCGTTCCCCAAAGGTTATTTCGGCGGATTCGAAGAGTTCAAAGTCGAAATTTTGCGTTATGCTGCACTTGTGCAGCCTGCCGTCCTGGGCTATCGACTCGAACGTAACCTTGCCAAGGGCGGCAATATCCTTGGCGCCGCGCGAGTTGGTCCCGCGTACCGCCAAACCCCGTTCCAGGCCACTCACTCTGCCGCCCGTTCGACCGATTTTTTGCATCATGACGTCCGACGTCATTCCATCGGCAAAGTCGCGTACGCGAAGCGTGGTTGGATCGCCCGTCGCGCGCCGCCTCACAAGTTCGATTTCGATCCTGCCGGCAATATTGAGAATTTGATAGCGGTCGTCGGCATTCGTGACCAGTTCGACGATCGCATCGAAAAGGTCCCTGATCGCAAGCCTGGAATCCTGGATGAGGCGCCGGGTCCCATCCAGTTCCACCTTTCTTTTGATAATCGCCTTCGCCATGTCGTCTTTTTAACATCAGGTTATGAAAGCAGGAGTAACCTGAACTGTTTTTCTGCCCCCTTATCCCCTCAAAACCACCTCCTCCGCCGGCCGACGCATGTTGTACGTATTGCTCATGACGCGCCCGTATGCCCCGGCGGTAGCGATCAGCATGACGTCCCCTTCCCGGGTGGCTGGCAGGCGGCGCCCGTAGCCCAGCACGTCTCCCGTTTCGCAGATCGGCCCCACCACGTCGGCGGCGATCGTCGAGGGTTCGTCCAGACGGGAAAGGTTGACGATTTCGTGCCAGGCTCCGTAGAGGGCCGGGCGGATGAGCGAGTTCATGCCGGTTTCGACGCCTACGTAGCCCGTCGCGCCTTTCCATTTGGTTTGCGTAACCCGCGCCAGCAGCACCCCTGCGCGGGCCACAAGAAAGCGCCCCGGCTCCATCCAGAGTTCCAGGTCGGGGTGCGCCTCTTTGAAGGCGTCCAGCGTTTCCGCAATGTCGATCATGTCCGGCTCCGGCGCATTCCGCCGCTCCGAAACAGGCAGCCCCCCGCCTACGTCCAGGATGCGTACGTCCGGAAAACGATCCCGCAGCGAGGCCAGGAAAACGGCTGTTTCCGCCCAGGTATCCGGGGCCACGATGCCGCTGCCCACATGGGCGTGAAACCCGACAATCCGCACGTCCGCCGCGGCGGCAAGTTCGGCCAGGCGCTCCAGTTCCGCCGCCGCCACGCCAAACTTGCTTTGCGACCCGGCCGTCTGGACGTATTTGTGATGTCCCCGGCCCTGTCCCGGGTCCATGCGCACGAGCAGTTCCCGTCCGCGAAACACATCGGGCCACGCCTCCAGCGGATAGATATTGTCCAGCGTAACGTACGCGTCCAGATCGTATCCCTCGGCGTATTCTTCCCTCGGAGCGAAATTGGGGGTGAACAGGATGCGCCGCCGGTCGATGTCCGGGAAGAGGTCGATCAGGAACCGTATTTCATCCGGCGATACGCACTCGAACCCGATCCCCCCGTCATGAAAAAGGCGCAGAATGTCCGGGTGTCCGTTCGCCTTTACGGAATAGAATACGCGGTCCAGCGCGCCTATCGAAAGGACCCGCGCCAACGATTCCCGCAGCGTGTTTTCGTCGTATACGTAGACCGGGCTTGTTTCGGACGCGATGGCCAGCAGGTCCTCCCGGCGGCTTTGCCACCAGGCGGCGCGGCTGGGCGGCTCTTCGCCCGACTTTTCCATCAATTCTCGCCAGTCGGGTCCGATCAGGGCGTCCGGCGCCCGCTTCCCGAAGAACTGCGCATGCAATTTGCGGGTGAGGCGGGCGGCCTGCTCTTCGTCCACCACGAAACTGAAATTCAGGTCGCCCGCCGCCTGAGACACCTGGTGCACCTGCTGTTCGTGAAACACTTCGAACGCAGGCCCCATTTCGTGGAGAATCGACCGGATGTTGCGTCCAATGAGGCTGACGATGGCGCAAGGACCGATCTGCCGGGCGTTGCAATAGGCGTTCAGCGCTTCGAGCAGCGCGTCGATGCGGCCTGCTTCGAGCGCATTGGCACTCTGGTCCAGCGAGACCGTTACGTTCGTTTCGGAGGTGGCCACCAGGTCGATAGAAAGTCCGTGCTCCCTGAACGTAGCGAACACATCGGCGAGGAACCCGACTTCCTGCCACATGCCCGTCGATTCCATGGAGATCAGCGTGACGGCAGCCTTCGTGGCGATCGCCTTGATTTGCGCCCCGACGTCGGAAATGTCATTGGAAATAACCGTCCCCGGCAGGTCGGGGGCGCTGGTGCATTTGATGTGAATGGGAATGCGCCGCCGCCAAGCCGGTTCGATGGAGCGGGGATGCAGCACCTTGGCCCCCATGGTCGCCAGTTCCTGCGCTTCGGCGTAGTCCAGTTGGCGGAGGAGGCGCGCCGAGGGAATGTCGCGCGGATTCGCGGTGAACATGCCCGGCACGTCCGTCCAGATTTCGATGCGCTTGGCGCCCAGCGCGGCTCCGAGGCAGGATGCGGAGGTGTCGGAACCGCCTCGTCCCAGCAGCGCCGTTTCCCCGGCCTTGTTCGAAACGATGAAGCCTTGCGTAATGACGAGGTCGCCGCCGAGGCGGGCCAAATCTGCCTGCAACTTCGTATCCGGGTCGAATCGGCAGGCGGCCGACAGGTATTGCCGCCGCTCCGGGAGCAAGCGGTTTTCGTCTGCCCGCAGCATGTCGCGGGCGTCCCGCCAGACGGCCTCAAGGCCCCGGGACGAGAGGAAGGCGGCGCCCAGTTTCGTGGACATGAGCTCGCCCAGCGCAAGGACCCGGGCATGGAGCCGCGGCCCGGCTTCGCGCGTGAGCGAGGCCCCAAGGGCAAGGCGCTTCAATTCGGCGAAGTCCTCTTCAAGCAGGGCCGTTCCGTCTATGTCCAGATCGGCGGCGATTTCGAGATGGCGCTCCCGAATCGTCTGGAGGGTCTCATCGTACTTTTCCCCGACCGCGTCCTCCAGCAAGCGTTCGAGCAGGTTGGAAATTTCGCTCAGGGCGGAGCAGACCACGACGGGCGCGAAGCCGTCGTCGATGCGCGCCCGGACGATGCGTTCGATGATATTCCAGCGGGCGCGGCTCGAAACGCTCGTGCCGCCGAACTTGAGAATGACCCAGCGGGACATGGTACAGGGTTGGAGGATGAATCGGGATGCCCTCCAACGTTGGCATGCGCCGTAGAGGTTCCTTGCCTGGCGGGGGGAGGCCTCCTTAATCGGGTAATAACTCTGCCCGTTCGGCTTGACATCGGAAAATTTTCCTCTATTAGGATTTGACAGGATGTCCCCAAGGTCGTATTCTGCATTCGAAAATTGTTGTTGCTCACGGATACCTGCTTTGTTACGTATGTCCCCCGACCCGGCTACTTGGATCAAAGACTTTTTGGGGAAACGAGGATTAGAACGCCCAGATGGGCGAGTGCTGTACGCCTATCGATGCACGGCTGAGGAATTCGATTCGCTGACCGAACTGCTAAGGTGCATGTCTTTCGACATTGCCGCTGCCCCTCGACATGATGTCAATGTACAGGTTCGGGCATTCGTCCTTTACGCGGCAGAGTGGTGGCAGCGAAGATACGATGGCGGTCCCTGGTCTTGGGAGCCGCTATTAGAATCCATTCAGTGCAGGCACGTTTACTATCACGATTTATATGAACCTGTACGCTCCGCTTTGCGCTGGTGGGAGGTTGATATCGTTCGGTTGCCTACCTCGGTCCGTTATCTCGGTACATTCGCCTGTCAGGGAGGGCTGCCATTGGGGCTTGTCGGCGATGCGGACAGCAAAGTTGCGTATTACCTGCGAGCTGTTCTCAATCACGCCATTGAGTATAGGCAATGCGTTAACGACTCCATTGATCTGGCACACTTGCTTCACCCGCCAACGTTACGAAGGGATTATGTGTTTCGCTTGGCGGATGATTTGATTGAAGCGGTACTTGATCTTCGGGATGATGCTCAAGGCAAAGATCCGATCACCACTCTTGATCGGGTACGTCCAGGTTGGCGCGATACCATGCCCCTCTCTCTTGAGAATGAGCGAGCGCGAAATCTTTTGACCAGTCTCTTGCGCGAGGCAGTGCAGGACAGGCCTCCAGCCGGTGACTTCCGCGTTGAGCGGTTTCTACGGAAAACCAGTGTCGGATGGCGACTTGGCGCTCAGATCCGGCTTCCTGTATCAATTTCGGCGGAACGTCTCGCACGTCATCTGGAAATTTCGAAGGATGATTTGCCTCCAAGAATGGCAGTACGTGTGTATGGGGATCGCGTACACGATGTTGGATTGTATGCCGCCGAATCAGACAACTTTGTTTTAATGGACCTAAAAAAGCAATATAGAACTGAACTCTGGGATGCGGAAGCCGCTGCCGAGATTCGCCTTCAGTTTGTCTCCGGTGGTGTGGTTGGCGAAGGGGTGTATCCCTATCGAGGTGCCGCTTTGGGAGAATTGCCATGGGCGTTTCGGGGGGATGCCAGTGAATGCCCCTTCATTGGCGAGGGTAGCGTCAGTAATCGTGCACCAGAAATTTTTGTGTTGGCGCCCGATGGATGTACTACGGTCTTCAAGGAATTTTCGGGGGTAGAAAGCGAAAGGCCTGATCCATCAACGGAAGCCAACATTCGTGTCCTGAACCGGATCTTGTGGAGGATTGCTGAACGTACCGTGATTGAAACAATTCATGGGCGATGCCTGGTGAGACCTTCTTCGGGTCAAATGGCCGCGGAAGATTACCGATTGGAGGGTCGTCGCTGCTACGATTTAGAGTTTGGCCAGCCGTTGTTCCGTGGTGTACCGAAGTTGCGTGTGGCAAGAACCGGAAAGGTTCCTCGTGCTGTGCCCTCCAACGAGGTTACTTGGCGGCAAACGGGAAAGGAGTGGCAGCAATTTCCTGATACCTATGGATTGTGGAGAGTTCGATATATGTCTGGAGGCGAGATTCGATATCTTGGTAGTGTGGGCATTCTCCCCGAACGATTTCGCTTGACGCTTAAACCGGATTCTGGTATGGAGGGGGACTTGGTGTTGAGTGGTGCTGAAGCCGTAAAAGTTTCTGGTCAGCAGGAAGAAATCAGGTTGGAAACTCAAATAAAGGGAGATCAAGTTCGTATTCGTGTAATCGCGGAAAATACGTCCGCGCCGCCTTCAAAAATATGTTTTAAATTGCATTGGCGGGATCGGGCCCAGTTACATGTAAAAGCACCTTTTCCCGGATATGGAGGACATTTTTCGCGAGATGGCAAATCTTTGGATCAGAAATTTACTATTGATGACCTATATGGAGTTCGGGCGATTGCGCTGTCCCCGAAAGATACTCAACAATTTTGGCTCTATGGCGAATTAAAAACATCAGATCTGGGTAATAGTCTGTTTCGTATTGCCAATTTTCAGTTCCCATTGCGGAAGTCTGGATTGGTATATGAACTTCCTCTCTTTGAAGCAAGGTCTATAATAGAACAGTTACTGGCCGCATCATCTTCCGGTGAGGCAACGATTGTACTAAGAATTATGTCTCCAGATAGAGCAATTCCCAAACCAAATCAGTCTGAGTACGCCGAAGTCAAACGTTTCGAGGGGATATTGGAATATGATGCCAACAAGGCTTCTATTTCCATATCGCCTGCTTTGGATGATAATGGCGAAGCACATGTTTCTTTTGAATTGTTATCTCTCGCTAGTCCAGATGCTCATCCTGTTTCTATGGATAGTACTATTGGTATGGTCGAAATACCTCAAAATCTGGACCTCAAGGAACCTTGGATGATAGTGGTGCGGCATGGCGATAAGATGCGTGTTCAACCTATTGTGATCGGCGGCAGGTCAACCGATTTTGTCGGCAATAATGATGCAGAAGCTCCTTGTTTACGAGAGGCTATGAGTTTAGACGATCCAGATTTGCGTAAACGAGCCATTGCAAGGGCAATGGATGCTATGTTGAATTCAGAAGAAACGAACCAGGATGAAGAAGAATGGTCTTTTCTGACTGATTCGTTGTTGTGTGCTGAAAGTTTGCCCGCTACCGAACTCGATCTTCTGAAGGTCCTAGTGTCAAAGCCGAATCTCCTAGTTCGGTGTGTGTTCCAGCTCGAAAGTGCACCCCGACAATTGTTGTGGAAATTGGAAGACAAACTTCCATTCAGTTGGTTTCTGATCAAGCGTGAGATATGGTGGACCGAGGCCAAGCAGGTATTCGAGCGTCTCCATAGCCAGCTCACCGACATGGCAAATGATGACCAGGCAGTTCGGATAGCGTGCGAACATGTTCGTTCTATTTTAACTGAGGGCACTCGTCAGATTCAGGAACTGCACACCGTGAAGTGTGACATCGACTTTCGGTTGATGGGGCATCAAATCCCGGATTCGATCATGGAGAAATCTCAGAAAAACCGGAACGACAAAACCCAAGAGCAACTTCGTCTGCGATTTAGCTTGAACGACTGGCCAAAAGGGAATGGGCGCAGTGAGTGGGCGGATGAACTTGAGCAGGGCGAGTTGCTCAACAAACTCGCTGTCTGGCAGCAAGAAGGGGAATCCCGAGAACGCCAACCCATTTTTGACACTCCCGTTGCCGCAGCCTGGTGTTGCTTCAAGTCAAAAGCCACCGAACGCACGACATTTCTTGTTAAGCGTATACGCGCCCACGACCCCGAGTGGTTTGATTTAGCGTATGAGGCAGCCTGGTTCCAATTTGCAATCATGCAAGACAAAGGTGAACTATGACCGAAACCGTCAATATTTCGAACCTCATCCGGGATATTTCGACCCGTTCCGGCCGCGCCATTCTATCCCAACTGGGTCTGCGTTCTCTTGCGCTGCGAGAGTATTTGGAAAATCTGTATGCCCAGAATCCCGGCGAATCGGGCGCTTTATTAGCCGATCCTGTGCTGGAAGCAACTTTCGGCTGGAAAGTTGCAGATGTAAACATGAGTGGTTTGGTCCAAAGAGGCCTGCTTCGGCAAAAGCTGGTCTCGGCGATGGCCAAGCCAAAGGGGCCATACAAGGAGCAGGCATTTCCTCAAACCAGAAAGCCCTTTCAACATCAACTCGATTGCTGGCAACATCTGCTTGACGATGTGCCTCGTTCGGTATTGGTCACGAGCGGCACCGGTTCCGGAAAAACGGAGTGCTTCCTTGTGCCGATCCTTGAAGACTTGGCCCGCGAGCACGAAAAAATCGGTGCCTTGACCGGCGTTCGTGCACTATTTCTGTATCCCCTGAATGCCCTTATCAATAGTCAGCGTGACAGGCTTCGAGCCTGGTGCAATGGCTTTGGAGACGATATTCGGTTCTGTCTTTACAACGGGGAAACTCCAGAGACGGTGCCAGCCCATGAACAGATGCGAGCGGGTGCGGAACAGATTTCAAGAAAGGCGCTCCGCGAAAATCCGGCTCCCGCACTCGTCACCAACTCGACGATGCTGGAATACATGCTTGTTCGCACTGAGGATAGACCGATTCTCGAACAATCTTGCGGCAAGCTCCGGTGGATTGTGCTGGACGAGGCTCATACCTACATCGGTTCCCAAGCCGCCGAAATGGCCTTGCTGCTCCGGCGTGTGCTACACCACTTTAATGTCGATCCGGGGGATGTGCGCTTTATCGCCACATCGGCCACTATTGGTGGCGACGAAGCCCAAAAGGATTTGCAACGTTTCCTTGCGGATGTCTCTGGAGCACCATTGGATCGGGTCCATGTTGTCACCGGTGAGCGGCACATTCCACCATTGCCACCAGCGGACCTGGCACAGAGCCCGGAGACTTTGGGAGGATTGCAAGCAGAGGACCTATACGAAGCGCTTTGCCATTACCCAGGCGCAAGAAAGATTCGTGATCAGTTGGCTGAAAAGCCTGCCACGCTTCAGGTACTGCGGCAGAAGTCTGGCCTTGATGACGATAAGAAGATAATTGAACTTGTCGAAAAGGGTTCGGTCGCCCGCCGAAACGGCGAGGCTTTTTTGCCGGTGCGCATACATCTCTTTCATCGGGCGCAGAGCGGCCTGTGGGCATGCATCAATGCGGTCTGTTCCGGTCGGGACAGGAGCATTGGGGACGGCTGGGGCTTTGGCGCCATATTCCCGCACCGCCGTACCCATTGCGAACACTGCGATTTTCCTGTATTCGAACTGGTGGCCTGTACGGAGTGCGGGCAGGACTATCTGTCTGTCGAAGAGAAGTTTTCGGAAGGCACCGGTGAACACAAGCTGTTGCCCTACATCGAAACGGAGGAAATCGACGAATTTCAGCTCGAATTTGATCCCGATGAGGATGATGATGGCGATAGCGAAGACGAAGCATCCGTATCGCCTGGATGTCGCAGGTTACTTTGTAACAAAATCCCAAATGTAGAAGACCTAAAAACGTGGTGTCTTCAGCAAGATGGTACTCTTCGTGAGAATGGAGACGGGGCCCCGATTTGTCTCGCTCCTCTCGGTAACGATTCAACGATTTGTGTTCGATGCGGGGCGAAGAACAAGCGTCGTCGACTCTTCCGGGAGTTGCGCATCGGTGCGCCGTTCGCGCTGTCCACCATTGTGCCGACAGCCCTGGAGCACACCCGACCGATGCGTCCCGGTACCGCCGGGCTGCCAAACCAGGGCCGGAGACTCTTGGGCTTCAGCGACTCGCGGCAGGGCTCCGCGCGTCTGGCGGTGAGGCTTCAGCAGGAGGCGGAGCGCAATCGGGTGCGGAGCATCCTCTACCACGCGCTGGCCGCCGAAAGGGAGGCCATGGGTACGAGCAATCTGGACGAGTTGGAGCAGCAGATCGCAGATCTCCGAAAAATCAACTCCTCGACACTGCGTCCCATCTTGGAACAGAAGGAAGCCGAACTCTCTCGGGCCCGTACAGCGAGCGAGCTCGGAACGCTGTCGTGGAAAGCCGCTGCCGCTCGTCTCAAGGACGATTCAAGCCTTTGTCGGATGCACAAGCGCTTCTGCCGAACGAGTTACATTTCTGCCACGCTGGACGACTTCGCCGATTTTTGTCTCTACCGGGAATTCTTCCGCCGACCGAAGCGCATGAACTCGTCCGAGACAATGGGACTCGTGTCCCTACGTTATCCTTTCTTAGGAGGCAAGAACCCTCCACCCGGCTGGCCGCTTCCAGTCGAGGAATGGACCGTATTTTTGAAACTCGTGCTCGATTTTTTCATGCGCGATGTCAGCGCTGTGCGGGTGGAAGATGCTTATTTGCGATGGATGGGCATACCTGTTCGGAAGCGATACGTTCAAGGACCCGGCTTCAAAGGCCCGTTTACATTTCGACAACGACGGTGGCCAGAGATCAGACAGGGTGGCAGGCCATCGCGTTTGCCCAGGCTCTTGCGAGAAGCTGCCAGGCTCGATGATTCAAAGTCCAGTACGGACAAAATAAACGAAGCTTTGCAGTGCGCCTGGAAAGCATTGTCTCCTTGGTTTCAGTCGGTGGGAGATGGATATTTGCTCAAGCTCGACGAGATTGCCGTGCTGGGTGAACTTTCGTTCGCCGCGGTCTGTCCCTATACCGCACGCGTACTTGACGCAACGCTGAAGGGCCTTTCGCCCTACCTTCCGGCGAAGGGGGTAGCGGAGCCGTGTCAGGAATTTACTCCGCCCCGTGTTCCCTCGGCGTACTGGCGCGACGCGTCGGGGCAAGAGACTGATCGCGAGGAGATTATAAATTGGCTGGAGAGCGATCCAAAGGTACAAGAGGCTCGTAAACTTGGAGTCTGGACCAATCTGAACGACCGCATCGTCGCCAATGCGCCGTACTTTGAAGCCGCCGAACACTCTGCGCAACTTGACGGAGGACGTTTGCGCGAACTTGAAAAGCGTTTCAAGAACGGTAAACTGAATGTGCTCAGTTGCTCGACCACGATGGAGATGGGCGTTGACATTGGCGGACTCTCGGCGGTGATCATGAATAACGCGCCGCCAAGCTCCGCCAATTATCTGCAACGCGCCGGTCGGGCCGGACGGCGGGGCGAGGGGGTGTCTTTTGCGGTTACGCTGTGCCCGAGTTCGCCTCATGGGGAGCAGGTGTTCAACCGTCCATTGTGGCCCTTTACCGTGCAGATGAGCGCCCCCCGAATTGCGTTTGACAGCGCACGTCTTGTGCAGAGACATGTCAATTCCTTGTGCCTTGGCACGTTTTTGCAAGGTCAAGATGTCCGACGCCTGAAGACGGGACTGTTCTTTCAGGACGACGAGTCTGGTTCGAATCCTGGAGAGCAGTTTATTGCGTGGTGTCGCACAAAAGCGGAGCGCAACGAAGAACTGATTACGGGATTGAATCGCTTGGTCCGCGATACTGCACTGTGTGCTCGTAAGGTCTCTCATCTGCTTGATGCTACCGCGGAGGCCATGGAGCAATCAATGGATGCATGGCGCCGCGAGGTCGATGCTCTACGTAAGGATGCGGCACAGTTTGAGGATGAATCAGATGCAACCAAAGCTCCGGCGGTTCGCGCAGTGGAACACCAGATAAAGCGGTTAGAAAAAGAATACCTGTTACGAGAACTTGCAAATCGGCAATTCTTGCCCGGCTATGGATTTCCCACGGGCATTGTCACCTTTATTCCGGTGACGATCAACGACTTGAAACGAATACAGAAAGACCGCGAGGGCAGAGACGACGCGCTTGGCAAGCGGCTGGGTTATCCGTCGCGGCAAATTGAGATGGCTATTCGGGAGTACGCGCCGGGGGCGGAGATTGTCATGGATGGTCGGGTCTATGAATCGGGTGGCGTAACGCTCAATTGGCATATTCCTGCAGACGTGGAGAGTGTAAATGAGGTGCAGTCACTTCGTCACGTTTGGCGCTGTCGCGAATGCGGAGCTACTGGCGATAATCACTCACCGCCTGAGCAATGTCCGCACTGCGACGGCTCCGTGAAGGCGGAAAAGTACTTGGAACCTGCCGGATTCGCAGTCGATATTCGCCATTCGCCGCACAACAATGTCATTACGCCAACCTACATTCCGGTAGAACCCCCTTGGATTAGCTGTCCAACGCTTGAATGGACTTCACTGGTCGATTCAGGCATTGGGCGGTTCCGCTACACTGATCAGGGGCACCTGTTTCACGGCAGTCGGGGCGTACACGGCCATGGATACGCTGTTTGTTTGCGCTGTGGTCGTGCAGCGTCCGAAGTTGGTTCGGCAAAAAAATCCAACCTGCCAGAGGCACTCAAAGATGGACATCCACGCCTCCGGGGCGGGAAGGATCCAGATGGCAGTAGCCAGTGCGATGGAACCGGATTTGCCATTCAGCGCGAATTGTCGCTGGGGGGTAGTCGGACTACCGACATCTTCGAATTGCAACTTGCGGGCTTGACCGATGAGGGAACGGCGCTTTCAATCAGCATCGCGTTGCGCCGATCTTTCTGTCGTTACATTGGCATAGAGGAGGAAGAAGTTGGCGTTGCCGTGCGTGAGGGGAGAGCCCGTGACGAAACGGTTCAACAATCGATTTTTCTCTACGATGCGGCTGCGGGCGGCAACGGCTATGTGGCGGCGCTGCGCGAACATGTCGCCGCTTCGTTGCGCGATTCGGTTTCCGTTCTGAGCTGTGTGAAGAAGTGCGACAGGGCTTGTCATGGGTGCCTGCTAACCTATGGCACCCAATACTACTCGACCAAACTTGATCGTCACAAGGCCCGTGAGTTTCTGACTTCTGAGCTGCTTAATGGCCTTTAATCCGTAGTGGTTTCTCGTATCGCAGGGGAATTTGTGATTTATGAGAGGGCATTCTCCCTGCTATCCTTCCGCCAACCCGTTTTCCACAAGATACGCGAAACTTTGCGCGGCGGCTTCGAAGATGTCTGTCTCGCAATCGTCCATTTCCACGATCATCCATTCCGTATGTCCGCGTCCTGCCGCCGCAATGGCGGGGAAATCCTGCAGGCCGCTTCCCGCCGCCACCATGGGACCTTCGGTCGAGAGCGCCAGCGCATCCTTGATGTGCAACAAGGGAGCGCGGGCGCCCCAATCCTCCACTACTTTCGCCGGGTCGAGTCCCCCCACGTTGGCCCAGTACGTATCTATTTCGAAGAAAATTCCAGGCTCGACGAGGGGCATGATTTCATAGTATGGAAGCGCGCCGTCCGCATTCGGCTCGAATTCCCACCAGTGATTATGCAGCCCGAATTGCAGGCCATTCGCCTGGCAGAAAGCGTAGGCCTCGTTGTAGACGTCGGCCAGTTCCCTGATGCCGTCCATCGTCTGGTAGCGTTCGTCCTCGGGCCATCCGTGCCACACCATGCGGTCGCAGTCGTAGGCCTCGGCGGCCTCCAGCACGGCAGCCCGGTGCGCTCCTTCGGGAATCTCGATATGCGCCGAGAACACGCTGAGCCCCGCGTCCTTGAGGAGATTGCTCGCCTGCGTCAGGGTCATGCCCTCTGGCCAGAACCCTGTTTCCACGGAGGTATACCCCATTTCGGCGACGCGACCGAGCGCTGCTGCGGCGTCCGCCTCGATGGCGTCCCGAACTGTGTACAACTGGAATCCGATTCTGGGAAGCGGCGGCTCGGTCACGACGGGTTCCGCTTGCGGCTCGGAAGTTTCGCGGCAGCCGCCCACCACGGCGCCGGCGGCGGCTACGCCCAGCGTTTTCAGGAAAGTTCGGCGTGTATTGCTCATGAGATTTTTCCGTTCTGGTCGAGAATAAGTCGGCGTGTTTCGGACACCCTCTCTATGAATAAACGAAAAAACCGGCTGCATTGGCAATGAAATGCCTCTTTTTCGGGCGTTAATTCGGGCAAACCGTAATTTTTTAAGTCCAGATTTTCGCGCCTTACTTTTTAAGGTTGCGTATCCGGGAGAGGGATTTTCGGCGCTTTCCCTACCCCGCCGCCTCGACCAGAGGAAGGAAATCCTCGTCCGCCATCGGTTCGTGCTCGCCGAGATTGCCGCGCAGTTCGATGAGCAACCGTTGCTTCATGGGGGCTGGCGGAGGATTGAGCCGAACAACCTTCGCCTCATACTTGCCGGGCGAACAAGCGATTGACTTCGCAAGGTCCGACACAAGGTAGCGCGGAGCCCAACCAATCATATGATAATCTGTTGTCTGGATTTGCACGGACACCCTGGTCACCGGATTGTTCAGTTCCAGGGCCACGTACAGTTCTTCCCCGGATTCCACTTGGGCAAGGCGACTTTGGGCGGCCTCATTGGCGTATCGCCAACCGTGAAGAAAAAAACGGGTGGTAAAATCGCCAGCGGCATTCGTCTCGATTTTCGGAAAAACCTCGTAAAAGTCTGTAATTCGCTGGCCGCCGCTCACCGATAGAATCTGAAAAGAATCGGGATTGGAATCCTCGGGAAGCCCCAGGCGCTTGACGTGTTCCTGAAAATCCGGGCGGTTCGGCTTCATAACCCGGTTCTGGAAAAGGTAAAACAACGCTGGAGAAAAATACTCCTTATCCATTTCCGGAAATTCTGGAAGGGTCGGGAAATACGCCTCCTCCTGCGCTCGACGGGCGCCATGCGTGTATCGGAAACGATACCTGGAAAGGTCTCGGTCCGCATCCAGCCTGCCAATCGGAAACCATTGGCGGCTGCGGCTCTTATCCTGCCAGGCAAGAAAGAGGGTCCTTTCGTTCATGGTTCAAGTCGTCTTAATTGTTCGAGGTTATAACGCATCAACGCCAATGCGAACTTCCGAGCCGATGCAGACATCCAGTCGGAAGGTACGCGGTCGATTATGCTCCGTAATATACCCTCGTCAAGCCGGTCCAGTTTCGCGAGCGCTGGGCGGAACAGGTCCAGATACGTGCTGGCGGCTCGTCGCACCAGTTCAAGCGGGCTGGGGCCGCGTCGTTCGTCCGGGGACCAGTAGATTCCGCCATGGCCCTTTTCCGCATAGCGTCCGACGCGATCTTCAGCCATAAGCCGATCACGCCGCTCGTCCCTGAGCTCTCTGCCCAAAGAGGAGGCATGATCGAAAGAAGGGGCCAGTGATATATCCCATTCCTTCTCGCCGCGACGGCGTAGTTGAAACCCCCAGTTTTCATGGTGGCGATCCGTATTGCCGATCACCGCATCCAGCACCAGGTACTCTGCAAATAGCCGTTTCTCTCCGCTGTTTGTGAAAACGCTATCCAATACCGCCAGGATATTGTCAAGCGTATGGGCAGACTGGTGAAATTTTTTTCTCGGGTTATAATCGGATATGAGAATGGCCAATACCTCATTGCCATGGATCAGCGCCCGGCCCCGACGAGCGAAAGACTCTGTTGTCGATCCATACACATTCTGAAATTCAGCCAATTCCACCTTGGCATGCAACGTCCCAAGGCATGCCGCTACTTCTGCGGCGATCTTTTCAGCCCAATGCTCGCCCGTATCCCTTCTTGAGTATTTGAACAGGCAATTCTTGTTACGCCCTGCGGTATCGCGATACCAGAACTTTTCCTTGCTGCCCATGTCCTCGCCTCCCAGCACCCATTCCGGCTCTACGGTAACGATGGGGTAAAATTCAGACATGGCGTAAGTATTTCATGGTCGGAAGGCTACCCATATCCGCAACCCCCTGTAAACGTTCCTGCAAATCCGCGGGCCCTATTCCTCCCCTTCCGCGTATTTGCGGACGCGGCGTTCGAAGTCTTCTTCGGCGTCGCGGCGGCGAAATTCCTCCATGCGGCGAACCACCTCCGCCTCGTAGCCTATCTCGGCGGGTTCGTAAAAGTACGTGCCCCGCATTTCGTCGGGCAAATATTGCTGGGGCACATAGTGTTCATGGAATGCATGGGGGTACTTGTAGCCCTTCCCGTGGCCAAACCCTTCCTTGTCCCGACTGGCGTCCTTGAGGTGATTCGGCACGTCGTCGGACCGCTCCTGCCGGACATGGGAAAGCGCGCTGAAATACGACATGGTGGAGTTGCTTTTGGGCGCCGTGGCCAGATACAGGCAGCACTCGGATAACATAAACTGCCCTTCGGGCATGCCCACATAGTCGAATCCGTGCGCCGTAGCCGACGCGATCTGAAGCGCGCGGGGATCCGCCAGGCCGATGTCCTCCGCCGCGAAGATGAACATGCGGCGAATGATGAAACGGGGGTCCTCTCCGGCGTACAGCATTTTGGCCATCCAGTACAGGGCCGCGTCGGGATCGGACCCGCGGAGGCTCTTGATGAACGCGCTGATCGTGTCGTAGTGCACGTCCCCTTCCTTGTCGTACAGGACGGCGCGCCGCTGGATGCTTTCTTCCGCCACCGCCAGATCGATCCGAATGGCGCCCGCCTCGTCCGGAGCGGTTGTCTCCACGGCCAGTTCCAGGGCATTCAGCGCCGAACGCGCATCGCCGTTGGCCGTGTCGATCAAATGATCCAGCGCCTCGGGCGCGATCTGCACATCGTGGTCGCCGTATCCTCGTTCCGTATCTTCGAGCGCATAGACCGCAATCTGCCGCAGCGCCGGTTCGTCGAGCGTCCGCAATTCGAAAATGCGGGACCGGCTCACGAGCGCCTTGTTCACTTCGAAATACGGATTCTCCGTCGTGGCCCCGATCAGCACGACCGTCCCGTTCTCGACATGCGGCAGGAGCGCATCCTGCTGCGACTTGTTGAACCGGTGCACCTCGTCGATGAACAGGATGGTCCGCCGCTGATGCTGCTCCAGTCGGGTTCTCGCGTCGCTGATCGCCTCGCGGATGTCCTTGACGCCGGACAGCACCGCATTCAGAGACGCAAAATGCGCCTTGGTGGTGTTTGCAACGATGCGGGCGAGGGTGGTTTTGCCGCTGCCCGGCGGGCCATAGAAGATGACGGACGTGATGCGATCCGCCTGGATGGCCCGGCGCAGAAGCCTGCCCGGCCCGAGAATGTGTTCCTGCCCGACGAATTCGTCCAGCGTACGAGGACGCATGCGATCCGCCAGCGGCGCATTCCGCGAAATATACCGGTCGGCGGCTTCCTTGAACAAGTCGGGCATGGGAAAGAGAGGTAACGCGGATCAGGCGGCTGCAACCCCTCCGGGAAGTCCAATTTCTTGCAGAAAGCGCTGGGCCTTTTCAAGGCGGCCATTTTCCGCCTTGATCGATTTACGCTCTCTGGTTTCTTTAACCGCCTCGCGTTCGTCGTATCCATCCGCCCGGAAAAAAGCGATGGTCGCCGCAAGTTCCAGGACGATGTCGGAAACTTCCTGCATCTTGTCAAGGAGTTTGCGCGCAGTCTCGGCGGGCAACTTCCCGATGCTATTTGGCGGCTCGGTAGACTCGGGGGTCCTGAAAATAGAGTACCGAATGCTATATCTGCCTAACCGCTCTTCAATGGTTATCCTTTGTTCGGCTCTGGCGTCCACCCATCCGTCTGCAAGCGCGAAAGAGTAGGGACCGTAGTGGTGATAGTCGAACCGGAAACCGAAGTCCGCCCCGCAACGATCCAGCAGATACGCCTGTTTCTGGAACCGCGTTCTGCCGACGATTTCGTTCCCGCACAGCGAGATCAACGCGACAACCACCTTTTCTTCTGCGGTTATTGGGTGTTGGTTCATTGGATTTCCTCCATGATTTTTTGAAGTTGTGCGGTACCTTCCTGATCCGGCGCATAAACGCGCTGGATGCGCCTCGCGTCCCGAAACGCCCGGACAACAGGCGACGCCTCGACAATGTCCTGCGGCTCGGTATCGCTGGGATGCGTCTTTACAAGTACCTTGTTCAGCGCTGAGGCATCGTTGAAGCCATATCGCTTGTAAAGCGTAACCGACGCATCGTCGAAAAGGGCGCGTTCGTCTATCCCCTGTACCCCCGCACCCTGTAATTTACGTCGCAAGCGATTATAAAGGTTACCTTCTTGACTATCTCTGCTCCCTATGTCAAGACATTTATACAGGTTGCGTCGTCGCAAGCGACCTGCCAATTCGGAAATCCGCGGGTATTGCTTCAAGGATTCCAGAGCGGCGATGACAGACCAGACGGAGGCATCGTCAAGATCAAGGTATGCGCCCGAATCGGGCGGCGTTTCTCCAGGCGCAAGGTAATGCCAAACCGGATTTTGCTGTATTAAAGAAGAGCCCGCCCGATGGTTCACTGCTTGCTTCAATAGAGATACCAGCATTTTCTCGGCGGCTCTGGTGGTCTTGTGCATGTAGACCATCGTATAGAGTCGAAAACGGGCTTCGAGATATTCTTCCGCCGTTTGCAGGCCCTTGGGGCCAAGATAGAGACATGGCGCTTCTAAAAAATCGTTGCTTGACTCGATCGTGACCGAGCCGACCTCAAGGCAGTCAAGTAGCCAGTCAATATCGAAATGAGCAAACCCGACGCCGGTCATCAGGCGATCCCGCTGAAGATAGTCAAGTCGGTCTGCGTCGAACTGACTGGAAACGATGGTCGCATAGATATCCTTGGGGTCTTTGTCCTTCAAAAGGGCTCCTATTTGTTTGGGGAGTTCTTCGTCCACCTCCCGGAGTAGCCCGTTGACCTCCGTGTCATCCTGGAGAATGTTCGCTCCCCAGTCCTCGTGACGTCTCGGCAACTCCAAATCGCTTGTCACTTCCTCGAACACATGACTGAATGGCCCGTGCCCTACGTCGTGTAACAGAGCGGCCAGCAGAACCACGCGAGCCCGTTCCTTGTCGTATTTTTCGTCCCGCTCCAACTGCCTGCGCCTCACCACATTAACCAGTTGTCGGGCGACATGGTAGACGCCAACGCTGTGCGCAAAGCGGCTGTGCGTGGCGCCGGGAAAAACCAGATCGGAAAAGCCCAGTTGGCGAATCCGCCGAAGTCGCTGAAATTCACGGGTATTCAGCAGACGCCATGCGATCAGATCGGTCTCGTTCTGATGCGGATCGCTCCCGCCGCCAAACACGATAAGGCCGTGGACCGGATCGCGAATACGCTGCACTTCCCTGTTCCTGTTCTTCACTGAATCGTCTCCCTTGACGTTATTGATTGACGCAAATCAATATATGTTCATTATATGTACAAGTCAAGGTTTTTGCGATTTTTTTGCCTTATTTTTCCATTTACGGCCCGCAGGTTGCTCATCGAACTGCGCGGCAATCTCGGCGAACACGAACCGATGGCGGGCGAGGATTTTCTTCCGCTGGTCGAGAAGGCGGAATAAGAAAGCGCTGCGCCCTTTCCGACGTATGCACTGAAAAACAGGCTCCACCCCCCCCCCCTCACGACATCCACGTTGCAATTCCAGGGAAAAGGATCACCAGCATGAGTCCGACCGCCTGGATGCCTATGAAAGGAATGGCGCCGCGGTAAATCTGGGTGGTGGCGATTTCGGGGGGCGCCACCCCGCGCAGGTAGAACAGCGCAAATCCGAACGGCGGCGTCAGGAAGGACATTTGCAGGTTCATGGCGATCATCACCCCGAACCATACGAGGTCCACGCCGAGGAACGCCGCCGCGGGCGCCAGCAGGGGTACGATAATGAACGCGATCTCGAAGAAATCGATAAAGAAACCAAGCAGGAAAATGGTGAGGTTCGCCACCAGAATCAGCCCGATCACGCCGCCCGGCAAGCCGGTGAGCAGCTCCTCGATCCACAGGTCGCCGTTCAGCCCGATGAATACGAGCGAAAAAGCCCGCGCGCCGACCAGAAGAATCAGGATCATGGCGGTCAACTTGGCCGTCTCCTTCATGGTTTCCCGGAGCGCCGTCAGGGTAAGCCGGCGGTTGATGGCGGCGAGGAGCAAGGCCCCCAGCGCGCCCAGCGCCCCGGCTTCCGTAGGCGTCGCGACGCCCGCGAAGATGCTGCCCAGCACCACGACGATAAGCAGCAAGGGCGGCAGCATGACGAGTGCCACGCGGCGAATCAGTTCCCGGGAAGGCAGGCCGCGTTCTTCTGCGGGAAGGGCCGGCGCCGCGGACGGCTTGAAGAAGGCCACGCCCGCCGCGTAGAGCGCAAACAGCCCGGCCAGGAGCAAACCGGGAACGAACGCGCCCAGAAACAGGTCGCCGACAGAAATCCGCCCCGCCACGCTGAGTTGATCCGCCAACACGATCAGCACGATGCTGGGGGGAATGATTTGTCCCAGCGTACCCGATGCGGAAATCACGCCGGCGGACAAGGCGTGCGAATATCCGTAGCGCATCATAACGGGCAGGGAAATGACCCCCATGGCGACCACGGACGCCCCCACCACGCCCGTCGCCGCGGCCAGCAGCGCTCCCACGAACACCACCGCAATGGCCAACCCGCCGCGCATCCGCCCAAACAGCAAGCCAATGGTCTGGAGCAGGTCTTCTGCCAGGCGAGATTTTTCCAGCATGGCCCCCATGAAGATGAAATACGGCACCGCCAGCAGCAGCGTATTCGACATGACGTCGAAGATGCGGTCCGGCATGGCCAGCAGAAGATGCCAGCTGAAATAGCCCAGTTCAATGCCCACGAAGGCGAAAATCAGGGCAGCGCCTCCAAGGGCGAAAGCAACCGGAAACCCCGAAAAGATGAAGATCAACGCTGCAACGAACATAAGCAGCCCGAGCCAGTCGCCCATCATGCGTCTCCTTGCGATTGTACGAAGTTCCCTGGCCCGGTTTTCGGAGCGTATTCCTCCGCCCCCCCGCGCAGAAAGGCGATTTGCTTGATTGCAAGGCTGACCCCCTGCAGGAACAGCAGGAAAAACGCGACGGGGATGACCGTTTTGATCGGATATCGGGGCAAGCCGCCCGGATCGGGCGAGACCTCCCAGACCGCCCACGAATTATGCACGGTGGGCCAGGACGTCCAGATTACGAACAGGCAGAAGGGCAAAAGGAAAAGCGCCGCGCCGCCCAGGTTTACCCAGGCGCGTCCCCGGGGCGCGAGGCGGGCGAACAGCACGTCCACGCGCACATGGGCGTCGTGCTTCAGGGTCCAGGCGGCCCCCAGCAGAAAAATCAGGCTGTACATATACCACTGGAGCTCGATGTAGGTGTTCGAACTCAGGCCCAGCCCGGTGAAGCGGTCCAGATACCGCACGAGCGTATTGTAGGCGCCCACCCCCACCATGACAAGCGTCAGCCAGTATGCGATCCGCCCGACCCATTCGTTGGCTTGATCGATGCGGTGAGCAATGCGAAGCAGCGCGCGCATGGAGCATTCTGGATGACGCAGCGAATCCTTACCGGTTTCCCGTACCGAAAACATAATCGCCGTACGCCAGTTCGGCGGTCCCGAACCACCGGTAGGCGTCGTCGCGCCATGCCTTGCAGGCTGCGTACACCTTGCGGTACGCAGGATCGCTGGCGAATTCTTCAAGCACTTCTTCCGTAATCCTTCTTGCCGCCGTCATCACTTCTTCCGGGAACGGATGCAACTGCACCCCGCCCGCCACCAGGCGTCGCAAGGCCGGTCCGTTGCGGGCGTCGTAGAGCGCCAGCATATGTTCGTTGGCCTCGGCGGCGGCCGTTCGGAAGGCTTCCTGGTACGCGGTCGGCAAGGCGTCCCAGGCGTCCCGATTTACGTAGAACGAAAGGCCGGGTCCGGGTTCCCACCATCCCGGGTAGTAATAATTCTTCGCAATCTCCTGAAACCCGAGTTTTTCGTCGTCGTACGGCCCTACCCATTCCGTGGCGTCGATGGCGCCGCGTTCGAGCGCCAGGTAAATTTCGCCCCCCGGAATCACCTGCACCGTCACGTCCAGACGATTCATGACTTCGCCGCCCAGTCCCGGAATGCGCATTTTCAGTCCGCGCAAATCCTGGAGCGACCCGATTTCGCGCCGAAACCAGCCGCCCATCTGCGCGCCCGTATTGCCGCCGGGAAAATTGATCACATTGAAATCCGCAAACAGTTCTCGCGTAAGCGCAAGGCCTTCCCCATAGTAGAACCAGGCGTTGAGTTGCCGCGCCGATAGCCCGAACGGGATGGTGCAGTCGAAGACGAGGGCGGGGTTCTTGCCCTGAAAGTAATAGCTTGCGCTGTGTCCCGCCTGGACCGTTCCGTTCTGCACGGCGCTCAGCACCTCCAGCGGCGGAATGAGTTCTCCGGCGGGATACGAGCGGATGCGAAAACGCCCTTCCGTAAGCGCCTCCACGCGGCGGGCCAGCGTTTCGGCGGCGCCGTAGATCGTGTCCAGACCGTTCGGGAAACTGGACGCCAGGCGCCACGCAACGCGGGGCCGGGTTTGTACGGCGGGCGCTTCCGAAGCGGGCGCCTCTTGCGAACCCGGCGCGGCGGCGCGAAGAAAATCTCGTCGTTTCATGAAATTGCGCGGGGATACGCAAAGGAGGCAAAGGCATGTTCCGATGCGGCGAACCAGGCGTACGCATCTTCCCGGAAGGCCCGGAACGAATCGTATACCTGCCGATAGGCGGGGTCTTGCGCTGCGTCGCTTTCTATCAGGTCCATGGTAATGCGTTCCGCTTCCTGCATCATCTCTCGAGAAAAGGGCCGGATCCGGATGGCGTTTTCCTCGCGCATTTCCCGAAACGCTTCCTGATTGCGGGCGTCGTACCGCGCAAGCATGCGCAGGCCCGCCTCGGCGGTGGCGGCTGCGAGGGCTTCCTGGTATGCGGAGGGCAGCGCGTCCCAGGCGCCCCGGTTGACCATAAAGGATACGCCGGGTCCGGGTTCCCACCACCCCGGATAGTAATAATACGGCGCGATTTCATGGAAGCCGAGGCGCATGTCGTCGTGCGGACCGCCCCATTCCGCCGCGTCGAGCGCGCCGCGCTCCAGCGCCTGGTACAGTTCGCCCCCCGCTATGAGCTGCACGGTCACGCCCAGTTCGTTCATGACCTGGCCTCCCAGCCCCGGAATGCGCATTTTGAGGCCCTGCAAGTCTTCGAGCGTATTGATTTCCCGTCGAAACCAGCCGCCCATCTGCGCGCCCGTATTGCCGCCGGGAAAATTAATTATGTTGAAATCCGCATAGATCGATCGAATCAACTCCAGGCCGCCGCCATGGCGGAGCCAGGCTGTTTGCTGTCGCGAGGAAAGGCCGAACGGCGTACCCGTGTCGAAGACAAGCGCCGGATGGTGTCCCGTATAATAATAACTGGCGGAATGGCCCATTTCCACGGCGCCTTTCTGCACGGCGCCCAGCACTTCGGTCGCCGGGGCCAGTTCGCCCGGCGGGAAAACCTGAATCTGAAAGCGTCCTTCCGTCAAGGCGGCCACGCGCCGGGCCGCCTCCTCCGACACGCCGAAAATCGTGTCGAGGGATCGGGGGTAACTGGATATGAGGCGCCAGCGGACCTGCGGACGGGTTCGCGCGCCGGGGGCGTCGCCGGTTTCGTTGGCGCCTCCGCCGCATCCGGCGAGGAGGCTGCTTCCGGCTATTCCGGCGGCGGCCGTTTTGAGAAAAGCGCGGCGTTTCATGGCGTCTGGTTTGCGTGATGCGGCGGGGCGGCTGCGGTCATTCGTCGTATGCCTGCGGCGCGCCAGGAAATTTCTTTGCCTGAATGCTACGCACGGGAACGCATGAAATGCCTACTTTGTTTGGCTATACGCACCATCCTGTACGCAAAAACACGAATTCAAGCATGGCTCAACGACGACTTGGCGTAGGTTTCATCGGCAGCGGGTTCATTACCCGGTTTCATTTGTTGTCCTGGCAGGCAGTTCGCGATGCGGACGTGCTGGGGATATGGAGTCCGAACCGCGAGCGGGCGGCGAGCACGGCCGCCTATGCGCGCGAACTTCGCGTAGGCGAAGCCAAAGCCTACGATTCGATCACCGACATGGTGGCGGACCCCGCCATCGACGCGCTCTGGATATGCGGCCCGAACCACAAGCGCATCGAGAACATGGAAGAAATCGTGGCGGCGCTCAAGTCCGGCAAGGGCGAACTGGTTGGCATCGCTTGCGAGAAACCGCTGGCCCGCAACGTGCGGGAGGCGAAACGGGTCGTTGAACTGATCGAGGAGGCGGGCGTCCTGCACGGCTATCTTGAAGATCAACTTTTCGAGCCGGGCCTGGTGCGCGGCCACGAAATCGCGTGGCGGCGGGCGGCGGCCATTACGGGCCGTCCCTATCTGGCCCGCGCCGCCGAAGAGCATAGCGGTCCGCACGCGCCCTGGTTCTGGCAGGGGGAGATGCAGGGCGGCGGCGTACTGAACGACATGATGTGCCACAGCGTGGAGGTCGGTCGGTACTTGCTTACGGCGCCGGGCGCGCCCCGGGGCAGCATTCGCCTCAGGAAAGTCACGGCCAAGATCGCCAGCCTCAAATGGTCGCGTCCGCAGTACGTAGAGGACCTCAAAAAGCGATTCGGGCCGGAGGTAGACTACGCCCATCGTCCGTCGGAGGATTTTGCGCGCGCCACCATCGAATACGAGGACGAAGAGGGGCGTCCGTTGATTGCGGAAGTGACCACGTCGTGGAGTTTCGTGGGCGCGGGGTTGCGGCTCAGTTCCGAATTGCTGGGACCCGAATATTCCATGTACCACAACACGCTGGACGCCGGTACGAAGCTGTTCTTCAGCCGGAAAGTGTCGGGGGGAGAGGGGGAAGACCTGGTTGAGAAGCAGAACGCCGAGCAGGGGCTGATGCCGGTGGTGGGCAACGAGGCGTGCGAGTACGGCTACGAGAACGAGAATCGCTACTTCGTGCAGCAGTTTCTGGACGGGAAGCAGTCCGACGTGGACTTCCATGCCGGGCTTGAGGTGGTGGAACTCCTTATGACGGCGTACATGAGCGCCGAAATGGAGCGCACCCTGTCCTGGAAACCGGACGGGCTGGAAGATTTCGTCCCCGCCGTGGCCCAGGGAACCTGGAAGCCGTAGGGCTCCCTAAATTTCCCACGTATTGCCGGCGTTCAGCAAGGCGGCGAGGTCTCCTTCGCCGCGCCGGACGGTGACGTCGTCTATTTGCCGCTGCACGAGTTCGTCGTAGGAAGGCCGATCTTCCCGGAAAAACACCCCGAACGGGCGCGGAAGGTCTTTCTGCCAGGACATCCGCGATACGATGTTCGCCAGTTCGATGCTGCCTTCGTCGTATACCAGGCAGTCGTCCACGGACCATTTCCCGGTGGAGAGATCAATGGATTCGAGTGCGAAACTCTTCAGGCGCAGGCCGCGCTGCCCGTTGTCGTATACGAGCGGCTTGCCATGCTCCAGGAAAATCGCGCTGTGCGCCTTCGTGTTCCGTTCCGTGAATTCGAAGAAGGCCCCGTCGTTGAAAATGTTGCAATTCTGGTAGATTTCCAGGAACGCGGCGCCCTGGTGGTCGTGCGCCCGCCGCATCATCGCCTGCATGTGTTTGGGATCTCGGTCCATGGTGCGCGCAACGAACGTGGCGTCTGCGCCCAAGGCGAGCGGTACGGGAAAAAATGGATGGTCCACGGACCCGTACGGCGTGCTTTTCGTGACCTTGCCCTGCTCCGACGTGGGGCTGTATTGTCCTTTCGTCAGGCCGTATATCTGGTTGTTGAAGAGCAGCAGCTGCACGTTTACGTTCCGGCGCAGCAGGTGGATGAGATGGTTTCCGCCTATGGAAAGGGCGTCGCCGTCGCCTGTGACGATCCAGACGTCCAGGTCCGGGCGGCTGGCTTTGAGTCCCGTAGCGATCGCCGGGGCGCGTCCATGGATGGAATGCAGTCCGTACGTATTCATGTAGTACGGGAAGCGGCTCGAACAGCCGATTCCGCTAACGAAGACGGTTTTTTCCCTGGGGACGCCCAGTTCGGGCATGAGCCGTTGCATGGTGGCGAGGATCGCGTAGTCTCCGCATCCCGGACACCAGCGCACGTCCTGATCGGTCGCAAAATCCTTTCTGGTGAGGCCGGCGGGCGCGCCGTCGCCGCCCGCGCCCATCGGGAGGGACGGTTTTTTTCCTCCGCCGGGCCCCGCGGGCTTGCGACCGGGCAGGCCTGCGGGCTTCTTGCCTGCCGGAGGCAGCGTCGGTTTTTTGCCCGCGGGCGGCATGGCCGGTTTTTTGCCCGGCTTTTTACCTGAAGGCGAAACAGGATCGGGTTTTCCGTTGACGTCGTTCATAACGAACAGGGACCGCGTCGTCCCGGCGGATGGCAGGGGTTTATGCGATGGAAATTCCGAGCATGTCGCAAATCTCCTTTTCGATCTCACGCGCCTTGAAAGGCAACCCTTTGATTTTTCGGAGCGAGGCGACGGGCAAGAGGAACCGTTCGCGCAGCAGGCGGACCAGCTGGCCATTGTTCAACTCGGGGGCCAGCGCATATTCGTAGCGGCTGAGTATTTTGCCGAGGTCGTTCGGCAAGGGCGCAAGGTGTCGCAAGTGCACGGCGCCCACGCGAAGGCCCCGGGCTACGCAGGCGTCCACGGCGGTTTCGATGGCCCCTTGCGTCGATCCCCACCCGACCACGAGCAAATCTCCTTCCTGCGCGCCGAACACTTCCAGCGGCGGAATGTCCTGCGCCACGCGCTCCACCTTCTCGGCGCGCAGTTTCACCATGTATTCGTGGTTTTCCGGCTCGTACGACACATTGCCCGTTTCGTGCTCTTTTTCCAGTCCGCCGAGTCGGTGTTCGAGGCCCGCCGTACCCGGTTTGGCCCAGGGCCGCGCCAGCGTTTTCTCGTCCCGAACGTAGGGCAGGAAAACGTCCTTGCCGTCCACGGTTCGGTTCGGCGCCGTGGCGAAAGACGGCGTAAAATCTTCCAGATCGTCTGCGTTGGGAATGAGCCAGGGCTCGGAGCCCGTGCCCAGATACCCGTCCGAAAGCAGGATAACCGGCGTCATGTACCGGATGGCTATGCGACAGGCTTCAAAGGCGGCGTAAAAACAGTCCCCCGGCGTTCCCGGCGCAATGACCGGCAGGGGCGCTTCGCCGTTTCGTCCGAATAGGGCCTGCAACAGGTCGGCCTGTTCGGTTTTCGTGGGAAGGCCTGTGGAAGGCCCGCCGCGCTGCATGTTCACGATGACCAGCGGCAATTCCGCCATGACGGCCAGGGCGACCGTTTCGCTTTTCAGAGCCAGGCCGGGTCCGCTTGTCGCCGTAACGCCGAGATAGCCCCCGAAACTTGCGCCGAGCGCCGCGCCCGCCGCCGCGATTTCGTCCTCCGCCTGGAAGGTTTTCACCCCGAAGTTCTTGTGCCGGCTGAGTTCGTGCAGAATTTCCGAGGCCGGCGTAATCGGATACGATCCGTAGAAAATGGGCAATCCGCATTTCCGGCTTGCGGCGATCAGTCCCATAGCCAGCGCTTCCGTACCCAGAATCGCGCGGTATTTGCCCGGCTTGAGTTTGGCCGGGCGGACTTCGTAGCGGACGGCGAATTCCTCTACCGTTTCTCCGTAGTGGTTGCCCTTCTTCAGGACGCGCCGGTTTGCTTCCAGAATGTCCGGCTTGCGGGCGAATTTGCTGCTCAGCCATTCGAGCGCCGGTTCGATCGGCATCGAATACATCCACAGGGCCAGGCCCAGCGCAAACATATTTTTGCACCGATCCATCGTCTTTTTGTCGAGATCGGCGTCGCTTAGCGTTTCGTGCGTCAGTTTGGCGAGCGGAATCCGCACCACGCGGTACGCCTTCAGCGAGTCGTCTTCCAGCGGATTCTGGTTGTATCCGGCCAGGTCCAGGTCCCGCTTCCCGAAGGCGTCCGCATTGACGATGAGCGTACCGCCCTTGCGCACCCTGTCCAGGCTGACCTTGAGCGCCGCCGGATTCATGGCCACCAGCACGTCCACTTCGTCGCCGGGCGTGCGCACGTTCACGGACCCGAAGTGCAGCTGGAAGCCGCTCACCCCGTAGGTCGTGCCCGCCGGGGCGCGAATTTCTGCGGGGAAATCCGGCAGCGTCGCCAGGTCGTTGCGGGCGTACGCGCTGGCCAGCGTAAACTGTCCCCCGGCGAGCTGCATCCCGTCGCCGGAATCTCCTGCGAAAAGGATGGTGGCTTCGGGGATTTCCCGGACCGTTTTTTCCTGCGTTTTGACTGCCATGACGCCGGCGTCTTTACAAATAATTTCTGTGTGAAAGGGGCAACCTGATTGCGCTTATTACGGGCGGGGTCGAGTCGTATCGAGGGGCGCGCCGGGCGATGGCGTCATCGGGGCAGGCCGGTTGCAGACGGGTGGAGGGTATAATTAAACTTGCAACGCCGCATGAGGCGACAAGTTCGCGCCAGGTCAAAATCGTTTGCCGTCGGCATAAGGATTTTTTGTGAAGCCGGGCGCCGTCAGATCATTTCTACGTCGATCAGGCAGTCCTCTGTGTCGAGCTGGATGGTGCGGTAGTCGTTCGCGATGCGGTATTTTCTGATCTTTTTCGGGATCATTTCCGCAGGGGTGTCCATCCTGAAAAGCGCGTCGGCCACCACATGCCAGTCCTCCTGCGTCAGGTGCACCGTGGCCTGGCCCTCTTCGGCGACGAACGGGGCATAGTCCAGCACCTTGTTCAGGTGATTTATGGCCTGTTTCTGGTGCAGGTTCGGGTCCATTTGCTTTGCGATGCAGGGAAAGGGCTGTGTCGGGCGCCGCCGGAAAATCTTCTGCCCCCGCCAATATCCGCATACGAGCCGTTCCGGTCAAGAGATTTCGCCGCTTTCCGCGCTGCCTTAAAATATTAGGCGCGAAAAATCGCCGCCTTAATAATTAAGGCGAGGCGGTTGCCGGGGCCTGCGGTGCGCCTTTTCACGAATACATAATGGGTTGGCTGGTTCATGGGTTGGCGTGCGTTTTCGGGGCCCGATGTTTCGTTAAAAGGCGCACCCCAGGCCCCGGTGTCCATCGTTGGACAAATCTGTGACGCGCCTTATCACGAAATACATAAGGTAGGCAGGCTCATGGGTTGGCGTGCGTATTCGGGCCCGATGTTTCGTGAAAAGGCGCACCCCAGGCCCCGGTGTCCATCGTTGGACAAATCTGTGACGCGCCGCCGCCCGAAGTGCTTGACAAGATGTGGAAAACTATCGGCGCCGTCTGATGATAATGCGCTGCAGATTCCATAATTTACATTTTCCGCAAGCCATTTTCAGCCCGGCGCCCGAGCGCCAACGCCAACCCTGGTCCATCCCGTCCCGATGCGCCAGTATCTTGACTATCTCCAGCACATTCTGGACCGCGGCGTTCGCAAGAACGACCGTACGGGCACGGGTACGATCAGCGCCTTCGGGTATCAGATGCGCTTCGATCTGGCGGAGGGATTTCCCCTGTTGACCACCAAGAAGCTGCACCTTCGGAGCATTTTCCACGAGTTGTTCTGGTTTCTGAACGGGGATACGAACGTTCGCTACCTGAACGACCATGGCGTGACGATCTGGGACGAGTGGGCGGACGAGGACGGCGACCTGGGTCCCGTGTACGGAAAGCAGTGGCGCCGCTGGGAAGGGGACAACGGGAGCATTCACGACCAGATCGACGCCGTGCTGCGAAGCCTTCGGGAGAACCCCGATTCCCGCCGCCATATCGTCAGCGCCTGGAAGGTGGACGAACTGGACCGCATGGCGCTCCCGCCCTGCCACGCGCTCTTTCAGTTCTATGTGGCCCAGGGGCGGTTATCCTGCCAGCTCTACCAGCGAAGCGTGGACAGTTTTCTGGGCTTGCCCTTCAATATTGCGTCCTATGCCATACTGACGCACATGTTCGCCGAGCAGTGCGACCTGAAGCCGGGCGAATTCGTATGGACCGGCGGCGATTGCCATATTTATCTGAATCATCTGGACCAGGTCCGGGAGCAACTCCAGCGCGAGCCGACATCCTTGCCGCGTTTGATCATCCGTCGCAAGCCGTCCTCCATCTACGACTATGCGTACGACGATTTCAAGATCGTGGATTACTACCCCCATGCGCACATCCGGGCCCCGATCGCGGTGTGAAAGGGGATGAAGCCTTGAAAGGCGCCGCGCCAGCCGCGGGTTTTGAGTATGGTTACGAAAGTGAAAATTCCTGTTTCCGGTACGTCTATGGGCGATCTGGATATGGTTCGGCTCCAGGATTATTTCGGGCGGGTTCGCGAGCAGGACATACCGGAAGATGACGACATGCAGGGGTGGCAAACCCTTCTGGTCAACACGGGGATTATGGTTGAAGAGGGCGCGAGCCTTTCGGGCATGCTACTCTTTGGCGCCGCGCCCAATCGGTTTTTGCCGCAGGCGGGCATCGACGCGGCGGCGTTTCCGGGAACGGAAAAGGACTATGCGGCCAAAGAGCGTGTGACGCTGCGCGGTCCAATGACTCCGCTAATGGCCGCGAACGGCAATATTGTGGAAACGGGACTGGTCGAGCAGGCATGGGAATTCGTCCGGCGCAATATTTCTGTTACGGCCACGCTTGAGGATGGCGTACGCCGCGTAGAGCGGCGGGGCGGGTGGACAGCGTTTTGGGATTTATAAGGTGGCGGATTGCGACTTGGTCGCGATTTAGCCAACCCGATAGAAGTATTCCATATTCGCTGTCAAACTAAATACTTATAAACGATCCAAAAAATAATTTATTCGGAATATTGTTATAAAAATATCATATATTTATTCTGTTTCGAGCCAATTACTCCCTAATCCGAGGCATGATCTCATGTATTTTTTCTATTTTGACGAGTCAGGAAGTCGGGACCCGTCTACTGGAACACCTACAAATCCTAAGGATCATCTCTATGTCTTGCTCGCAGTGGGAATGTACGAGCATCAATGGCGACCATTCGAATCGTCGATTTCGAATTTGAAACTCAGGTTTATCAATTCTTTGAAAAGAGATTATGGAAATGATTTTGATCTTGCAGATTGTGAAGTAAAATCAAATTGGGTTCGTATTCCCGAAACACGTAGACAAAAAAGCCCGTTTCTTGATGCCTTAACTGTTACTAATATGAAAAATTTAACAGATATGTTTTTCCAGCAAGTTATTGAACGTAATATGGTAATTGTGGCGACTGTCATTGATAAACGTTATTTATATCATCACATAACTCATGAAACGCTTCACACAAAAGCTTATGAATTCGTATTAGAAAGAATTCAGAATTATATGTACGAACATCATCGCAAACATCAGGCACTAATAGTTATGGATGATACAAGCAAGCAACTTAATCGTGCCGTCGCAATGAAACATGCTTTTTTCCAGCGTGCTGGAAATAAAAATGTGAAGTTTAAAAATATCGTCGAATACCCATTCTTTACAAGAAGTGAATTGTCAAATGGTGTTCAGCTTGCTGATCTTCTGGCGTATAACGTTTATCGTGCTTTCAAGGATACGAATTTGGATTATCCCTATTTTACCAATATACTCCCCAATTTCTATCGTGGAATCGATGGGGAAACGCTCCATGGACTCAAAGTATGGCCCGATAATTCGCCGCTTGTGGCTCTCCGGGAACGGGCAGAAAAAAATGATGTCGGGCTGGGCATATAGCCATATCGAGCCCGTCAAGGGCACCCGACGTGAAGGCAATATAGCGCTTTTTTGGATTCTAAGCAACCCTGCTTGCCAATTCTGCCGGAACCCTCTATCCCGTTCTTCCGTAGCCATTCCGCTGGTTTCGCGCCCGGATATTTATGGGCAAGCGAGACCACCCCGCCTCCACCCCCAGCTTCCCAACACTCCGCCATGCCCCGATCCCTGTTTTTTGCGCTGTTGCTTGCAGCCGCGCCTGTTTCCAGCCAGGACCTTACGGTGTCCCATGTCGCCGGGTCGATCCATATGATCAATGGGCAGGGCGGCAATATCGGCGTTTCCGTCGGGGCGGACGGCTTTCTGATGGTGGACGACAAATTCGCCCCGCTGGCCGACCAGATTCGCGCCTTGCTCCAGGACCTTGGCGAGGGCGATCTCGAATTTCTCCTCAACACCCATTTTCACGGCGATCACACGGGCGGCAATGCGGAATTTGGCGCAGAAACCCCCATTATCGCCCACCACAATGTCCGCGCCCGGCTGACGACCGAACAGCAACGCGGCGACCGGATTACGCCGCCCGCCCCGCCCGCCGCCTGGCCGGTGATTACCTTCGCCGAGGCCCTTTCCATCCATTTCAATGGGGAGGAAGTCCGGGTGCTGCACGTTCCCCATGCGCACACAGACGGAGACGCCCTCATTTTCTTCACCGGCTCCAATGTCATCCACATGGGCGATACGTTCTTCAACCAGCGCTTCCCCTTCGTCGATATGGATAGCGGGGGCGCGGTGGACGGGGTCCTTGCGGCGGGCCGCGCGGTATTGGCGCAGGCCAACCCCGAAACCCGAATTATTCCGGGCCACGGTCCGGTGGCTTCGCCGAGCGATCTGGAAACCTATCTCCGGATGATCGAGGAAACCCGGGCGGCGGTCGCGTCGGGGATCGACGCGGGCCACAGTCTGGAGGAGCTCCAGGCGGCGGGCGCGGGCGACGAATGGGCGACCTGGGGCGACGGATTCATTTCCACCGACCGCTGGATCGCCACCTTGCACCGCGACCTCACCGAATGAGCCAGCCCTCATGACCGACCCTGTTCCCGCCCGCCCGGAAATCGTGCTCATCGCCGCCGTGGCCGAGACGAACCGCGTCATCGGCGTGGAGAATCGGTTGCCCTGGCGCCTTCCCGAGGACCTGAAGCGCTTCAAGCGCTTGACCACGGGCTTCCCCATGATCATGGGCCGCCGCACCTTCGAATCGCTGGTGGACGAGTTCGGCGGACCGCTGCCGGATCGCCGCTTGCTGATCGTTACGTCGCAGGGGCAGATGGCAGGGTATCCCGATATGGAGACGTTCGCCAACCCGGAGGCGGCGCTGACCGCCGCGCAGGGGGCGTCCCGCGTGTTCATTGGGGGCGGCGCCGCCCTCTACGAACAATTCCTCGAACGCGCGGATCGGTGGGAACTGACCCTGGTGGCGGGCGATTATGCGGGAGACACCTTTTTTCCCCGATACGAACACCTAATCGGCGCCGCGTTCGAACAGACGGCGGAAGCCCGCCGCGACGGGTTTCGTTTCGTAACTTTTGGGCGTATCGTTGCTCTGCAAGAATAACCAACCTTAAGGCGGCCCAACAAGAAGAATTTACCTGCCAAACAGATCAGAGTGCGTACCTGTCCGAACAAGCACCAACTCATCGGGCGCGTTTTTGTATATGAGAAGCCAGTCAGGTTTTATATGGCAATCCCGCAGTCCTTTGAAATTTCCCTGTAGTGCATGGTCTGCATATTGCGCATCAAGCGGATCGTTGTGCGCCAACTTCTCGATAACCCTTTTCAGCCTATCGAGATCATACCCTCGTTTTTGCAGGCGTCGGACATCCTTTTTAAACTGGCCCGTTCGCCGGATATGCTTCATCAGACGCCCAAATCCCGGAAGAGCGCCTCCGGCGTTTCGAAACTACAAAGGGCTTCCGGGTTTTCGGCCTCTCTCATCGCCGCCAGCGTATCCTCATTGGGCGCTTTGGGCAATTCGACCGCAAAAGGCAGGTCCTGGCGCAGTTCAACCTGTTTGTAGAACAACATGATGGCCTGAGACGTCGTGAGACCAAGTCGTTCGAAAACGCGCACGGCGTTCTCCTTGGTGGCCTCGTCGATTCGGGCGGACACCGTGGTCGTTTTGGAAATAGCGTCAGTGGGCGGCATGGCTTTTCCTGAAGGCTTATGGCTTCGTCGATTCGAAGGAACGCATTCGGAGACATGATCATGATGCAACATACGAATAATGCATCTACAATAAAAGCCCCATTGTATGCAAATACCGCGCGGCAAAACCCGGCGCAGCCCGCCTCTCCCAGGGGGAAACCTAAAAAAGTAAGGCTCGGAAATTCGCCGCCTAAATATTTTAGGATGCGCGACAAGTCGGCGCTTGTCCGCCTCGCCCAAACGGGGATACCCCTCCTTAAACCACGCTTCTCGCCCGGCGCGTCCAGGGCGCGAGACTGTGTATCTGTCAGGCTATACGGAAACCCGTTTTATCCTTAAACCACGCTTCCCGCCCGCCTCCCCCAGAGCCGAGCGCCCCGCCGCGTCTAAGCCGAGCGCCCGCCTCCCCCAAGGCCCCGCCTTCCCAAAGAACTTCCTACTTGAGCAGCACCATCGTCTTCGCGGCGGTTTGCGCTTCGGTGCGCAGGACGTAGATGTATGTGCCGCTGGCGAGGTCCGACGCGTCGAACGGAACGCGGTAGCGGGCCGCCGGCCGTATCCCGTCCACCAGCGTCTGCACCTTTTGCCCCAGCAGGTCGTAGACCGTAAGCGTGACGCGCTGCGTTTCGTCCAGCGCGAACGCAATGGTCGTCGTTGGATTGAACGGGTTCGGATAGTTTTGCTCCAGCGCGAAGGCGGTCGGTATCTCCTCTTCCTTGCGTTCCTCTTCGACGGATACGATGGTCGTAGCGTCTATCACCGTAACATGGACGACCGGCCCCGCAGCCACGTTCGGGTAGCCCGCCACCGTATGCGCGATCGTCACCATATCGTCTTCCACATTCGCATCGTCCACCGGCGTTACCGTAACGGTTTGCGGCGTTTGCCAGTTGGCATTGTCGAACGCGAGCGCGCCCGACACCGTCGCCGCCCGCTCGTTGCTCGAGGAGGGCGTAACGGTTACCGGACCGCCCGGATCGGTCCGCAGCGCCAGCGTGTAGCTCGCCGCCTCGCCGCCTTCTGTAATCGACAGCGTCAGCGTACTTGCCATAACGCCCGGCGCCTCGTTGTCCGCCACCGCCACCTGCACCTCAGGCCCCTGCGTCAGGTCGCCGTAGCCCGCCACCGCATGCGTGATGGTTACCGACTCGTCGTCCATGTCCGCATCGTCCACGGGCGTTACCGTCACGGTTTGCGGTTTTTCCCAGTTGGAACGGTCGAACTTCAGGGCGCCCGAAACAGCGACCGCCTGCGCGTCGCTTGAGGACGGCGTAACGGTAACTGCGCCGTCCGGCTCGTTGTCCAGCGCCAGCGTATAGCTGCCCGCCTCGCCGCCCTCTTGCAGAGTAAGGGACAGCGACGGCAAATTCGTCGAAATGTCCCCCGCGTCGTTGTCCGCAATGACAAGCGAATACGTAGACGGATTCCCCACCGTATAGCCTGCGCCGCCCTGAAGCGTCAGCACGACCGTCTCGCCGCTTTCCGTCACGCCGTCCTCCGCAATGGAAATCGTCGCCGTCGCCGCCGCCGAGCCGGAAGACACCGTAGCCGACCCGGAACCGGCGATGCTAAAGTCCGCCCCGCTGCTTGCCGTGCCGCTTATGGAGTAGCCGAGCGCAAGGTCCGTCGGCGCCGCGCGATCAAGATTGATCCGCACGTTAACCGTCCCCGTTCCCTCGCTTGCGCTGGCCGAAGAAGCAGCGAAGGAGGCCGCCGGGGGCGGCTCGTCGTTGTCCGCGATCGTCGCCGTGACGTTCGGGCCGGCGGACGGTACGCCGGGGTAGCCCGCCACGAGGTGCGCGATCGTCACCGTCTCGTTGTCCGTGTCCGTATCGTTTCGGGGCGTCGCCGTGACGGTCTGCGGGTCCCCCCAGTTCGAACTGTCGAACGTAAGCGCGCCAGAGACGGTCAGCGCTCCCGTGTCGCCCGACTGCGGCGTAACCGTTACCGTAGCCTCCGGGTCCGTGTTCAGCGTAACCTCGTACCTGCCGGCAGCCCCGCCCTCCGTAAGTTGCAGCGTCAGGACGCTTGTTTGCACCCCTGCATTCGGGGATATTTCGTCGTCGTTCACCCCCACGGTCACCGTCGGTCCCTGCGTCAGGTTGCCGTAGCCCGACACCGCATGCGTAATCGTTGCGATTTCGTCGTCCGCGTCGTCGTCGTCCACGGGCGTTACTGTGACGGTTTGCGGCGTCTCCCAGTTCGAACGATTGAACGCGAGCGGGCCCGAGACGGTCGCCGCCGCCGCGTTGCCGGATTGCGGCGTAACGGTAACCGGCCCGTTCGGGTCCGTGGCGAGGCGTATCGAGTACCTCCCATCCTCGCCGCCCTCGTGCACCGTAAGCGACCCCCTTGACAAGACAAGCGCCGCCGCGTCGTTGTCCGTAATCGTAACCGTATGCTGATTCATGCTCCCCACCGTGTAGCCCGTGCCGGGCCGAAGCGTCAGAATCACCGTTTCGCCCGCCTCCGTCACATTGTCGTTCGCGACATTGGCAGAAAGGGTCGCCGTGGCGGCGCCCGCAGACACAGACAGCGTTCCCGTATTGCTCGTTACCCCCGCGATACCGTAGTCCACGCCCCGCGTCGCCGTGCCGGAAAGCATATAATTCAGCGTAATGCCCGCCGGCGGCGCGGGATCGAGATTGATCGTTACGTCGAACGCGACGGTCGCCTCGCCCGAGCTCGACGACGACGAAGCGAAGGACGCCTCCGCCGTGTCGTTGTCTGTGATCGTGAGCGTATACACGCTATCGCTGCCTACCTCGTAGTCTGTCCCGTCCTTAAGCGTCAGGACGACCGTTTCGGACGATTCCCATGCGATGTCGTCCATGACGCCGACAGAAATGGTCGCGGCGGTCGCGCCCGCAGGCACGGACACCGTTCCCGTACTGCTCGTCACCCCCGCGATATCGTAGTCCGCGCCCCGCGTCGCCGACCCGGCGATAGCGTAGCGCAGGGTGACGTCCACTGGCGGCGCGGGCGAGAGGCGCACCGTTGCGTCCACCGTTGCGTTTGCTTCTCCTGCGGTCGCCGACGTCAAGGCAAAGGTCGCCGCCGCTTCGTCGTCGTCCGTGATTGCGATCACGGTACTGGTATGTGCGGCTCCCAGGACCTCTCCGTCCATATTCGTCGCCGTAAAGATGGGCGCCGGGCCCAAAGACGATGCCGGTATCGATACGGTCACCCTCGAGTCCATGGCGTCCGCGTCGTCCGCCGCGGTCAGCAAAATGACTGCGTCGTTGCCGGCGCCGGAGAAGGTCAACTCGCCGGTCGCCGGGTTGAGCGCGATGTCCGGCTCGGTTGCAGAACCCAGCGACAGGGTGAAGTCTGCCCCGAGCGTGCCGCCCTCGAAGAGTAGCGGGGCCACAAGCGCCTCGGGCGCATAGAGCCGCCGATTCAGGCCCAGGTCGATCTGGGCCGTCGCCGACGGGTCGCCCTCCGTAGCGGTCGTGTCCGATAAGATAAGGTTCATCCGCGACGCGTCGTTGTCCACGATCCGGACGTCTACATGATCCGTGCCCACCGCGTAATCGGAGGGCGGCGAAGCGAGCGCAAGCCGCAGCGTTTTCGACGGCATGTCCTGGGCGTTGTCCACGGCGGTCAGCGTGACCGAGCCGCTTGTTGCGCCGTCGGCGATCGAGATCGTGCCCGCAGGCGAGCCCGAAAGCGTATAGTCCGACGCCGAAGCCGTCGAATGCGCCCCCGCGCGCCGCAAGGGAATGTCAAGGCCGCTGCCGGATCGCGCTTCGCCCAACGTCGCCGTCACTGTCAGCGTACCGCCCTCCGTAACCTCTCCGTCGTCGCTCACCGACAGATCCAGCGACGGAAAGTCGTCGTTCAGGATCGTGTAGGTCACCGAGGAATTCGTAGAGGAAACGATGAGATTTGCCGGCGTGAGATGCCTGTTAGGTCGCCCTCCGCTTGTTGTGATGCGGCGCAGCGTTAGCGTCACCGTCTCGTCGTCTTCGATGTCCGTATCGCTGCGAACCCGAATCGAAAAAGGATCCAGGGGGGTGTTTGGATGAAGGCCGTTCGTCGTGCAGCCATTGTGAAACGCCAGCGGGTCGCCGTACTGGTCGACAATATGGTAATCCCATGTACCGCCCGTCGTTCTGCCATACGTGGCGTTCCCGCTCAGGCAGATGTCGATATTCAATGACGTGCCGCGGGGGGGATCGGGGGCCATGCTGATCTCTATTACGCCGCGGTCCTCCTGCCCCGCGCTGCCTTCCAGCGAATCCGCCGCCGTGCTTGTGAGCGACACGACGTATGTCGTGGGATCGTCGTCGTCAATCATGACCTGGCCTGTGCCGCTGCCGCTTGCTCCGCCGTCGAGGCCCGTCGCCGAAAGGCTCGGCGTACCCGAATCCGTTGCCGGAATGGACACGGTAACGGTCTCGTCCACGCCCAGGTTGTCTTGGAGCGCCGTCAGCGTCACGTCCGCCGTCGTCGCGCTGGGCCCGGTGAAGGTGACCGTATTCGACGAGAACGTTACGCCGGCGGGCGAGCCGGAAAGCGCCAGGCTGAAGTTCGTGCCCACGTCGCCCCCCGCGAACTGGAGCGGGACGGCGAGCGCCTCGTTTGCAATGAGCGCGCGGCCCAGCGTGAGCCGGATCGTTCCCGTGTCCGTCATGTCCCCCTCGTCCGCCGTGCCGTCTGTCACCGAGACCGTTACGGGCGTCGGATCGTTGTCCGTGATTGAAATAAGCACGGAGTCCGCCATGTCCTTCCCTTGCCAGCCGGTTGGCAACGTACCCAGTTCGATTACCACTTCTTCGCCGAGTTCGTCGCCGTCGCCCAGCGTTGCGGAAAAGGCGGTCGTCCCGGTCGTCGCGCCGTTTGCAATGCTGATGGCGGAAGCCACCGTATAGTCCGATGCCTGCGCCGTCGTTTCCGCCGCGCGCGCCTGGACAGGCAGGCTCACCGCCGCGCCGGTGTCGTTCTGCTGGGAGGCGGTCGCCGTGATCGTAACGGAACCCCCTTCTGTTACGGCCCCGCTTGCGCTTACCGAAAGGCTCACGTCCACAGGCACTACCCCCACCTCGAAAACAGGCGAAAGGCCGTACAGCTCGTGTTGCTCTGTTTTAGGTGCAGAGCTGCTGCTCAAGGGTCCATTCGAAAAAGCCAGCGCGCCAGTTGTTACATGCGGCGTGAGGGAACTACCCAAAGGACTTGCCTTCGTCCCGTTGTGGTGTGTCCCCGTCCATATCTTGAGCGTAAGGAATGCGAGACCATCGGTGTCAAATGGCTGTCCGGATTCCTTCCTGGCATTAGCGTATTTACTATTACTGTAATTATCCCACGAACCATCGTAGAAATCCGCGTAGTCGTCGGCTACCTTGGCCCCGTTCCCGGGGTTGGTCTTCAGCCAGTAGATTGGTACGCCGGGGCTCATCGTCGTATGCGTCGTCCCGGTATGGTTTCTTGCAGCTACCGACGGGGTGGAGCCGACGACCTTGAATTGCGCACTGTATTGCCGGATCGCGTTATGCCCGCCCGCCGCCGCATTCTGCACATGCGTATCGTAGTCCGCAATATTCGTCGAACTTGCGTCGCGCTTGGTGGACGTGACGAAAAGGAGCCGGAACTGATCGCCATTCGTAAATCCCGAAGGAGTGAACACCCAGGATTCTGGAACGATGACAGGGTCCTGCGCGGCGGCGGGGCGCGCAAAGCCGCCCAGGACCGTTACGCCGAGCAGCGCGGCGGCAAGGAGGCGAGGAATACCGCCCTGCCGCCAACCGGCCCGGCTCCGAAAGCGTCTGCTCCCGCCGCCCGCACCGTTCCTTCTAACATGTGCGAGGGGGGGGGGTACTCGAAAATAATCATGCATTACGTCCAGAGGGAATGGCAAGTCCAACGCGGCGCCAGCGGGGCTGTCGTCCGCTCCTGTTCGGCGCCGAGCAGGAGATATTAGGTATAACTTCGCGAATACCCGATGCCAAGGCAGTCGGAAAAAAACGTACAAAATGGGGGACTCAGCCTAATTGAACGCCCAGGAACGCCGAAAAATCCCCGCCCGGCGCTTTTTCACAAAATATTCGCTTCGGCCCGCCCCCCTACTCGTCCGTAACGCAGCCAAGACTGGCGGGGCGGACGCATTTGATATACTTGTAGAGGGTGCCTCGCGCGGCTTTGAAGGGCGGCGCAGACCAGTTCGCTTTGCGGCGGGCCAGTTCCTCCTCGCCGACCGCCATGTCGATCGCGCGCCGCTCGGCGTCGATGGTTACGACGTCGCCGTCTTCTACGAAGGCGATGGGGCCGCCTTCCTGCGCTTCGGGGCATACATGCCCTATGATGAATCCGTGCGATCCGCCGCTGAAGCGTCCGTCGGTGAGCAGCGCCACGTCCTTGCCGAGGCCCGCGCCCATGATGGCGGACGTGGGGGTGAGCATTTCCGGCATGCCGGGGCCGCCTTTCGGGCCTTCGTACCGGATGATGACGATGTCGCCCTTCCGGATGCGGCCCGCCTTCAGCCCGTCCAGCATATCCTCCTCGGCGTCGAACACCCGGGCCGGTCCCTGGAAATACGTGCCTTCCTTGCCTGTTATCTTGGCTACGGCGCCTTGCGGGGCGAGATTTCCGTAGAGAATGGTCAGGTGCCCCGTTTTCTTCAGGGGTTTTTCGAGCGGATGGATCAGGTCCTGCCCCTCGGCAAGCGCCGGCAAGGGTTCAAGGTTCTCCGCAAGCGTTTTGCCGGTCGCCGTGATGCAGGAGCCGTCCAGGTAGCCTGCGCCGAGCAGGTATTTCATGACGGCGGGCGTTCCCCCTGTTTCGTGCAGGTCCGCCATGACGTATCGGCCGCTTGGTTTCAGGTCCGCAAGGTAGGGCGTCCGGTCGCTCGCCCGCTGAAAATCGTCCATGGACAGGTCGATTTCTGCGGCGCGGGCCATCGCAATGAGGTGCAGGACCGCATTCGTCGAGCCGCCCAGCGCCATCACGACCGTCATGGCGTTTTCGAACGCTTGCCGCGTCATAATGTCGCGGGGCTTCAGGTCCAGCCGGAGCAGTTCGCCTACGGCTTCGCCCGCCCGGCGGCATTCGTCCATTTTCTGGTCGTACACGGCGGGCGTGGAGGACGAGTAGGGCAGCGACAGGCCCAGCGCCTCGATGGCGCACCCCATCGTGTTCGCGGTGTACATGCCCCCGCAGGCGCCTGCGCCGGGGCACGAGCGCCGTACGATGGTTTTGCGTTCCTCGTCCGTGATGGTCCCGGCAAGGTATTCGCCATAGGACTGCGCCGCGGAGATGATGTCCCGCTTTTGCTCGCCGCCCCGGAGGCGCGTGCGCCCGGGCAGAATCGTCCCGCCGTAGACCACGATGCCCGGTCGGTTGAGGCGGGCCAGCGCCATGACGCAGCCGGGCATGTTCTTGTCGCACCCCGGAATGGCGACGACCGCGTCGTACCACTGGGCCCGCACCACCGTTTCGATCGAATCGGCGATAAGGTCGCGGGACTGGAGCGAGTAACTCATGCCCTCGGTGCCCATGCTGATGCCGTCGGAAACGCCGATGGTGTTGAAGCGCAGGCCGACCAGCCCGGACGCGGCGACCGCCTCGCGCACGGCGGCGGCCAGTTTGTCGAGGTGCATGTTGCACGGATTACCCTCCCACCAGTTGGACACGATGCCGACCTGCGGCCTGTCCATGTCCTCCTCCGTGAGCCCGGCGGCGTACAGCATGGCCTGGGAAATGCCGCGCGTAAGCGGCTGGGTGATCAGGCGGCTGTACTTGTTCGTTTCGCGGGGCGGCTGGTCGGGCATGGCGGGCGCAAGTTTTGTGCGCAGGGGGGTGAACGTAAGTGTTGGCGCGCGGGGAACAGCAGCGAACGATGGCGGAACAGGGCGCCGGCGCGCGGCCGGATCGTCGCGCCTCCTTGCTTGCGGGCGAAGCCGAGGCTGCCAGCGGCGCGGAACACGGCGTTCCCGTAAACGGTTGACGAGGGGAACGGATCCGATGGCATTTCCCTCTCTCCCGACTGCGCAGCATGACGATTTGATACGTCTCTCGGCAATTCCCTGCCGATTTTTTACTTTCCGTATCAAGATTTCTTCGCGATGCTTGCCCTCCGCACGTCGGTTACGCTACTTGGCCTCGTCGCCGCGCTGCTTGCGTGCGGTTCGCGCGCGTCGGCCCAGAGCGTCATTGTCAGCGGCTATGTCGAGGATGCGTCCAGCGGCGAGCGGATACCCGGCGTGCATATCTATCTGGTGCAGGAGCAGGTCGGGGCCACGTCGAACGCATTCGGTTTCTACAGCCTTGCGGTGGCCCCCGGGCCGTTGCGGGCGTCCGTAACGCATGTTTCCTACCTGTCGCAGCGCCTTGATTTCCCGGTCGCCGCGGACACCTCGCTTGTCGTCCGGCTGGCGCCGCGCGTGTTGCAGATGGACGAGGCGCTGGTCACTGCGGACGAAGCGTCGGGGGCCAGCGAAGTGCAGATGAGCCGGCACCGCCTGGCGGTCGAGGAAGTGGAAACCCTGCCTGTGTTGCTTGGCGAGCCGGACCTGCTCAAGACGCTGCAATTGTTGCCGGGGGTGCAATCCGGTCGGGAAGGCTTTACGGGCCTGTACGTACGCGGGGGGCGCGCAGGGCAGAACCTGATCCTGCTGGATGGTCTGCCCTTGTATAATCCCGCCCATGTTCTGGGCCTTTTCAGCGTGTTCAACGCGTCTGCGATGAAGCAGGTGGAGTTGATCAAGGGCGGTTTTCCGGCCCGCTACGGAGGGCGGCTGTCCTCCGTTGCGAACTTTACGATGAAGGAGGGCAACAGGAAGCGTTTCGCAGGGGAAGCCGCGTTGGGTTTGTTGACCTCCCGGTTCCTGCTGGAAGGGCCTATCGCGCGGGACCGCGCTTCGTTCATTGTTTCCGGGCGGCGGACGTTTCTGGACCTGCTTGCATGGTGGCCGCAGCGGATTTGGGATTCGGGCAAGCGGTATGGCGCCCATTTTCATGATCTGAATTTCAAGGCCAACTACCTGATTTCGGACCGGGATCGGGTCTATGTGAGCGGGTATCTGGGGCGGGATGCGTTCACGTACCGGGAGCGATACCGGGGGGCGCGCCCGATCGTCGACGAGATCGACTTCGAGATTGCCTGGCGGAACCGGCTTGCTTCGCTTCGCTGGAATCGCCTGATCAGCGACCGCTGGTTCGCCAGCGTGCTTGCAGGCGTTACGCACTATCGCATACGTTCGCAGGTTGGCTCGCGGGACGGGGACAAGGGGGGCGAAGTGGATGCGTATCGGCAGGCGTGGGCTTCGTCCGTGCGGGATTACGCGACCCGCCTGGATATGGAGTACGCCCTCAGCCTGCGGCATTATCTCCGGTTTGGCGCGGAGTATGTGGCGCATCGTTTTACGCCCGGGAGTACGCGTACGTCCCTGACGGTATCGGACGAAGAAGACGTGAACTACATGCGGGCGGAGTCGAATCCCCTGCCGTCCCGGGAGTTTGCGCTGTACGTGGAAGACGAATGGCGCGGATCCTGGGGCGTACGCGCGAATGCAGGGCTTCGGTTTTCGGGATCGGACAGCGAGGGCGCGGTCGCCCGTTCGGCGGAGCCGCGCCTGGCGCTCAATATTCCGCTGTGGGGCGGCTATGCAGGCAAGCTGTCCTATGCGTATACGCAGCAGTATATGCACTTGCTGACAGGGACGGGCGCATCGCTGCCGAATGACTTGTGGATTCCCTTCATGCCGGGCGTTCGCCCGCAGCGCAGTTCGCAGATTGCCGCAGGCCTTGCGCGGAGCCTGCCGGCGCATGGACTGGAATTGTCCCTGGAAGGATACTACAAGACTATGACGAGCCAGGTCGAATAAAGGACCGGAGCCTATGGGTATCAGGCGCTGCAAGCGGGGTGGCCGTCCTTGCTTGCGCATGGTTCGGGCCGCAGTTACGGCGCCGAGTTTTTCGCGGAACGGCGGCGGCGCAGGCTAAGCGGGTGGCTCAGTTACACCTGGGCGCGTACGCGCCGTACGTTCGCGGGGCTCAACGAGGGCGATCCGTTTCCGGACGGGTACGACCGCCGCCACGACGTTTCGGTGGTTTTGCAATACCGTTTGACGGACCATACTTCCCTCTCCGGGTCCTGGGTGTACGGGAGCGGCTATCCCGTATGGAGCGGAACCGGAATGTACCGGCTTTCTGGTTCTCTGGAGGGCCGCAATTATGAGTCTTTCCTGGATTACGGCCCGGTGAATGCATCCCGCGCGCCTGCGCACCACCGCCTTGACGTGATCGCGCATTTCACCAAACAGGTTCGCTGGGGCGAGCGCACATTTTCGCTTGGGCTATACAACGCCTACAACCGCAAGAACCCGATGCTGGTGTATCCCGATTCGGATTTCGAGGGGAGGATCCGGTGGAAGAAAGTGAGCGTGCTGCAACTCATTCCAGCCATATCCTACCAATTGCGGTTCTGACCTATGCGCAGGCTATTCGTATGGATGTTGCTGGGGGCGGCAGGGTGCACGACCCCCATCGAGCTGGACGTGCCCGGGGGCTACGAACCCCGGTTGGCGGTGGATTCGAAGTTTACCCCGGATAGCCTCTGGTCGGTAAGGCTGAGCCAGAGCGCGCCCTATTTCTCCGACCTTGTGCCCCCGGAGGCGTACCTGGTTACGGAAGCCGCGGTCGTCGTGGCGGGCGAAGACGGGTTTCGGGAGGCATTGGTCCATGTCGGCGAAGGGGATTTTCGTTCTGCGCTCGGCAGTCGTCCGGTCCCCGAGGTTCGGTATACGCTCACAGCCAATGCGCCCGGCTTGCCCCCCGTCCGGGCTTCGTCCATCGTGCCGGCGGTGGATGCGGCCCTGATTGATATTGAAGAGATCGTGGCGCCTGCGGACCATGATCCAGGCGCGTACGTGATTCGGCTCAACCTGCATGATGCGCCGGGGCCGCATCGCTACAGCGTTAAAATGGATATGCTGGACTGGGTTTGCTACGACGAAAGGGGGTTTTTGAGTACAAGCGAAAATACGGACTCGGCTACCTGGTATCGCAATCTTGTATTGTTCACGAGCGATTTGCCCTCTATGCGCGACTACGTTTTTCAGGTAGCGGACGCCTCGGAGCCTTTTGTCCCGGAGCAGTTTTATGGCGAGGCGTACTTTTCGGACGACCTTTTCGATGGAGAGACCCTGGAAATAGCGCTTGAGGCTACCTCCGAGAATCCGACGGCGCTGTCGCCGCACTTCCGCATTCTGTTGCGAAGCTGGAGCGACGCGTTGTGGCGACACGAGGAATCCGTCGATCGATACTACCTGAACGAGGGGCCGTTTTCGGAGCGGCCGGTTTTTGTGTATTCCAATGTGGAAGATGGCCTTGGGGTCTTTGGCGGGTGGTCCCAGGCCGCGTTTTACGTCGATGCCGAAGGGAATGCCTGGACCGAAGAAGACCTGAAAACAGGCCTTTCGTACGCGCGGCCTTGCGCGGAAGAGATGGAAGAAGCCGAAGAAACAGACGAAACCGGATAGGCGCAGCCTCGGTCCTGTGCGGGATGGGACCTGCCGTCTCGCGAAACAATCCACCCACCCTTTGGCGTCGCCAGATGATCGTTTTATCCCTCTTCGCTGCGGTTTTTTGGCAAACGGCGCCCGGCTGCGAGCCGGACTGTGTGGTAGAGGCGGCGCATACGGAGACGCTTATCCGGGTAGACGGCGTACTGGACGAACCCGCGTGGGCGCAGGCCGCGCCTGCGGGCGATTTTTTGCAATACGCCCCGCAGGAAGGCGCTCCGGCCACGCTGGCTACGCGGGTATACCTCCTGCACGATGCGCGTACGCTGTTTATCGGCGCGAAACTGGCGGATCCGGAACCGAATCGCATTCGCCGCACCCTGGGCCGCCGGGACGAATTTAATCCGGGCGACTGGTTCGTAGCGTCTCTGGATACCTACGACGACCGCAAGACCTCGTTCAACTTTGCAATCAATGCGGCGGGGGTGCGGGTGGAAGGGATGGGGGTGGACGCCATGCTGCCGGACGGTTCGGGCCGGCCGACGTTTTTTGCGTCGGAACTCTTCGGGTTCGATCCATCCTGGGACGTGGAGTGGTCCGCTGCCGCCCGCGTAGACAGCAGCGGGTGGACGGTGGAACTGGCGATTCCGCTTTCTGCCCTGGAAATAGCCCATCCGGGCCGGAGGGAAGTGGGCGTTAATTTTCGGCGCTGGGCTGCCCGCCGAGGGGAATTAAGCGAATGGTCTCTGGCGCGCAGCCAGGATCGCAGCCACGGCTCCGTAGCGCACTACGGGCGGCTACGCTTTGAGGCAGAAATAGCCCCGGGCGTTCGTCGTTCGATTACGCCTTACGTGAATACGCTCATCAAGATAGAGGAAGAATCAGATGTGTTTCCTGCTTTGCCATTGCCAGGAGTAGAGGGAGCATTGGCTATGCGGCCTGCCCTAACGTTGGATGTGGCGTTGCTGCCGGACTTTACGCCAGAGTATTTTGAAGAGTCTGTCGGATGGAGTTTTTTGCGTCTCGACGACGGCAATGTCTATCCGAGATTGTTTCCAGCGGCCCGGCGCGTAATTGGATCGCCTCACATTGTCGGCAACATGCTGGAGACCACCGAGAGCGCCCCGATTATGCTCGGCGCGATGGCTTTGCATGGGCGCATGCCCTTTGGGCTCACTATAGGGGCTACAGGCATGGCGGCACTTGGATCGCAGGATTTCCTGGAGATAGATCAGGGATATTCCATCCGTTTGCTGAAGGATGCGGGGAGATTATCGAAGATAGGGTTTACGGGTGTGCTTGGTCCTAAAACCACGGAGACGGTTTTGACAAGAAAGGACACAACATGGACGGAACGACAAATCGACACGATGGCGGGCGTATCTTCTGTGGACTGGGATCTGCGCTTTGGCGATAACGCCTGGCGCGTGGCGGGGCAGGTTCTGCTCTCCCGAGAACAGGACATACTTGTTCAAACCGACTCAGGAAAGTTTCGTTATGACGATGAATATGGTGGATTTGTTTATGAACATCGCGGACTTACGCGGCGATCCAACGATGTGTTGCGCTCCTTGCACGGTTTTGCCGCCCGGATGGATTTCGAGCAGATAGGGCGACGCTGGAACTGGTATGGCAGGGCGGTGGCCATGGATCCGGAATTTCGCACCGGTCCGCACGGCATGACAGGGCGGGCTGATCGCCTGCTGCTTTCCGCAGGGGTTCATCATACGTTGTCCGGGGGGCGCCTATGGCGTCAAGGGCGTCTTTCCGTGCAATGGACAAACGAATTCGCCTACGCAGGCATGGATTTGCAGGCGGCGAGGCTTGAAGGATACGCGACCTTGCTGACCCGCAGGCATAACGAAGCGGCTTTGTCCTTTGTTGGCGGCATCGGTCCATCGGGCAAGGGGCGCTTCGGAGGGGATTTGGGAATTTCTTCCGATATGCGCCGCAATTGGGCGCTGCGGCCGTACGTATGGCTGGACCTTGTGGAAAGGGGAGTGCTTAATTGGGGGACTTCGGCGCAGGTTACCGCCCGGATGTGGTCGCGGATTGCGGTCAGCGCCGAGGTGGGCCTGGATCGCTACGCGTCCGTCACGGATGCCTTGACGGACCTGTCCCGCTTGTCTCTGCGCCCGTCCGGGGCAGATATACGGCGTATATGGCCTGCCTGGGATTATACCATCGGTTATCGCAGGCGCGACGCGTTTTATGTTCCCTATAATCTGCTGTACGAATCGGCTCGCGTCGAGCAAAGTATCAACTCGGAATTCAGGGAAACGTATGGCCGCGTCCGCCTTGCCATAGGACTACTGCAATCGCTGGACGGCGAACTTGGGGTGAGTCTGCAAGCGGTCGGCTATTACCGCAAGGCGGGCGAGGGCGTAGCGGCAAGCCGGGCCAGATGGAACAGCCAGTCAACGCTTTTCGCCGGCATTCGATGGGAATACAAGCAGGGATCGGTCTTGAGTTTAAGCGTTATGAACGATCGCAATTTCGAAGGCAATTTTGCCTGGGACAACCCTTGGGATTCGTTTAAACTGCCCTTCAGGAAGGGGGTAGACGGATATCTTTTCTACGTGCTCCGCCTTTCCCGCAAGATATGGCGGTAAGGGAAGTCGCCTTGCATCCAGCAGGGCGGCGCCCCTGAACCCGTTGCATTACGCTGGCTCAATTATCGCTACAAGCATGTGGCGGAAGGCTCAGCCGTTCGGCGGTCCGGCGCATCCAGTTTTTCCAGCCGCTCGGCCAGCCAAACCTTGATGAGCGATTGTCGCGTGACGCCGAGGCGGTCCGCTTCTCTATCCAGGCTTTCGATCACCCACACCGGGCAATCGACATTAATGCGCCGCTGTTGATGCTTGGGCCGTCGCGCTTTGGATAGGTCCAGCGCACTCGTTATGTCCTCGCCCTTGTCAAAAGCCGCGTCAAATTCGGTGGTCTTCATACAGTGTTTCCTCCTTTTTTTGCGAACGCCGTACCGAGATTATGCGGATAGCCCTGCCGCGATAGGTGATTATTGCCGACCATCGCTTACCTGCGATTTCGCCAATAGCAAGCCATCGTGGCTCACCCACTGTTCTGGCAGGCACTTCAAGCAGCCAGGGATCATCCCATAAGCTTTGGGCTGCCTGAAAATCTATGCCATGTTTGCAGAGATTGCTCTCGCTTTTTCCGGGGTCAAATTCAAATTCCATACGATGTCGAAAAATCAAAAGCGCCTTTAATATACCAATATTAAATAAAAAAGTTCCATTAAAGGTTGCAAAAATAAATAATTTCTACGCTTCGCTATCTTCCCCCTCCTGCAACTGCCCGCGGATTTTCTTCAGGGTGGAGAATGCGCCGAAGACCACCATGCCGCCGATGAAGAGGTACACCCAGACGGGAATGTCCCGCCCGACGACGATCAGGTACAGGTAGGCCGAGACGAAGAAGAACGAGGCGGACAGCAGGGGGGCGACGATCGACCGGCGCCGCCGCAAATTCCGCGCGAGCCACGCGATGGACAGGGTAAAGAAGGGAATGGCCCCTACGTAGATCGACCCGAAGACGATCGGGTTGACTCCGTAGCGCGCTCCCAGCCCCATAAACCAGTCGATGAATGCTTCCACGGAGTGTACTGAGATGGTTCGAAAAAACAGGAGCGTCCCTTACGTGCGCCGCTGCGTTTGGTTCAGGCCCGCCTCTTCAGGGCCCGGCTTTTCCACAGGTAGTAGATGACCGGGATGACGACCAGCGTCAGGATCGTGGACGAAACCATGCCCCCGACCATCGGCGCCGCGATGCGTTTCATGACTTGCGAACCTGCGCCGTGCCCCCATAAAATGGGCAAAAGACCCGCCATGATGGCCATGACGGTCATCATTTTGGGACGCACCCGATCGACGGCGCCCGCAACGACGGCTTCGTACAGATCCTTCAGCGAAGTCATGTGTCCGCGCGCCCGCCTCTCCTTCCAGGCCTGATCGAGATAAATCAGCATGATGACGCCGGTTTCGGCGGCGACCCCCGCCAGCGCAATGAAGCCCACCCCAACGGCTACGCTGAGGTTATAGTCGAACAGATACAAGAGCCAGACGCCGCCGACAAGCGAAAACGGCAGCGACAACATCACGATAAGGCTTTCGGTAATGTTTCTGAAGTTCAGGTAGAGCAAAAGAAAGATGATTGCGAGCGTCAGCGGAATCACGACCTGCAGGCGCTGCCGGGCCCGTTCCATGTATTCGTATTGCCCGCTCCAGACCATGCTGTATCCCTCTGGCAGGCCTATTTGCTCCTGCACGGCGGCGCGGGCATTCTGTACGTAGGTGCCTACGTCGATGTCGCGGATGTCCACATAAACCCAGGAGGTCGTGCGCGCGTTTTCGCTCTTGATGACGGGCGGTCCGTTGACGATGCTGAAATCAGCCACATAGCTCAGCGGAATCTGCGCGCCCGCAGGGGTAGGAATCAGCACCCGCTGGAGCGCCGGCAGGTTATCGCGCAGTTCGCGGCTGTACCGGACGTTGACCGGATACCGCTCCAGGCCCTCGACTGTTTGCGTGACATTCATTCCGCCGATGGCCGACATGATCACATCCTGCACGTCGCCCACCGTCAGGCCGTACCGGGCGGCTTCTTCGCGGTTTATGCGATAGTCGATAAAATTGCCGCCGACGGCCTTGTCCGGGAAGGCGCTCAACGTCCCCGGCACGGTCTGCAGGAGGGCTGCAACGCGTTGCCCCAGGTCAGAAAGGATATTCAGGTCGGGCCCCATCAGTTTGACGCCGACGGGCGTCTTGATGCCTGTCGAAAGCATATCGATGCGCGTTTTGATGGGCATGGTCCAGGCGTTGGTGAGGCCCGGAAAGTCGATCGCGGCGTCCAGTTCGCGGACAAGCCGGTCCATGGTCATGCCTTCCCGCCACTCGCTTTCCGGCTTCAGGGTGATCGTGGTTTCTATCATGGACAATGGCGCCGGGTCCGTCGCTGTTTCGGCGCGGCCCGCTTTGCCGAAAGCATGGTCTACTTCAGGGAAGGTCTTGATGATCTTGTTGGTTTGCTGCAAGAGTTCCCTGGCCTTGGCAATGCTGACGCCCGGATCGGTAGTAGGCATGTAGAGCAGATCGCCCTCGTTCAAAGGCGGCATGAATTCGGAACCCAGTTTGCCGAGCGGATAGGCCGTTGCGCCCAGCGCCACTACCGCCGCGGCAATGGTTATCCATTTGAACCGGAGCACGGCGTGAATTACCGGGCGGTACAGGGCAATCAGAAACCGATTGACAGGGTTCTTCTTCTCCGGCAGGATGTTGCCGCGTATGAAATAGCCCATCAGCGCCGGCACCACCGTAATGGCCAGCAGCGCCGAGGCCGCCATGGCGTAGGTTTTCGTGAAAGCCAGCGGCTTGAAGAGCCGGCCTTCCTGCGCCTGAAGCGTGAATACGGGCAGAAAAGAGAGCGTGATAATCAGCAGCGAATAGAACAAAGCCGGTCCGACCTCTTTGGACGCATCGATAATGATGCGCCAGCGGTCTTTCTTTCCGGCGTCGCGCTCCATGTGTTTGTGGGCGTTTTCGATCATCACGATCGCCGCGTCGACCATGGCGCCGATGGCGATGGCGATGCCGCTAAGCGACATGATGTTGGCGTTGAGGCCCTGGTAATACATTATCAGGAACGCGATCAGAATGCCCATCGGAAGGGTGAAGATCGCCACGAAGGCGCTGCGGACGTGCAGCAGGAACAGGATGGTTACCAGCGCGACGATGAGGCTTTCTTCGAGCAGCTTCCCTTTCAGGTTGTCGATAGCGCGCTCGATGAGGCTGCTGCGGTCGTAGACGGCCTGGATGGTTACGCCTTCCGGCAGTCCCGCTTTCAGTTCTTCCAGTTTCGCTTTGACGGCGTCGATGGTTTCGAGGGCGTTTTCGCCATAGCGCATGACCACGATTCCGCCGACGGTTTCGCCTTCCCCGTCCAGATCCGCCAGCCCGCGGCGCAACTCGGGTCCCAGGTGCACATGGGCGATGTTCCGAATCAGGATGGGGGTGCCGTTTTCGTCTACCCCCACGGGCGTATTCTCTATGTCCTCGCTCGATTGGATATAGCCCAGGCCGCGCACCATAAACTCGGTCTCGCCCATCTCTACCAGCCTGCCGCCCACATCGTTGTTGCTGCGTTGCAGGGCCACGCGCACTTTCGAAAGAGGGATGTCGTAGGCCAGCAGCCTGTTCGGATCGACCTCGACCTGATACTGCTTGACGTAGCCGCCGATGGAGGCCACTTCGGCTACGCCAGGCACGCTCATCAGCTCGTAGCGCAGAAACCAGTCCTGGATGGAGCGCAGTTGCTGAAGGTCGTACCGGTCTCCGCCGTCGATCACATATTCGAAGGCCCAGCCTACGCCGGTGGCGTCCGGCCCCAGCGTGGGCGTCACCCCGCCGGGAAGCCGATTGGCCACATAGTTGAGGTACTCCAGAACCCGGCTGCGGGCCCAGTACATGTCCGTGCCGTCTTCGAAGATGATATAGACGAACGAGTAGCCGAAGAACGAATAGCCGCGCACGGCTTTCGCGAAGGGTACCCCCAGCATGGCCGTCGTGAGCGGATACGTTACCTGGTCTTCGATGACCTGCGGGGCCTGGCCCGGATACTCGGTGAAAACGATCGCCTGCACGTCGCTCAGGTCGGGGATGGCGTCTACGGGCGTACGGAGCATCGCGTAGGCGCCGGCCAGTCCGATCAGGATCGTAAAGACGATCACCAGCAGGCGGTTATTGACCGAGGCCTCTATGATCTTTTCCAACATGATTTTCTCTGAAAAAAGTCGGGGAATGCCCTAAGGCGAATCAGGAAGGATGGACCGGCTCAATGCGGATGATGCCTGTGCGCGTCGGATTCTTCAGGCGCTGTGGAGACCCTTTCCGGCATGGCTTCCGAGGCTTCGCCGGCAGGCTGCGCGTCCGATTGCGTCCGCTCCTGCAACATATTCCGGATGGCTTCTTGCAGGCGGCTTTCGCTGTCCAGCATGAACTGGGCCGACGTGACGACCGCTTCGTCGCCCGACAGGCCGTCGAGCACCCGCACCAGGCTGTTTCCCGGCCCGCCTTCCTCCCCGATCCGGATTTCGCGCGGCTCGAACCGGCCTTCTCCGTGGGCCACGAAAACAAGTGCGCGCGCGCCGGAACGAATCACGGCTTCGGAGGGCACGACGAGGGCGTCGGGTATGACCTTGCCCTGGAGCCGGATATTGGCGTACATTCCGGGCTTCAGGTCCAGGTCCGGATTGGAAAAGATCAGCCGCACGTGCACGTCGCGGGCTTTCTCGCGCAGATAGGGGTAAATGTAGGAGACCTGCCCTGCGTAGGTTTTCCCCGGCAGGTAGGATAGTTCCATTTCGACCGGTTGCCCCTCGCTGATCCACGGCGCCTCGTTGTCGTAGAAGCTGGCGTGCACCCACACGGTCCGCAGGTCGGCGATTTCGAAGAGGTCCATGCCGGCCTCGATATGGGCGCCCTCCATGGCGTCTCTTTTCACGACGACGCCGGTGGCCGGGGCTTCGAGCAGGGTGGTCTTTTTCGCCTCGCCGGTTTGCTCCAGACGCTCAATCTCCGAGGGGGGGATGTCCCAGTATTCAAGGCGGGTGCGCGCCGAAGCCAGCAATTTCCCGGCGTCCTCCCGGACCGAAGCGATGCTGCTTTCGGCCAGCATCCGGTGGTTTTTGAGCGCCAGCAGATATTCCTGCTGCGTGGCAACCAGTTCCGGGGAGTAAATTTCCATCAACGGGTCTCCCCGCCGGACCTGATCCCCGATAAAGTTGACGTAAAGCCTTTCTATCCAGCCGGATATTTTGGCGTTGACCAGATAGAGCCGCTCTTCGTCGTACCGGACTTCGCCGACGGTGCGGATCATGCGGGAAAAATCCATCCGCCGGACGCGCTCGGTGCGTACGCCCATGTTCTGTACCGTCGCCGGGTCGATGGACACCATACGGCTCGGTTCCGCATCGGCTTCGTCCTCGTAGACGGGGACGAGGTCCATGCCCATGGCGGATTTGCCGGGCTGGTCGTAGATTTCCTCCGGGTTCATGGGGGCCTGCCAGTAGAGGATTTTGCGTTCCCCCTGGTCGGCAGACGCCTCATTCCCGGCTGCGGTTGCCGTTCCGTCTGTGGTGATGCGCCCGAGGAAAAAACCGCCGGCGGCAAGCGCTGCAAGCAGCAGCGGAATTCCGAGCCATTTGGCGAATCGTTGCGTGTTCATGGCGTTCAGGGTGTGGTTGGACGCGGGGTAGGGCGTCTAAAGCGTGTCAAGGTCTGCAAGCGAGCGGATACCAAGCGCTCGTTCGAGGGCGGCGGTTGTCTTCAGGTAGCGGGCGAACGTGTCTTCGTAGCCCGTTTCCAACGAAAAAAGCATGCGCTCGGCATCCAGGAGGTCGAGAAAATTGGTGCGGCCTGTCGTATAGGCGCCGAGCGTAGCCTGAAGCGTGGTTTCGGCCTGGGGGATAAGGGCTTCCCGATACAAGGCAAGTTGCCGGGCCTCCTCGCGCAGCCTGCTTGCGAGATCGGCGATCTGCGTCCGAAACGAGGTTTCGAGCGCTTCCCGCCGCGTCTCCGCCTGGATGCGTCGTACGCGGGTTTCCTCCAGCCGGGCCCGGCGCCCCCCGCGCCGGACAGGCACTTTTATGGTGGCGCCGATCGCGACGGCGTCCCGTCCCGTGGCCGTCGGCGGCGCGTCGGCGCGGCCTATGTCGAAATACGTCACGCTCAGGCCGAAGTCGGGCATGAACGCTTTGCGGGCCAGGGCGATGCGGGCGTCGGCGCGGCGCGTTGCCGCGTCAAGGGCGCGGGTTTCCGGTCGTTCCCGCAGGGCAATGGCGAACAGCGCGGCTTCGTCAAGGGGGAGCCCCTCCGGCGCCTCTACCTGGACATTCGCCGTAAAAGCGCCGGATGCGGGCCGGTTTAGCAAGCGCGTCAGGGTTTCGGTGGCCGCACGGCGACGCGCTGCCAGTTCAAGTCGCTCGCGTACGAGCGCGTTCTTTTCCAGCTGCGCTTTCAGAATGGCTTGTTGCATGCCGGCGCCCACTTCGTATTGCGTGGCGGCCGCCTCTTCAAAATTTTCCAGCCTGCCCTGAAAAGCGAGGATGCGCTTTTCCTGTTGCTGAACCCGATAGAGTTCGTAGTACGCCTGCTTGGCCTCGAAGAGCAGGTCTTCTTCGAACGTATCTGCTTCAAAACCTGCGACTTCGGCGTTCAGGTCGGCGATGGCGCCCTGAAGGCGGAGCTTGCCCGGGTACGGCGCCATCTGCTCGACGCGCCATTGACTGCGCTGCGCGCCGCGCGCCGTCAGGAGCGAATACGGTTGGTATCCGACCGTCACGGAAGGGTCTGGGAAGGCGGACGCCTGACGGCTTCGGGTAGCCAGCGCCTCTGCCTCCAGTCGGGATACGCGCAGGGATGGGTTGCTCGCCCGTATCTCTGTGATGAGATTGTCAAGGCTCAGCAGCGTATCGACCGGCGCAAACGGTCGATGCCTTGCATGGGCCATCGCCGGGAGCAAAAGCAGGGCGATGAACAGGGCGCAGACTGCGCCAATGGGTTGAATCAGCTTCATGGATTTCCTGACCTGTTGGGACTTCCTGTTGCAAACGCAAGGGGCGCGGTCGAGCCGGACCCCGGGAAATAGCGGAAAGCAACAAGCCTGTCAGATCAGGAACGTAGCGAGCAGGGCCTGCCTGTCGATGTGGGGAGCGCCGCTAAAGCGCGGCGGGGCGGAGATATGCGCGGGTGCAGATACCTTGTGCGGCGCTTCGTATCGGGCAGGGGGAAGGAGCGCAAGGAAAAGATTGCTCGCATCTCGCCACGCGATCCTCGAAAGAAGCGTTACGGCCTCGCCCGTTGCAGCCGATTCGAATGCGCAGCAGGGCCGAGCGTCCAAAGAAGAAGGCGCCGCGCCTTCCTGCGTCGATTCCGCTTCGTGCGGGCAGGGGGCAGCCGGCGCCTCGTCGGACGCATGGGAATGCGTGTTTTCGTGGGGGCAGTCGTGGGTTCCATGCCGGTCGTTTTGCCCGTTTTGTCCCATGGCGCAGGTTGTTTGCGCCCAAGGGGCCGCCACGCCGAACAGCAAGCTCAGGCCGAGCAGCGTGGCGATAATCCGGTATGTTTTCCTGTATGTTCTCCGTGCAGCAAGCATGAAAGAGACCGCGCCGCAATGCGCGTTATCCGGTTGGCCGTTCGCTTATAATAAGGGCAAGGCGGGAAATGGTTTCCGGGAAAACGGGTGGCGCAAGACGCAGCGCCCATGGGTTTTGCTGTTCCGAACGGGCGCAGCTTCCGGCAGTTCTATCTGGTTTACCAACAACGCATTCCGGAGATCCGCTACCCGGCGGGTAGTGAATTCAGGCAGCAAAAGATTCTCTCCCCGGTGGGTAGAGAATTGCGACAACAAGAGAATCTTTTCCCAGCGGGGAAAGAATTGGGCAATAGTGAAAAACAGTACCCACGGGTACTAAATTCGCCACTGGCTTCCATTCCGACCTGAGCTGGTCGCACTACCGTGCCCTGATGCGTGTTGAAAACGCGGAGGCGCGCGAAAGCGCCGGAAATATAAAATGGTCGGGGTGGCGGGATTTGAACCCACGACCTCTTCGTCCCGAACGAAGCGCGCTACCGGGCTGCGCCACACCCCGAAAAACCGGTTATCCCTCTTGAAAATCTGAATCGGCGGCGAACGCGGCAAGGAAATCGCTTTGCGCCTGCGTTGCGCAAAGCCCGAAAACCGCCGTAACGCATTTTAACGCATGTTTTCCCCGCGGGTTTCCCCGCTTTGCTCCTCGTTCCCGCCGTTCAGAAACGCAGTTTGGCCCCTATTTGCGCCCGCCGCGTGTCCCCAAGGCCGCTGCGAATCGTCCCGCCGAAGTGGAAAAGGAGCGAGCCCAGGGCGGCGTCAAGGAAGTTGTCCGCATTCGTGACATTGAAAAAATCGACCATGACTTCGAGCCGGGCCCGGGTCCCGAATGTGCGCGCGATCCGGGCGTCCCAGGTAAAGAAGGCGTTGTTCCGCCGCAGGGTATTGCGCTGCAGGATTGCGCCGTCCGCGCAGACGCGGTCCGCCGGCGCGGCGGCGCGTTCCCCCCGCCGGTCGCACCGCTCGGAAACCGGCGAAGCCGAAAGATACCGGAAAATGTTGCTGAACGAAATCTTCCCCGGAAGCGCAAAGGCGAAATACCCGGCGAACCGATGGCGTCGGTCGCGGTCGGACCAGCCGTATTCCGGGTCCAGGTTGCGGGCGTCTGCGTACGTGAACGTGAACGGGTCGCGTTCGTTGTCGTCGTCGGAGCGGTCGAAAGAAAGGGTGTAACTGGCTTCGAAATCCAGCAGGCCCCTCAGCGCGTCCCGTCCCCGCGCGCCCAGCGTGATTCCGTGGTACCGCGAGCGGGCCGTGCTTTCCACGGCGTACAGCGTAGCGAGTCCGCCGCCTCCCGGGTGCGTCCCCGCGCCGAAGGGCGATCCGAGCGCGGCGGCGTTGCGATCCACAAAGCGAAAAAGATGATCGGTGCGGGCATGTTGCCAGGACACGCCCGCCGCCAGGCCGGCGCCCAGCGCATGGTCTACTCCGGCGCTGAACGACCAGGTGCGCGGCAGTTCCAGATCGCGCCCGACAACATGGACGTCCGGCAGGAAGGGGACCGTATCGGACCCGTCAATCAGGGCGTCGATCGCGGGCACGGGGCCCAGCGCGGGCGAATCGGCGCTGCTTCGGAACAGAATCTGCTGGTACGCGCCGTTGGTGGAGCGCGGCGAGGCAAAGACCAGCCCCGGTATGCGCGCATAATACGATCCGGCGTTGGCGCGCGCCACCGTGGCGTTCTTTCCCCCGACATTCCAGGTCAATCCCAGGCGGGGCTGGAAATTGTCGAGGTCGTCGGGAATGGTCCCGTCCGAGGGAAAACGCGGATCGCTCAGATACGGCGCATAGAACGTATCCTCCGGCTTTACGAACACGTCCGGATGCCATACCCCTTCCCATCGCAGCCCCAGATGCAGGATCAGGTCGGTTCTTATCGTCCAGGCGTCCTGTACGAACAGCGCCAGCTCGTGGGCGCGGAGGGTCTGGACCCCGAGGTTTTCGGGGGGCACGCCGGGGACTGTCGCCGATTGCAGATACAACAGCGCCGGCCCGGTGATCGACGTCCCTTCCGGGCAAATTCCCGCTGCGCTGCTGGCCCCGTCCGAACAGGTAACATACCGGTTCCCCTGTTCCACGAACCCGATGAACCCGTCCACCGAATCGAAAATGTACCGCCCGTTGGCGAAGCCGATGAATTGTTGCGTTACCGTGGTGCGGTTGTATTCTGCCCCGGTTTTGAAAAGATGGTCGCCCGCCAGAAAGGAAACATTGTTGACGAGTTGCAACCGCCCGTCTTTGCTGGGGTGCACCGGCAGGAAGTATGGCAGGCCGATCCGGAACCCGTCGGCGAAATCCATGCCGATGTCGGGAAAGGGGCGTCCGCCCACTTCGTCGAACTGGGGGGTGGGCGGCGGGGCCGCGTCCGGCAAAACAGGCCCCCGATAGCGTCGCGGGCGATGCTCCACGGCCCACTGGGCGCGGAATTCGTTGAACGCCGCATTGCCCAGCAAGGACCGCAAGCCGACATTGACGGCGTGCGAGTAGTCCTGCTCGATCCCGTTCGCCGAGCGCCCCCAGGAATCCACGTCGAAGGTGCCGTTTACCTGTTCGGACCAGGCATAGTTGTATTTTATGGAAGCCTGGTTCTGCGTGTTCAGGTGGAAGTCCAGCTTGGCGGTCAGGGCGCGGGCGTCGTCGCTGCGGGAGATGGGTCCGAATTCGTTTTCGAAGCGCCCGGGCCACTGCGCGCGCAGGAAATTTTCCAGTTTTTCCAGTTCCGCCGGCCGCTCAACCGCCCGGTCTGTCTGCTTCGTTTCGGACGAAACCTGCTGATCGTAGGCGGCGAAGAAGAAGGCGCGGTCCCGTACGATGGGTCCGCCCAGCGTAAATCCGAACTGATTTCGTCCAAAGGACGGCTTGCCGCCTCCCCGTTCCGCGCGATATTCGGCGGCGACGGCGTCCCATTGCCCGAAATAGTGCGCCGATCCCTGGAAATCGTTGGTCCCGGAGCGCGTAACGACATGGATGAATCCGCCTGCGGAACGACCGAATTCGGCGGGCGCCCCCTGACTTACGACGACCATTTCTTCCACGGCGTCCTGATTGAAGGTAAACGCAGGCCGCTGCCCGCCGCGCTGTTCGCCGAAAAAGGGATTGTTGAAATCGGCGCCATCGACCATGAAGTTGTTGAATATGCCGCGCTGTCCGGCGATGTTGAGCACGTCTCCGTCCGGCCCTTGTCCGATGGAGACGCCGGGGGTCAGCAGGGTCAGGTCGAGCAGGTTGCGGCCATTGTTGGGCAAGGCGTCCACGATGTCCTCGGAAAGGCGCTGCGAGCGGGTCGCGTCTTCCGGATCGAGAAGCGGCGCTTCGGGGGCGGTTACGGTGATTTCTTCCAGGTCGATGACGGCAAAGGCCAGGTCGAGGACGAGCGTTTCGCCGGTATGCAACACCAGCCCTTCCCGGCGGATTTCCCCCAGATTGGTTTCGGAGACGACCAGGATAGTATATTCGCCGCGCGGCAGCAGCGCCCGCGCAAAAGCCCCCGTAGCCGTGGTTTCGACGATCGTGCGCAGGCCGGTGTCCAGGTGGTGGATAATGATCCCGGCGTCGACCACGGGTTCGCCCGAAGCGCTGTATACGGTTCCCCGTATGACGCCGGTGGTGGCCGCCGACTGCGCGCGCGCCGAATCTGTCCCGCCGCAAAGAAGCGCGGCGGCGCAGAGAAGCGCGCTGATAAGAAGGCGGGTCGCGGGGACAGGCACGGCTTGCTGGCGGGCAAGGAAAAAGGCGTTATGCGGCGTCTGCGCCCACCGCGTCCGCCACCGAACCCAGGCCGTCCCGTTCGAGCAGCTGCGCCAGCCCGGCCTTGATCTCGCGTACGACGTCCGGGCCGCGGTACACGAGCGCGGTGTACAGTTGCACGAGCGAGGCCCCGGCGCGGATTTTCCGGTAGGCGTCCTCGGCGGAAAATACGCCGCCCACGCCAATAATGGGCATCGCGCCTTCCGTGAGCCGGTACAGATGCCGCACAAGGTGCGTGGCGCGGGATTCGAGCGGTCGTCCGCTTAGTCCGCCGGCGCCGATGGCGGCGAGGCGGGCGGGCTGCGCGGCAAGTCCTTCCCGGTCGGGGGCCGTGTTGGCGGCTACGAACCCCGTAACGCCGTATTCGCGGGCAAGCCGGACGATTTCCTCGAGGCCGCTGTCGAATACGATCTGATCGGAAACCGGCGGCGGCAACTTCAGGAGCACGGGCGCGTCGGGCGCCGATTTTCTTCGTTGCTCCATGATTACCTTCAAAAGGATTTCCAGGGACCCTGGGTCCTCAAAGGTTTTGCCGTCCGGCGTATTCGGGCAAGAGATATTCAGCGCAACATAGGCTCCCTGGTTTGCGATGGTCTTGAAACTCAAGCGGAAATCTTCCACGGCCGAGTTGCCCGCAAGCGCGCGGCCATGCGTACTGGCGATATTGATTCCGAGGGGAATCCGGCTCCGAGGGGCGGTTCGGCGAAGGCGCCGGGCAATGTTGCGGACGCCCTTGTTGTTGAGGCCCATCCGGTTGACGAGCGCTTCGTCTTCGATCAGGCGAAAGGCGCGCGGTCGGGGGTTTCCCCGGGATGGCCAGGCCGTGACCGAGCCGATTTCCGCAAAGCCGAATCCCAGCGCCTGCCAGAACGGCGCCAGCGACGCATTCTTGTCGAACCCGGCGGCAAGGCCGACCGGAGACGGGAAGGTATGGCCCCAAAGCGTTTGTTCAAGGCGCGCATCCTCGAACGCAAACATTTTTTTCAGCGCCTGCTCTGCCCGCGCGAATTGTACGCTTCGCGCGGCGCAAGCGGCGACGTAATGGGCTTGCTCGGGGTCTAACCTGAACAGTGCGGTGCGGAAAATGTCGTACATCGGGGGGGCGATGTTGCCTTACCAGCCGGGCGCCAGGCGGAATCCCAACTGCCAACCGGCTTTCGGGCGCTGGAAAGGATATGCGTAATACGATTCCAGCACAATGTACCCCAAAATATTGACCCGCGCAGACATGCCGGCGCTGAAGACGGGTACGTGCTCGTTGGTGTCCCGTTCGAATTTGAGCGTCGGCGAACTGTCTTTGCTCCATGCTATGCCGCCGTCCGCGAACAAGGCCAGTTCGGTCGGGAGATACGGAAACGAAACAAGCCCCAGCTGCTCGGTTCCCAGAAACGGGATGCGAATTTCCACGCTCGTCAGGGCCACGTGCGTACCCCGCAAACGATCCATTGAGGGGCACCTGCCGGAAAAGCCTATGTCCGTGGGGATGCATTCCGATGTCTCGAACGACCGGAAATTGTATCCGCGAACGAACGCCGGATAGTAGGAATAGCCGAGGTATTGCGTGGTGAACAGATCGTCTGTGGATCTGGCCCCGTAGTTTCCGATGTGCAATCCGCGCACGGCGAACGTGGCGGGCGCTGCGTACAGGTATTGCCGGTAATCGAACAGCCCGCGCACGAAGGTCTCGGTTCCGATGTTCGGAGAGACTTCGATGCGGTAGCGTCCTCCGCTGATCGGCGAGGTGAATCCGTTGAAGGAGTAATCTCCGACAAAGGCCAGCCCGGCCTGGAAAAAATAGAAGGGTTTTCGTTCGGTAATTCCCTTGAAAAACAGGGATTCTTCGGGATCGACGCGATTTCGTCCGAAGGAAAAGCCTGACCCCACGAATTGCTCCACCTCGTTGTCGAATCCGTACCGGATGAATCCCGCATTCGCTTCGACCCGCCGCGTCTGGCTGAACGGATACTGGGCGATGCCCGCCACCTGGTCGATGAAGATGCGTTGCCGAAGCTGTTCCACCACCTGATATCCTCCCTCCACGAATCCGCCGGCGGAATAACCGTACAAGAGCGGAATATGTCCTGCGGAGGCGCCCAGGTTAATGCGCTGTCCGTAATCGATATAGGAGGCCTGCCCCCCGATATCCTTGAACGTGCCCTGGGCTTGCGCGATCAGGTACAGGTTCCGGTTCCCAAGCATGTCCGAGAACGCAAAGCCGATGCCGCCCGCGACTTGCGTGCCGTACAAGCCGCCCGCCGCCACCCCGATGGTCGGCGGGGCTACGTAATCCAGTTCGAGGCTGGACTTGTAATCGTGTCCGGGCCAGTGCAGGTCCGGGCGGGGCAGGCCCGTCATCGAATCGTTGAGGTAGTTGCCCACCAGCCCTTCGTTGAGCGACCGGATCGGGGGCAGGACGCTTGCCGTAGCGATATGCCCGGCGGGCTGGGGCGGCGCCGGTTCGCCCTGCAGTTCGTCCGGCTCCCGCACGTACACCGTATACGCGTTGTCCGAGAACACCGAAAAGGACATCTCGCCGCTGCGGTCCGCCACCGACATGGCCGGAGACAGCGCGGTAATGCCGCTCACCCCTGTGGCCAGGTTGGTGATCCGGTACGCCTGTTCGGAGGCCAGATCAAGCCGGTAGACGTCCTTGAAACCGTTTTGATCGCTGATGAAATAGAGGTCCTTGCCGTCCGGCGAGAATTGCGGATTGTGATGCAGCACATCGCCGAAAGGCCGCAACGACCGTATTTCGTTGCGCTCCAGGTCGAACAGCGCAATCCCGTTTTTCTGGTACTGAAGCTGGTCGAAGTCCGTGGGGTTTTCGCCCCGATCCGTCGTAAAGGCAATGTATTTTCCGTCCGGCGACCAGTCCGGTTGCAGGTCTGCGTACCGATCGTTGGTCAGTTGTCGCACGGCGCTTGTTTCGAGGTTCAGCACGTACAGGTCGCTGATGCCGCCTTCCAGTCCGGTAAACGCAATGGAAGATCCGTCCGGCGACCAGGCGAGGTTCGTCAGCGCGGTAACCCCTTCCACGGCGATGTTCTGGCGCACTTTCCGTCGCCTGACGTCGAAAATAGATATCCGGTTGTCCCCGTCCGCAAAGGAAACGAAGGCCAGCCGCCGTCCGTCCGGCGACCAGGATCCGGCGGACTGGATGAAGCGCAGCGCGTCCATGTGGGGGTTCGCCGCCGGGTTTTTCAGACTCGATATGACCTTGCCCGTTTTCGTTTCGGCCACGAACAGGTTGATGGAGAACAAATCTCTTTCCGAAAGAAACGCAATGTAGTCCCCGTCCGGGCTGAGCGCAGGAGAAAGGTTCACTTCGCCCCCGTCGATGTCCGGGGCCAGAATGCGCCGTCCCGATTCTTCGGGGGGCGTTTTGTTCTCCATGAACGGCTCGTAGGTTTTGCGCACCACCTGCTTCCATTCCGTAGAGAGCGAGTCGGTCGTAATGCCCAGCGCGTAGACGAACGCAGAGTCCACGCCGGCCCGCCCCGCCAGTTTGAACAGGTTCGCCACGGCGGCGTCGCCGTATTTGCCGCCGACGTAGGCCATGTACGCCTGCCCGAAGCGATACGGGAAATAGCGCTGGTCCCGCGTCAACTGCTCGATGGTGGGCAAGTCGTCCCGAAGCAAGGCGTCCCGCAGCCACATCGCCGTATGCGAGTCGGACCGTCCTACGGAAAGATACTCCGCCGTGCCTTCGATCAGCCACAACGGCAAGAGCCCCAGATTGAACCGGATGGGCTCCTGGTCGCTCAGGCCAATGTCGTACTGGAAGGAGTGGACCAGTTCGTGCCCCAATACGTGGTCCGTTTCGGCGTAGCTGCCGGTAAGCGGCATGATGACGCGTTGCTTGAGCGATTCGGTTACGCCGCCGGTGCCTTCCCCAATCAGCCCCCCGATTACATTCGTCTGGTGGAAATCGGCGTCGTTCGCATAGAAAATGAGCGGTTTCTTTTCGTTGAATTCCCGGAGGTACGTGCGGGAATGCCGGCTGTACCACCGTTCGGCCATGCGCGCCGCGTCGCGAACCGCCTGCTCTTCTTCGGGGTAATAGTAGATGACGAAATGCTCGGTTTCGAAATGCTTGAAGTCGAAACGATCGTACTGGACCTTGTTTCGACCAAAATATTGCGCCTCGACGGCTACGGGGGTCAGCGCCGCGCATGCGCAAAAGACAAGGAGATATGCAAGCAGGGAGGCGGTTCGAAACATGGGCGGTCCTGACAGGGTCGGAGAGCGGGACTCCCGTAATGGCGTGCTATGGAGGCGACGCCGCGGCGGACGCGGTATTCGCGAAGGGTTTGTTTGGCTGGCGGCGCAAGGTTGTTTACGAGCGCGGACGCTTCCGGTTCGCGCATTCGCGCAAGAATTTGCGTTTCGGGCGTTTCGGATTGACCAAAAACCGCTTTGGATCGTTACAGATTGTTCAGCGGGCTGCGCATTCCCTGCGCGCCGCGCACTGCATAACGGGTCTTTTATAACGAGCGCGATACGATAAATAGTATGGATTACACGCTGCGCGGACGTGTTTTTATCGGCGTTATCCTGGTCGCCATGGGTCTTTTGAGTTTGCGCCTGGCGCAACTTCAGCTGATCCGCACCGACGATTACGTCAGCGAATCCGAAACGAATGCGCTTCGGGAGCGCAGGGTATTGCCTGCCCGCGGCGCCATCTACGATCGGAACGGCCGCATCCTGGTGAACAACGAGCCCAGCTACACGGTTACGATCACCCCGCGGAATTTCGACGCGGACAAGATTCCGCTGCTCGCCGACCTGCTGGAAGTCCCCGACAGCGTGGTTGCCGCTCGTTTCGCCGAATTGCGCCGCTACAGCGCCTTTCAGCCCGGGAAAGCGTTCCGGGACGTGCCGGAAGATATTTTCAGCCGCGTGGCGGAGAATTTTTATCGATTGCCCGGCGTGGGGTACGACCAGGATTTCCGTCGGCGGTATCATACGAAGGCCACGGCGGCGCATGTCCTTGGGTATGTCCGGGAAGTCACGGACAGCGAATTGGCCCGGCTGCAAGAAAGGGAATATCGGCAGGGCGACCTGATCGGGAAGTCCGGCGTCGAAAGCCGATACGAATTTGGCCTGCGCGGGAGTCTGGGCTCCGAAATCAAAGTGGTCAACGTACACGGCCTGGAGGTCAACTCCTGGCAGGACGGCGCCTTCGACCATGCCCCGACAAGCGGGTACGACATGCACCTTGGCCTGGATACGGACCTTCAGGCGCTGGCGGAGTCTTTGTTCGTCGGCAAGCGGGGCGGCGCGGTGGCGCTTGACGCGAACAGCGGCGAAATCCTGGCGCTTGTGAGCAAGCCGGACTATGATCCGGATGTGTTTACGGAGGCCATGGATCCCGAGGAGTGGGACCATTTAATCAACAGCCCGGAGAAGCCGCTGTACAACCGGGCCACGATGAACCTGTTGCCGCCGGGCTCGACCTGGAAGCCGTTTATGGCGCTGATGGCGCTTCAGGAAGGTACCGTCGTCCCGACGGAGCATGTCTACTGCGCAGGCTATCACCCGCTTGGCGGCCCGAGCGTGTTTCGCGACATGGACGCGCACGGGCACATCGCCGTGGAAGAGGCGCTGGAAAAATCGTGCAACACGTTTTTCTTCGAATTGATGATGCGCACGAATGTCGAGGTATTCAGCGAATATGCGCGCATGTTCGGATTCGGCGAGCAGGTAGTTACGGATATTGGCGAGCAGGGGTCCGGGTTGATCCCCGACTCCGCCTATTATAATCAGCGCTTCCCCGCCTGGGGCCCCGGCTATACGATCAATCTTGGCGTGGGACAAGGGGACATGGGCGTAACGCCTTTGCAACTGGCCCGGTACGCCGCCGCCGTGGGCAACCGGGGAACGCTGTATACGCCCCACCTCGTTACCCGGATGGCGCATGCCGAGACCGGGGAGATTTTATATCCGAAAATCGCCGCGCCGGTGAAACTGCCGATCCGCGAGGCGCATTTCGATGTGGTGCGCGAAGGCATGAAGCGCGTGATGGAAGTCGGGACGGGACGATGGATTCAGATTCCCGGCATTCCCAGCGGGGGAAAAACCGGTACGGCCCAGGCTCCCCATGGCCGGAAGGACGATTCCGTGTTCATTCTGTTCGCTCCCTACGACAATCCGCAAATCGCCGTGGCGGTTCAGGTGGAGAACGCCGGTTATGGCTCCGTCGCTGCGGGCCCCATCGGGTCGTTGATGGCCGAACAATACCTGACCGGTTCCATTGACGCAAGTCCTGCGCGACAATGGGTGCTTCAGTCCGTGCTTGCCATTGAAAGCGAGCCGCTGCATGGGGAAGAAGACGCTTCCGAGGCGGCGCGTAGCTCCGAGGAAGAGCACGTTCCCGAAGAAGCGGGACCCGGCGAGGAGACTGCCCAGGCGCCGCAGGAGAGCGAATCCGCCGCCGCCGAAGCCGACGCCTGATTACGCCCGCCTCGTTCGTACAGACCCGCACCCTGCTCCCATTTCTGTTTTCCGACGGTTTGGCCCATGCGCATCTGGTATCGGAATCTGGATTACCTTACGATTTTCGCCTGGGTCGGGTTGGCGTCCATTGGCCTCGTCGCCATCTACAGCACCACGAATGGCCCGTCCGCGGAGTATCTCCTTGCGTCCGTCCGCCAGAATTTCTGGCGCCAGCTGGCATGGATTGTCATATCGTCGGGCGCGGGCCTGGCGTGTCTCTTTATTCCCGTGCATTTTTTCCAGCGCGTCGCCTGGGTCGCATACCTGGGGACGTTGCTTTTGCTGGCCCTCGCCCTGTTGTTCGGGCGCGAAGTCAACGGCGCGCGGAGCTGGTTGTACATAGGAGGGTTTAGCCTGCAAGTTTCCGAAATCGCCAAGGTGGGCGCCGTGCTGGCGGCGGCCCAGCTGGTTTCGTCCATACGGCCCAATTCGAGCAAAGTGCGCTATGCGTTGCTGCTGGTCGCCGTTTTTATGGTTCCCGTGGCGTTGATTCTGCTTCAGAACGACGCCGGAACCGCCCTGGTGTTTTGCGCGGTCGCGCCTGTGGCCGTGTTTTGGGCCATCTGGCCGACCAGCATGTTTATTCTTATGGCTGCGTCGGGCGTGGCGGGTTATTTTGCGGTGGTGCACCTTCCCACCGCCCTCGTTTTCGCGGCGCTCTTTACGATTTTCGTGTTCTGGAAGACCCGATCACGGTTGTACGGCGGCATGGCAGGGGTATTTTCCGGGGGCGCGATCGCCGCCGTGCTGTTTGCGCTGAACGAGGTGTTTCGTCCGCATCAGGTGGCGCGCATTCGTTCCTTTACGAACCCGGGCGCGGAGGAATTCCGGTCGGGGGTGGGCTTTCACCTGGTGCAGTCGAAAGCGGCGATCGGATCGGGTGGCTTGACCGGCAAGGGCTTCATGGAGGGGACGCAGACGCAAGGCGCCTACGTGCCGGAGCAATCGACGGATTTCGTGTTCAGCATTATTGGCGAAGAATGGGGATTTCTTGGCTCCATGGTAGTGATTGCCCTGTTTACGATTCTGCTTGTTCGCGTGATTCAGATGGGCATGCAGATCAAACACCCCTTCGGGAGCATGGTGGCCGTGGGGACCGCAAGCATCTTTCTGGCGCATGTTTTCGTTAATATCGGGATGGTGGCGGGTTTGCTGCCGGTCATCGGGATTCCGCTGCCGTTCATTTCCTACGGAGGATCGGCGATGCTCGCCAACACGGTGCTGCTGGCCCTCTTGCTGAATTTGCACATGCGGCGCGACGATTTCCCCATCTACGTATATTGATCCTTTTGCAATGGCCCTGCACGGTCGCAGATTTGCAGCCAAAGTGAAAACGTATCTTGCAAGCGCGCTGGTCGAGGTCCTGACGCAGTTCGACGGGACGCCGCCGGATTTCGCGCCGGAATTCGAAAAGCCTAAAAACCCCGAGCACGGCGACCTGGCCACGAATGCGGCCATGCAGCTGGCGCGGCATTTGCGTCGCCCGCCGCGCCGCATCGCCGAGGAGCTGGCGGAAGCGCTGCGCGCCCGCCCGCTCGACCCTGCGCGGATCGCTTCCGTGGAGGCGGCCGGGTCCGGGTTCGTCAACTTTCGCTTTGCGACGGACTATCTGGCGGAGGAGATGCGCGCGCTGCTTGCTGCGGGGGAGGCGTTTGGCCGCGGCGAAACCGGGAAGGGAAAGCGGGCGCTGGTGGAGTATGTGAGCGCGAATCCCACCGGACCGCTGACGGTGGGCCATGGCCGCAATGCGGTGCTTGGCGACACGGTGGCCAATTTGCTGGCCTGGAGCGGCTACGACGTAACCCGCGAGTATTATTTTAACGACGCCGGGCGGCAGATGCGCGTGCTGGGCGAATCCGTGCAGGCGCGATACCAGGCGGTTATCGACCCGGACACGCCGCGCAAGCAGATAGACGCGGGTGGCGTATCGGTCGAGGTCCCGGCGTCTTTTCCGGAGGACGGCTACCTTGGCGCCTATATTACGGACATCGCCGAACGCCTGCATGCCGAAGCGGAAAACCCTCCCGACCCGGCGGGCGACGCGGCCCCGTTCAAGGAGGCGGCGGAAAAGGCTATTTTCGCCGACATCGAACGGACGTTGAACCGGCTTGGCGTCCGCATGGATACGTATTTCAACGAACGGAGCCTGTACGAGAACGATGCGGTGTGGCGCGCGCTACAGGCGTTGCGCGACGCGGGGCATTGCTATGATCGGGACGGCGCCGTATGGTTCCGGACCACGGCGTTCGGCAAGGAACAGGACACCGTGCTCGTCAAGCGCAGCGGCGAGCCAACCTATCGCCTGCCCGATATCGCCTACCACGTCGACAAGTGCGACCGGGGTTTCGACCGCATCGTGGATATTCTCGGCGCCGACCACATTGCGACGTACCCGGACGTGCTGCATGGCCTCCGGGCGCTGGGTCGCGACGCCGACCGCGTGGAAGTCCTGGTGCACCAGTTCGTTACGCTGGTGCGCGGGGGCGCGCCCGTAAAGATGAGCACCCGGCGCGCAACCTATGTGACCCTGGACGATTTGATGGACGAAGCGGGCGAAGACGTTACGCGGTTTTTCTTTTTGATGCGGTCCCCCAACGCGCACCTTGAATTCGACCTGGACCTGGCCAGGGAAGCCAGCGACAAGAATCCCGTATTTTACTTGCAGTACGCCCATGCGCGCATTTGCTCCATTCTGCGCAAAGCGGCGGAAACGGGTTTTTGCGACGAGGGCGCCGATTTGTCGTTGCTTGCGCATCCCGCCGAAATCGCGTTAATGAAGGTCCTCTTGCGGTTCCCGGAGGTCCTTGCGCAGGCCGCCGCCGCGCGCGAGCCGCACCAGGCGGCCAATTATTTGCGCGAAGTAGCCGTTGCTTTTACGCAGTTCTACGGCCATTGCCGTATTATCGGAGAAGCAAACGATCTGGCGGCGGCCCGCATGCAGTTGGCGCGCGCGGCGCGGATCGTACTTTCGAATGGTTTGCAAGCGCTTGGCATTTCCAGACCGGAACGCATGTAATGTCGTCTCCTTCTTCCATACGGATTGCTTTTCAGGGCGAAACGGGCGCTTTCAGCGAAGAAGCGCTGCGGGGCTTTGTTGCGGACGCCGAAGCGGTTCCCTTGCCTTCCTTCGAAAAGGTGTTCGAGGCGCTGGAAAGCGAGGCGGTCGAGCGGGCGGTCATTCCCATCGAAAATTCCCTGTTCGGGAGCGTACACGCGTGCTACGACCTGTTGCGCATGTACGAAGCGTTCATTATTGGCGAGTTGCAGTTGCGGATACGGCACAATCTGATTGCGGCGCCGGGGACCGCCCTGGACGATATTCGCGTGGTGCGTTCGCATCCGCAGGCGCTTGGCCAGTGTCGGGATTTTCTGCGAACGCGCCTGTCGTCCGCGGAGGCCGTGGCGGCCTACGACACGGCGGGGGCCGTACGGGACCTGGCCCGGCATGGCGCTCCGGGCGAAGCCGCCATCGGGAGCGCCCGCGCCGCGGCGGTGTACGGACTCGACATCCTCGAAGCCGACATCGAAAACAATCATCGGAATTATACGCGGTTTCTGTTGCTTTCGCGCGAGCGGGCATTGCCGTCGCCGCGTCCCGACGTCCGCCCCGACTGGAAAACGTCCATCGTGTTCTCCATGCGCGCCAATGTCCCCGGCGCCCTGTTCAAGAGCCTTGCCGTCTTCGCGCTTCGGGAACTGGACTTGTTCAAGATAGAAAGCCGCCCGCTCGCGGGGAGTCCGGGCAATTATCGTTTTTATCTTGACGTGCTTGGCTCCGCGTCGGACAAGCCGGTGGAGCTGGCGCTGGATCATCTTCGGGAAATTGCTTCGTACCTCAAGGTGCTTGGGTCGTACAGGAGCGGAAAAACATAAGCGTACTTCAGCAATAATGCGTTTGCCCTACAGCATTCGGGAAGGATTGGCCGGGTTGCGCCGCGCCCGCATTTCGGCGTTTACTTCGATTAGCGCGATGACGGTGGCCCTGACGATGATCGGGCTTTTCGCATGGCTTGCGTACGAGGCGCAACAGGTATCGACCTGGTTGCGTCAGCGCGTCGGCGAACTGGAAATTTTCGTGGAGGAATCGGCGGAGGACGCCGCCATTTCGGCCATCCGCCTGCAGGTGGATGGAACGCGGGGCGTCGCCGAAACCGAATTTGTTTCCCGCCAGGACGCCCGCCGTATTTTCCAGGAAGAGTTCGGAGAGGGCGCCGACGCGTTTCTGGATACGCCTTTTCTGCCGGCGTCTATCAAGGTTCGCGTGGCCCCCGTCTATGCGCATCCGGATAGCCTGGAGGCGATCGCCGGGGAATTCCGTTCGTGGGATCACGTGGACGAAGTGGTTTTCAACAGCGCCTTGCTCGCCAAGGTGCAGGAAAATCTGCGCCTGCTGGCTATTATTGGCCTGTTGATCGGGAGCATTGTCGTACTCACGTCCATATTTCTGGTCGCCAACACGATTCGCCTTACCATGTATGCGCGGCGCCTGCTCATTCGCACCATGAAACTGGTGGGCGCCACCGAGCGCTTTATCCGGCGGCCGTTCGTGGTGGAAGGCATGGCGCAAGGGATGGGGTCCGCCGTATTGGCTTTTTTGCTGCTCTGGGGATTGTACGCGCTGTCGCAGCGATATCTGCCGCAAATGACCGTCTTTCCGAACGCCTGGCTGCTTGTTGCGCTTGGCGGCCTCGCGCTATGCGGCCTTGCGCTTGGCTGGATCGGTTCCCGTTTCGCCTTTCGCAAGGTGATAGGCAACATCTCGTTGCATTAGGGCCTGTTAACACTATATGGGAACATGGTTTCCTTTGTTTCGTTGTCTATGAACGCTGCAATCTAAAGCAAATTTCAGAGACATGGAACTCACCGAGGCCCAATTTGAACGGATCGCACCGCTGCTTCCCAAACAGCGCGGTAACGTAAGCATCTCGAACCTCCAGGTG
>JAJECT010000013.1 GCA_022821845.1 Rhodothermales bacterium | reverse complement strand
CGAACAGGCCGCCTTGCTCTGCGGCGGGGTCCTGGCGGGCGAGGCGGGCGATTTCCGGCCAGCTTTGCACAAGGGCGTTGTAGGAGAGGGCTTCCGCCGGGCGCTTCTTGTGTTCGCACAGCGCGTAGAGCCGGTAGGCCAGTTCGCGGGCCGCGTCGCCTACGCCGCCGAGGCGACGGACGATATCCGCCGCCGCCATCTCGCCCCCCGTCTCCAGCGCGCGCACGAGGTGATGCGCCGCCTCCCATACCGAGAGCCGCGGGTCGGCGAGAGGGTCCCAGTTTTCGCTCAGCTCGTCCGGGCGCAAAAGGCGCGCCTTGCCTTCTTTCGCGACCAGGATGCCGCCCTCCACGATGCCCGCAATGCTGGTGTTCTTGGCCTTGGAAAGGGTTTCGGCGGCGCCGTACGCGCCTTCGGCGAAGCCGTGCTGCTCGAACCAGGCGAGCGCCCAGCGGCTGTCCCGATCGAAGTCGCCTTCCTGCTCCCTGAGCGCTTCGTCGAGCACTTCGTTGATCATGGCCAGCGCTTCGCGCACGGTCATCGTTTCGCCGGAGGTGTGGAGCACCCTGGCGTAGCGGGTGAATACGGCCATGCCGGGTCCGATGGCGGCCTGGGCCAGGTCTACGGGGGCAATGTTGCCCGATTGCAGGTGGGCGAGCGCGGCGGGCAGTTCCTGTCGCAAGGCGTCGCTGAATTCGCGGCGGGCGCCCAGCGGAGCGTCCTGGGGCCGCCGGCGGCACACGAGGACGATGGAGGAGGCGAGGGCGTTGGTGCCCTGTCCGAGAATACGACCACTGCTTTCTGTACGTACAGGCCAAGTACCTGTTACAGAGAATCCTGATCGAATGACGGCGTCCAGAAACGTCTCCCAGCCCGTGCTGGCCGTACCCGCCTCGCTTTTTGTTTCGGACTGCTTGAAGGCGTAGTAAATGGTTACGGGAAAGGCCGGATGCGCCTGCTCGGCGAGGCGGCGCATCGCTTCGGTCATGCCGTCCAGGAAGAAGGTTTCAGCCTTTTGTTTGTTGCCATGCCTATAGGGCGTAGCGACCAGTTCTTCGGTTTTGGGCACGGCCAGCGTAGAGAACAGATCGGGAAATGTCGATTTCAACGAACGCCGCAGCCAGACATAGAAAAAATCCGACAGGTCCGCATAGCCAATGTTGTCGTAGTAGGGCGGATCGGTGGAGACAACTTTGTTTGCAGAAATGGATTGTGTTCCCGCATCCAATTGGGTTGCCGTCCCGCTTGGCATTCCGGGAAACAGATTGATCACCATGGTGCCTTTTTCAAGAGCTGTCTCTAAACTGCCACCAGCATTTGTAAACGGATTCGCCTCAGCGTAATCCCACACCATTGGTATCGCTTGTCGAGCGAACGTCTCCCGAAAAGCACCGCGATCATTCATCCAAGAAGTAATTGATGAGCCTATATTTGCGACTTTCGATATGGCAAACCCCAAGTACACCCCCACCGCCTCGGCATAGGCTTTTGCGCCGCTGCCGCCCTCGCGCAGGGGCCGTGCGTTGACCTCGCTTTGCGGATTGCCCGCGTCCGAACCGAAAGGAGGCATTGCATTCGCCGTCGAGGAAGCGCCCGCGCACGCGGGAAAGGAAACATCCCCTGCGCCCGGGCCACCCTGCTCTCCGCTGAGTGCAGCGGCCGCGTCCCTTTCGTTGGCAAGAAAATCCTCCCGCGCTCGCTCCGCCGCCTCCGCCACCAGGTCCGAAAACGTCGCGAGCGCCGTCAACTGGCGGGAGGTGAAAAGGTCCGCCCATGTGAAAAAGCCGTACCCGCGCCCGCTTACCAGATTGCTTGTATCCCGGTTCATCAACTGATCAGGCTTCCATGCCGGTTCCGCTCGCCGCGCTATTTCCTCTTGCTCAGCATTCGGCGACAGATACACGCGCCCGCGATCACCCTCCGCCACGATCGCCATCAGCCGCACGCCCATTCGGCCGGCCATACTCTCGCTCTTGATGTAGGGATCGTTGATAACAGTATCCGACATGACGCAACGGAAATTCGCCCCGCGCGCCAGCTTCGTCCCCTTTTTCGCCGCCTCCGCATCCTCTGGCGCGCCCGTCCGCGCCTCGAAACGATACCCGCGCCCCTCGATTACCGGCTCCACGTACGCCTCCTTCCCCTTTTTCGTCGATAGCATGAACGTCGAACAAAGCGGAACTTCCACCTCCGCGAACGCCGGATTGGGACTCTTTACCGTCCGCGCCCAGAGCCATGCGATCACCGTCAACTTGCGCCCCTCGTACTGCTTCAAATCCGGGCGCCGCCGAACCGTTTCCGCCGTAATCTCAACCTTCGGATACAAATGCCCGATGCGTCGCGCCGCCTCCTCGCGCATCCACTCGCCGTAGTAGCGCACGTCCTCCGCCAGCCCTTGCGCTCCCTTCCAGGTTCTCCCGAGCAGCGAGCCGTCCGCCCGCGCCTGCGGGTTCGCCGGCGGGCGATCCGCAAACCTTGGCGGAATCTCGATCATCGCCTTGTTGATCAAGACCGCCACCGGGTTCAAATCGCTGGCGTGGGCCTCCAGTCCGAGGCGCTGCGCTTCCAGAGGAATAGCCCCCCCCCCCCGCGAAGGGATCGTGAAAAGCAGGCAGCCGATCCGGGTCGAAAAGATTAGCGGCTTGCGCGTCGTCCGCATGGCGCTGGCATGTCCGCCGCCAACTCCGCCGAATTTCCTCCCGCGCCCGGGCCAGCACGGCTTCGTTCGTCGTGTTTTCCCACGTAACCAGTTCCTCCAGCAAGGCGAACAACCGCCCCCGCTCGATGTCCGCCGCCGCCTCTTCCAGCGTCGGTTCCGCTCCCGCCGCCTCGCCAATCGCGGGTTCCGTATTCGCCGCCTCGCCAACCACGGGTTCCGTATTCGCCGCCTCGTCAACCACGGGTTCCGTATTCGCCGCCTCGCCAACCGCCGGTTCCGTATCTGCCGCTTCGCCAGCCACCCGGTCCGTATCTGCCGCTTCGCCAACCAACGATTCCGTATCCGCCGCATCGTTCGTCTGCGACCGCTTTGCTTGCCACGCCGCAAGGCGTTCTTGGAGCGCCTCCTCCGCCTTTTGCCGCGTCGCCGGGTCCGCCAGCAGTTCGTCCGCGTATTCGGACGGATCGTCCGCCATCTGCGCAAAGAGCACGGCCCGCGCCGCCGCGAGGGGCCGCCGCGCCCACCACAAATGCAGCGTACTCGGATGCCCGTGCCGGATGGATTTCTCCCGCGCCGACGCCTTGTTAATCGCGTCCAGCGGCAGGGCTACTTCAATGAGTTTTTTGCGGGGCGCTGTCATGGGCAAGCGGCCAGAAGTTTCGGGTTTGTCGTCAGGACTTCAATGCCGCCGGAAGTAAAGTCGCTATCATTCGTAACCAGTTTCCAGCCATGGCGTCGGCACGTTTCGGCAAGCAGGCTATCGTTGAAATCAGTTGTTCCCGCTGCGAAACCATCCAGTACTTGTTTGATATCGACCCCAGCAAAAGGATGGTCGTGACAGGTGCAGAGCTTGAGCATGGAGCGTACGGAAGAGGCTGCGCCGTTGCCAACCGTTTTGAAAGCCGACGATTTGCGGAATGATTTGAATTGAGGATACCGAGTCTGGTGCAGCGCCCTCCATTCAATGCGAGCATAGGTATTCAGGTACTCACTGAGCACCATAACGTCCATGATCAATTGCGCGCCAGCAATACGCATGGACTTCAGGCCATCGCTGTATTGTTGCACGAAAGGACGTTTCCTTCCAGATGGCGGTGGATACAGATAGAGCCATACGTTGGCGTCAAGCAAGAAAGTTTCGCTCTTGCTGAACGAATAGGCCGTCAGACGATGCGCCTTATTCTTCTTCATCTCCCAGTTCCTCGCGCCATGCCCGGTCAAAATCTTCAGGCCGGCTGAAATACCGCTTGGCGTTTTCGACGACATGCTCAAGCATGTCGAGGTCGTCCGTGGCCAAATCGCGAACGGACAGCAAATCGCGGATGCGATTTTCGGAAAGATCGCCGTATAGTTGGCCTATCGCCGCGTTCAGAAACGCAGAGATAAGGATTTCCACCCGCCCAAAAGAAAGGACAACCGGCATTCCTGCTTTCAAAAGCGGAGCGATCTTGTCGTGCAGAAGCTGACCGTCGTTGGCGGATACGCAGAGGGGGCCGCCGACGATGTCGAATACTCGGACCGTGACAGGTTGATTCATGGCTTAAAAAGGTCGTTCGCGTTGATCTCGCTTTCCAGGTAATATACGCTATCATCCGTCGTATTGATCTCAATCGTTACGGCCGTTCCGGGGAAGTCTGTCGCCATCTTGGATGTATTTTTCGAACGCGCCTTCGTCCCTGAGGCGCAGGCGACGAAAAGGCATTGTCGTATTATTGGTATCCTCGAGCGAATCGTACCCAAAACCGGTTAGAAACTCGTTTTTACGGAGGACGCGTTCCACGCCGCGAGGAACAGCGACGATTTCTACAATATTGAATTCGTCGGTAGCCCGGGTAAGCACCGCCCCCAGAGGCGCGGCCATGTTGGCGTCTAAAAACGAAACCCGGGACATGTCGAGTTCGAGCCGGTCGGCAAATAGACCCTTGGTGGCCTTGGCGAGTTCCCCGAGGGACTCGAAGCCTTGTCGGTTGCTCCTTACGGTCGGCAGGTGGTAAATCATTGCGGTCCCAGCATCGGAAACGGCTTTTGCGCTAATAATCTCCCGATAATACGTTATTATTGCCATATAACCCTGCCGGAGATAGCATCTTCGGCCTGACACCCCGAAAGGGGCGTTGCTTTTTGTCCCCTTTTCGCCCGTTCTTCGCACGAAGCACCCCGCTTCCCCGTGCAGGCGCCGTCGCCTCCTTGAACATCGCCGAAAAACAGCCCGGTTAAATAAGTAAGGTTCGAAATTTCGCCGCCTAAGTTTTTTAACCGGCCGGATTCGTCCTGTCTTTCCGCCCTTGTTTTTGCCGCTTGGCGCCGGCGGGCGTGAGCCGATATCGTTGCTTGCTGCTGCGCGGCTTGTCCGAGATTGTCATTTCGATCCAGCCCGCCTGGAGCGCAGGAACCAGGTAAGCCTTTCGGAAATGATTCTCGTGTTTTAT
>JAJECT010000003.1 GCA_022821845.1 Rhodothermales bacterium | reverse complement strand
AACGAAGAACGCCCGCACCAGGGCCTTGACAACCTCACGCCCGATGACGTATACTACAGACGAAAGCCGCTGACGAAAGCGGCGTAAACCATCGCAAGCCTACACCTAAACGCCTGTCCAGTTTTTACGGACCACTTCTGATGGCGTAAGGGGGGTCAGGTACGCTTTGCCGAAGCAAACGAATCCTTGAAAATAAGAAAAAAACAGAAAACCGGAATGTAACCGCCCCAAGGCCCCAAAGTATCCCCTAACAACATATCCTGACCTCTTCCTCCCGGATATTTCCGGCCAGCGCGCTGTGCAGGGCGTCGGGAACGAAGGCCTGTGCAATGGCGCTATTCGCTTCGTCCACGGTAATGCGTTCGATCTTTTCTGGAAATTCGTCCAGGTAGCGCAGCGGGAATCCCTGCTCGATATGGGCGAGGAGCGTTTTCGCCAGTCCGAACGTGGTGGAGAGCCCCACCTTGAACGCGCCCGTAACCGTTGTTTTTTTCTCTTCGAGCTCTTCGCTCGTTATCCCGTCCGCGACGAAGCGGCGGAGTTGCTTGGCTGTTTCGTCTATGCCGCGCTGCACATGTTCTTTCGACAGGGTTACGCCCACCTGCCAGTGCCCTTCGTATTCGGAGGATACGCCCGCCAGCGAAGAGCCAATGCCGTAGGTCAGGCCCATTTCGTCGCGAATGGTTTGCATGAGGCGCGCCGAGAAATTGCCGCCCAGGACGAAATTGGCAAGGAATACGGGGAGGTACTCGTCGGCGTTGCGCCGGATCGAAAGCGTATGTCCCAGGCGCACATCCACATTTTCCTTGTCCGGGAGGGTAACGACGGATACGCCGGGAATCCGCTGTTCGGCTGTCGCGGCGAAGCGCGGCGTGGCGCCATGCGTCGGCCAGCTGCCGAAGCATTCGTCCACGACCTTGCCGAGCGCGTCTTCGTCCATGTCGCCTACCGCCACGAGCGTAAAGGCGTTGGCGCCGAAATGCGTCGCATGATACGTTCGGACGTCGTCTATGGAAAAGTCTTGCAATTGCGCCAGCTGCGCCTCGAACGCCTGGGCGTGATTCGGATGCGCCGCGTCGTATAGCTGCTGCCGCAACGCCCTGGACGCTTGCGCGGCGGTGCTTTCCATGGAGCGCTTGACGGAGGCAGCGATCCGGTCTTTGGCCTTGGGCAGTTCTTCTTCCGGGAAAAGGGGTTCGCGCAACTGCAAGGCGGCAAGGCCCAGCGCCTGGGGAGCGTCTTTTTTCAGGGCGCGACCCGCAAAATCTATGCGCAGCGTATCCGAGGCGAACGCCAGTTCCGCCCCCCTCGTTTCCAGTATTTCCGCGATGGCGAACTGGTCCAGCGCGCCGGCGCCCTTGTCCAGCATGGATACGACCAGATGTTGCAGCAACAACGCCTCTCGACGGCCCAGGTCCGGGGCGCTGGCGAAGGAGCCGCACCACGTAACCACGTCGCGGATGGGCGTACGCAGCGAGATAAGGCGGCACGGACCAATTCTACGCTCGGAAATGCGCTCGACGAAGGACGGCCTGCCGGGCGGCGCTTCGGAAAAAACCGTCATGCGGGGGCCTCGCCGTCTGCTATCCTGTAGAAGCCGGTGGTGCAGGCGCTGCGCACGAGATAGCGCCGCGCGACCCGCTGCACGTCTTCTGCGGAGACGGCGCTCAGGCGGTCCTGCATGGACGCGTACAGTTTCCAGTCGCCCGCCGCCAGCGCTTCGTTCAGTTCCGCCGCCGCCGAAAACGCCCCGTCGCGGCTAAAGGCTGCCTGCGCCTTGCGCTGGTTCGCCGCGCGCCGCAGTTCTGCTTCCTCCACGCCATTGTCGCGAACCTCCTCTACGGCTTCCTGGATGGCCGCGGCTACTTCTTCGTGCGTTTTGCCGGGCGCCGGCCTTGCAAACACATAGGCAAGCCCCGGATCGCGAAACCGGGAAACGGTTCCCCACGCGCTGGTCGTAAGGCCGCGATCGGTAAGGCGGCGATACAAACGGCTGTTTTTCCCGGCGGACAGGACCGCGAAAAGCATATCGAGGGCATCCGTGTCCGTATCCAGCCCGCAGGGCGATTTCCAGGCAAGCATTACGGCGCCCTGCCATCCCGCCTGCTCTACGACTACGCGCCGCGCCTGCGTCTGCGCCGGTTCGCGGGCGCAGACCACAGGCAAAGGTTTCGTCGGATTGGCGATTGGCTCGAAATGGCGGCGAATGCATTCCAGCGTCTTCGTTTTATCGAAATCTCCGATCACGCTAACGGTTGCATTGTCGGGTCGGTACCAGGTATCGTATAGCTGGCGCAAATCAGCCGGCGTCATCTGTTCCACGTCCTTTCGCCATCCGATCACCGGGTGGTGGTAGGGGTGCTCGGTGAAGGCCGCGCTCCACACCGCATGGAAAAGTTTTCGGATCGGATCGTTTTCGCCCCGGTCCAGTTCGTTCAGGATGACCGTGCGCTCCCGCTCCATGTCTTCGCGTCGGAGCAAGGCGCCGCGCATGCGATCCGCTTCGATTTCCACAGCGAGCGGAAGATGTTCTACGGGGAGCATTTCGTAGTAATTCGTTCGATCCAGCGAAGTGGTGGCGTTGACCCGGGCCCCCGTGCGCTGCAATACGCCGAATACCGAGGCCCCCGCCTCTTTGTTGAAGCGGGCCGACCCTTTGAACATGAGGTGTTCGAGAAAATGGAACGCGCCTGTGCGGCCTTCCTGTTCGTGGCGGCTGCCGACGAAGTAGGTGATCATAAAGGCGGCGACGGGGGCCGTAGCGTCCCGAAGCAGCAACACCTGCAAGCCATTGGCCGCAAGGCGGTACGCCGCTATGCCTTGCGACGCTTCTTCGAATGCGAAACCTTCCGGCATGATTAGTGCGCGTCGAGCCAATGGTCTCCGGTGTTCATGTGCACCTCGATCGGCACTTCGAGCGGAAGGGCCAATTCCATTTCCTCGCGAACGATCGTTTGCACCGCATCGATTTCTTCCGGCGGCATTTCCAGAACGAGTTCGTCGTGGACCTGGAGCAACATGCGGGCCGCGAGTCCCTCTTCTTTCAGTTTGCGATCTATCCGAAGCATGGCGATTTTTATCATGTCGGCCTGCGTTCCCTGGATGGGCATGTTGCGGGCTACGCGCTCGGAAAACGCCCGCTGCGCCGCGTTGCGCGAATGAATGTTCGGTACGAAACGCCGCCGCCCGAGTATCGTGCGAACGAATCCCTGCTCCTGGGCTTCTTCGATTACCCGGTTGATAAGGGTCGTTACCGCAGGATACGTTTTCAGATAGCTATCGATCAATTCCTGGGCTTCCGCAAACTGGCACCCCAGACGGCGGGCCAGGCCCCGCGCGCCGATGCCGTAGGGAATGCCGTAATTTACTTCCTTGGCCTTGCGGCGCTGGTCCTCATGGACTTCTTCGGGCGGAACCTTGTAGATATTCGCCGCGACGGCCCGATGTATGTCTACTTTCTGTCGAAACGCTTCGGCGAGCGCCTGGTCCCCGCTCATGGAGGCCAGAATGCGAAGTTCTATTTGCACGTAGTCGGACGAAAGCAATTTCCACCCCTTTTGGGCCACGAACGCCTTGCGGATTTCCCGTCCCTTGTCCGTCCGGATGGGAATATTTTGCAGGTTGGGTCCTGCCGAGGACAGCCTTCCCGTAGCCGCCACGGTCTGGTTGTAGTTCGTGTGAATGCGGCCGGTTTCGGGATGGATCAGTTTGCCGAGACTGTCCGCGTAGGTGCTTTTCAACTTGGAAAATTTGCGCCATTCGAGCACGAGCGCCGGCAGGGGGTGGCTGCCTGCGAGTTGCTCCAGCACTTCTTCTCTTGTGGAAGGCGCGCCGCGGGACGTTTTGCGCTTGCTTGGCAAGCCCAGTTTCTCGAACAGAATATGGCCGAGCTGTTGCGGGGAGCCAATCCTGAATGTTTCTCCGGCCTCCGCGTAGATTTGTTCTTCGAGGTCGCGAAGGCGCTCCCCCATTTCGCTGGAGAGCGTGGCCAGCATATCCGGATCGACGCGGATCCCGGCGATTTCCATATCCGCCAACACGCGCAAAAGCGGAAATTCGATCCGCTCCGCAAGCGTCAGCAAGGCCTCCTCCCGGAGATTTTTCTCCAGTATATCCGCGAGGCGCAAGGCGACGTCCGCATCTTCGCATGCGTACGGACATATTTTTTCGGGCGCCACGTCCCGCATCGACTGCTGATTTTTCCCCGTTCCGATAAGGTCTTCGATCGGAATGGTCTTGTAGTCCAGGAATTTCAAGGCCAGCGAATCCAGGCCGTGCGCTTCTTCCGGAGACAACAGGTAATGCGCCACCATCGTATCGAAAAAAGGACCTTCCGCCCGCAGGCCGTGCCGCTCCAGCACGACCATGTCGTACTTCGCGTTCTGGCCGATCTTGCGCGCCTCTCCGCGCAGCGCGGGAGCCAGCAGGGCCAGCGCTTCTTCCGTGGACGTGCCATCCGGCAAAGGCGTGGGAATATAGCAGGCTTCGCCGGGAGCCAGGGCAAAGGAAACGCCCACAAGCGACGCCCACATCGGATCGACCGACGTCGTCTCCGTGTCGAAAGCGAACCGCTCGGCCTTGCGTAACGCGTCCGCCTCGGCTTGCAGGCTTTTCTTGTCGACGACGAGCCGATAGGCGGTTTTTTCCGGGTCGTAGGACGTTAGGGCCGAGGGCTTGGCCGGTTCTTCGGAGAAGAGCGTGGGGGCGGCCGCTTTTTTCGTTTTCGCAGCGTCCGCGCTCCCGTTTTGCGCAGGCGTTCCGTCTGTTTGCGCGAATGCGCCCGATTTCACCTTGCGGTAGAGCCGATTGAACTGAAGCGCGTTAAACAGGGAAAGCAAGACTTCGCGATCCGGCGCGGCGCGCGCGAGCTGCGCCTCGGTTACGTCCAGCGGGACATCCGTTTTGATCGTAACCAGTTGCTTGCTGAGCAAGGCCTTGTCCCGGTGTTCGATCAATCCCTCCCGCGCCCGCTTGCCCTTCACCTGTTGCGCGTTCTCCAGCAGGCTTTCGAGCGAGCCGTACTCCTGAATCAGCTTCGTCGCCGTTTTTTCGCCGATGCCCGGCACGCCCGGCACATTGTCGCTGGCGTCTCCCATCAGCGCCAGCAAATCGATGAACCGGATCGGCGCGAGGCCATATTTTTCCCGAAACACCTCCTCGGTGACGGAATCGAAGCCTTCGCCGCGCCGGGCCGGGCGAAAGATGGAAATATGCTCGCCAAGCAACTGCTGGAAATCCTTATCGGGCGACACAATCACCGCCTTGGCGCCTTCTCCGGCGGTTTGCCGCGCCAGCGTGCCGATCACGTCGTCGGCTTCGACGCCCCCCTCTTCTATCACGACTACGCCCGACGCCTCCACAATCTCCTTGATGCGGGGGAGCGCGGCGGCCAGATCTTCGGGAATCGGGCTCCGGTTCGCCTTGTAGTCCTCGAATAATTCATCCCGGAACGTGCCTCCGCCGGGCCCCACCACATCGAACACCACGGCGATGCGCTGAATGCCGTAGTCTTCGATGAGTTTGAACAACGTGGTGGCGAAACCGTACGCCGCGGAGGTGTTTTCGCCCTGCGCATTCATCAGCGGGCGTCCAATGAACGCAAAATAGGCCCGGTAGGCGAGGGCCATCGCGTCCAGCAAATAGAGGGGGGCGGTTCGCTTCGCCGCGTTCGTTTCGTTTTTCCGGGTCATGTCATGCTGCGTACTTGTATAGCGCGCGCCGGTCTGCGAAACCGCGCCGGGCGCATGCTGTATAAAGCCCGGCGAGGCATTTCGTTCTTTTTGCCCATGCATTCCCTGCGCTTTTCGTGGATTCGAACGCCCTTCGGACACATTGCAACCATGTTCCCCGCTCCGTACTGGTTACTGGCGGGGCGGGCTTCATCGGGTCCAATTTTCTCGTCAGGATGGTGCCGCGCTATCCCGATACGCGGTTCGTGAACCTGGACTCCCTGACGTACGCAGGCAACCTCATGAACCTGGCGCCCATCGAGCAGGCGGAAAATTACTTTTTTGCGCGCGGCGATATTGCGGACCGGGAAAAGGTTCGCGCCCTTTTCCAGGAGCATGCGTTTTCTACCGTCGTGCATTTTGCCGCAGAGAGTCATGTAGATCGGTCCGTGCGGGCGCCGCTTTCCTTTGTGCATACGAATGTGCTGGGCACGGCGACGCTCCTCGAAGAAGCCCGCGCCGCCTGGAACGCCGACGATTTCGGGACCGGGGCCTATCGTTTTCACCATGTATCGACCGATGAAGTATACGGAAGCCTGGGTCCCGAAGGCTTTTTTTCCGAAACGACGCCGTACGACCCCCGCTCGCCCTATTCGGCTTCCAAGGCCTCTGCGGACCATTTTGCGCGCGCCTGGGCGCAAACATATGGCTTGCCGGTGGTGATTTCAAACTGTTCGAATAATTACGGCCCCCGGCAATTTCCCGAAAAACTGATCCCGCTGATTATCGTCCGGGCGATGCAGGAAAACGAGATTCCAATTTACGGCGCGGGAGACCATGTGCGCGACTGGCTTTACGTGGAAGACCATTGCGAAGCGCTGGAAACCATACTGATGTCGGGCGTCGATGGGGAAACCTACGGCGTGGGGGGCGAAGCGTGTCGGACGAACCTTGAGATCGCGCACGACGTGCTGGATTGCGTGGACCGGGCGCTTGGACGGTCGGAAGGCGCTTCGCGGGCGCTTGTGTCCTTTGCGCCGGATCGGCCCGGCCACGATTATCGCTACGCCATGGATGTCTCCAAGGTGCGCCGCGAACTGGGCTGGCGGCCCCGGCGCGACCTGACGCAGGGAATCGAGGCGACCGTCGCCTGGTACCTGGAGCACGAAACCTGGCTCGAACAGGCGACGGACGAAACCTGGCGCCAGTGGTATCGCGAACAATACGCCGCGCCAGCGTAGTTTATATTGGTATTTATATTGGTCCGCATCGAAAAAGCATGTCCGAAGATCAACCCCTGAAGGGCGTTTTACTGGCAGGCGGGCTGGGAAGCCGCTTGTACCCGCTCACCCGGATCACCAACAAGCATTTGCTTCCGGTCGGTCGTTATCCGATGATCTTCCATCCGCTGATCCGGATGCGGCGGGCGGGCATTCGGGAGGTTGCCGTGGTGACCAGCCCGGGGCATATGGGCGATGTCGTGAATCTTCTTGGCAGCGGACGCGATCTGGGCCTGGACCTGACCTTTCGCGTACAGGACGAGCCGGGCGGGATTGCCCAGGCGCTTGCCCTGTGCGCTTCGTTCGCGGCGGGGCAGCCTTTGCTGGTCGTGCTGGGGGATAATATTATCGGGGAGGATATCGGGCGCGAGGCGGCGGCGTTTCGCAGCCAGCTTGCCGCGGACGGCGCGGGCGCCCGGGTATTGCTCAAGGAAGTGCCCGACCCCGAGCGCTATGGCGTGCCGCGTTTTGACGGCGAGCGGATCGTGGAGATTATCGAAAAACCTTCGGACCCGCCCAGCAATTATTGCGTAACGGGCCTGTATTTTTACGATGCGGGCGTATTCGACGTCATTGCGGGACTCGCTCCCAGCGCGCGCGGAGAATACGAAATCAGCGACGTAAGCAATGCGTACATTCGGTCGGGCGGCCTTTCCTGGGGCGTGCTGAACGCGTGGTGGGGCGACGCCGGCACCATTGAAGGGTGGCACGAGGCGAACGAACTGGCCCGCGACCTGGTTTACGAAGAACTTCAATCCCTGAATGCGCCGTGAGTATCGTTTTGCCTGACTGGAAAGAGGGCGAAATAAGCGGGTGTCCGATTCGGCCGCTCCGGTTTTTCGAAGACGCGCGCGGGTCGCTGGCCGAATTTTTTCGCCGCGACGAATGGCCCGAGGCCGTGCATCCGCGCATGGGCTACTTGTCCCTTACCCATCCTGGCGTGGCGCGCGGGCCGCACGAACATGCGGCGCAAACAGACTTGTTCGTGTTTTTTAACGGCGTTTTTCGACTGTACCTGTGGGATACGCGCCCCGATTCCCCTTCTTTCGGCTATCGTTTTCGCGAGGAATTCGGGGCGGCGCGTCCGGCGACGGCGCTTGTGCCGCCAGGCGTCGTGCACGCCTACCGCAATACGGGACAGGAAGACGCGTGGATCGTAAATTGTCCGAACCGACTCTATGCGGGGGAAGGCAAACGCGAACCGGTGGACGAAATCCGCCACGAAGATCGACCGGGCTCGCAGTTCGTAATGGATTAAGGATACGCTGTTCGAATACCATCATGAAGGAAATCAATCTTGCCCTGACGCCCGCGACCCGGCTGGACGTAATCGACGTACGGCGCCGCGTTCGCGAAGAACACGGGGACATTCTGGACCCGTACGCCCGGGTGCTCTACTGTTCCCACCATACCACAGGCGGCTATATCGACCAGGAATTAGCCCATCGCCTGAACAATAGCCTGGACTCCATACATACTTTTTTGCGCGCGTTTCAGCGCCTGTTCCCGGCGGGCAAAAGTTATCGGCACGACGACATGGCGTCGCGCGTGGAACTGACGGAAACAGAGCGCGAGGACGAACCGCCCAATGCGGATTCCCATCTCAGTTTTATCAGCGCAGGCATCGAAAATTGCGTGGCCTACCGCAACGGCGAGCGGAGCCAGCCGGTGTATTTCATTGATCTGGACGGCGTCAACCACAAGGATCAGGCGCGCAGCCGGCATTCCACGATCGTCGGATTCGACCAGGATCGGCTGGTGGACCAATTCAGCGTCGAGACGCCGGTCGCCGACGAACACATTGATTCGGTCGATTTGAATAACGAAAAAGTTGGGCTGTTCGCAAAAGCCGAGGACCTGGTTCGCGCGCGGGGAATCGCAAAAGGATGGATTGAATTCGAGCTGGATCCGGATCAACCCGGGGCGGGGCTTACGGTCAACGAGTACGAAACGCTCCTGATGGAGCACGACCTCGTGTCGGTGTTAAAAAATCCCCTGGAGTACGCCATTACGGGCGGACAGTATCTTCTCCGCAACCCGTTGGCGCTTCCCGGAAAAAGCTGGCAGTACGTCAAATACGATTTTATTCGGATAATGAACAGCGTACTGCACGTGCCCGGGTTCCGGAAATTATTGCCGGACCGGGCCATACGGCGCTTGTTCACGACGTCTGCTTCGCACTTTCTGGGCATGAAGCGCGCGGTTCGTTTCCTGGTCTTGCCTGGCGAAGGATCGGATGGATGCGGGTCCATTGTGAAGGGAACGTACCAAAGCCCCATTCTGGTGCAGTGGAAGAAGGCGCCTGCCGGCCGCCGCCGCGTACTCGCTACGCTTCGGGAATGCCTGTGAGGCGCCTGCGCTCTTTATGCAATTATTGCATAGAACCGGGATTTATTATGCGAAAATTGCATAAAGGCAGGCCGATTCGCGCTGCCAATTGCACGAAGAATATATCTATCATGCAATAATTGCATAGAAATAGGCTGGTCTATGCAAAATTTGCATAGAAGCGATTTTGTTCGGCGCATCCTCAAATAAGCGACCGGGATTGCCCCCCGTCTACGTTCAGGCAGGCGCCGGTTACCAGGCTTGCCCGCGCCGAGACGAGAAAAGCCGCCACGTCCGCGACCTCCTCCGCCCTGCCGAAGCGACCGACGGGCAAGTGTCGCGCCACGAAGGCTTTCATTTCCTCCGGCTGCTCGCGGACGCGCCGATCCCAGCTGCCTCCAGGAAACCGAATGGACCCCGGCGCAATGCTGTTCGCCCGGATACCGGCGGGAGCCAGTTCGAGCGCCATGATCTTCGCCGCGCTGATCAGGGCCGATTTCGTGGCGTTGTAGATAGAAAGCCCGGCGCCGCCCGCTTCTCGTCCGAAAATAGACGCCACGAACAGGATGGCCCCGCCCCCGGCCGCCTTCATGTGCGGCGTGGCGGCGCGGGCCGAACGAACATGGGCCCGGAGGTTCAGGTCAAGCACGCTTTCCCAGTCCTCGTCGGTCGTGTCCTCAAAGGGCTTGCGGCGATTGCCGCCCACATTGCTCACCAGAATGTCCAGTTGGCCAAAGCGCTCGACGGCCCGGTTCACCACGTTTTGCGGCGCATCCTGTTCGGCAAGGTCTGTTTGCAGGGCCAATATCGACGCGCCCTCCCCTTCCAGCTCCGCCGCCGTTTCCGCAAGGCGTTCTTCGCCCCGGGCGCACAGGACCAGGCGGCAGCCTTCCGCCGCAAGGCGTTTGGCGATATATTTCCCTATGCCCCGGCTCGATCCCGTAACGATGGCCACCTTGTTTTGCAGTTCGAGGTCCATATTTTTTGGCGTTGCGCGCTTTGACGAAGGTTTTTTGCGTGATCCCTGCATAAAACCCCTTGCGTCGAACGTGTTCCGCATAAAAACGTATACGTACGTTGCCAAAGTCCTTAATCCAACCGACAGCGCCCGCATGACCGATCCTTTCAGCCATTTGCCCGACGACGCGCGCATATGGATCTATGCGGCGGACCGGGACCTGAACGAACTCGAAGAAAACAGGACCCTTGAAATCCTGCAAACATTTTGCGCGTCCTGGACATCGCATGGGCGACCCGTCCTGAGCGGCGCAGGCATGGCGGAAAGCCGATTCGCGATCATAGCCGGGCATATTCCCGGCGGAGACATTTCGGGATGCGGCATCGACGCTTCCGTGCATGCCCTCGAGCAGGCGCACGCCGAACTGGGGCTGGAATGGTTGCCAGCCCTTGCGGTGCATTACCGCGACGCGAACGGGGCGATTCGCTCGGTTTCGCGGGCGGCGTTTCGGGCGGCGGTCGCTGCGGGCGACGCGCGCGAAACAACCATGGTGTTCGATCCGGGAATACAGCGGCTGGGAGATTGGCGGGCGGGCCTGTTCGAGCGGCCCGCGGCGGCAACCTGGCATCGCCGCGCGTTTTTTCTGCGCCAGGCCGTTTAATCCGCCGTCTTTGATCCGACGCCGTTTGATCCACACGCTCCTTGCCCGTACCCATGCGTAGTCGATTCGACTGGATGGACAACGCCGTGCGAGAAATCGCCGTGGTGTTTCTTTTTCTGTGCGTACTGATTGCCGCCGGCACCTTCGGATTCATTCTGATCGAGGGGTGGAACTGGGTAGACGGCCTGTATTTTACCTTCATTACGCTAACCACCATAGGGTTCGGGGAAATTCACGAACTTTCGACGACGGGCCGCTTTTTTACGATATGGATCGCCGTGCTCGGAATTGGGGCCGCAGCGTTTATCGCAGGGCGCAGCGCGCAGTTGCTGCTGGTCGGGCGCAAGATTCGGGAACGTCACATGAAAAGGCAAATCAGTCGCATGAAGAACCATTACATCATTTGCGGATACGGTCGGGTGGGGAGGCGCATCGCAAAGGATCTGCTCCGCTCCGGAGAGACCTTTGTGGTGATCGACCGGTCCCGGGACGTGGCCGACATGTTGCGCAAGGCGGACATTCCGTGTATCGAGGGCAACGCCGAGGACGAGGAAATCCTGCGGCGCGCGGGGCTTGACGCGTCGAAAGGCCTGATTCTCACTACCCCCGAGGACAGCACGAATGTTTTCGTGAGTTTGAGCGCCCGGCAGGCCCGCAAGGATTTATTCATCCTTTCCCGGGCAAATTCGCGGCATATCGAGCAAAAACTGATTCACGCGGGCGCGAACAAGGCCATCTCCCCGCACGAAATCGGCGCCCGGCGCATGGTGGAGGTTATTTTGCGCCCCCACGTGGACCGATTCATGGACGAGGTGTTTCGCGCCGAAACCATCGACCGGGCCATGGACGAAATCAAAATAAGGGAAGGCGCCGCCCTGGTTGGAAAATCCCTTGCGGAAAGCCATTTTCGACAGGAGTTCGACCTGATCGTTATTGCCGTCATCGATGGAGCCACCGGGGAAATGCGTTTCAATCCAAGCGCCCGGGACGCCATCCAGGCGCAGGATATTCTGATCGTGCTTGGACACCGGGAGGTTATTCAACGCTTGCGGGACTTGCACGGAACGCCCGTATCGTATGACTGAATCCCTTGCCTGAACCGCCGAATCCCATGCCCTTTTCGTTCAGAAAAATTCTTTGCGCGCTTTTGCTCGCGGCGGGAAGCCATGTCGCGGCGGCGCAGTCCTACATCAATCAGCAGGACATCGAGGCGGTGCTGGAAAACTACCGCGTCGACGGCGTGGCGGACCTGCCGAAGGTAGAATACGACTATTTCGTGCTGGGCGACGGACGGGGAAGCACCGTGCTGGCCCGCAACAGTTTTTACAAGATTATGGGCGAGGGAGACGCCAAACGGGGCCATGCCCGCTCCAAACTGGTGGAACTGCTGAATCGCCGGTTGATGGGCGCCGTCGAGATCGGCGACACGCTGGTGATTCCCCGGCAATTCGAGACGGATTTCCGGGCCTATGCGCCGTTTCCCGTTACGTACCCGAACGCCCGGGAGTTCGACAAATTGTTCGTTATCCACAAAACCATACAGGCCTGGGCCGCCTACGAGCACGGCGAACTGGCGCGCTGGGGCATCGTCAATACGGGCGTCCCCTCCAATCCGACGCCGCAAGGCCGCTTCAATTTCAACTGGAAAACGGAATACCGCATATCGTCGCTCAGTCCTCCCGGCGAACGGTGGGAAATGTACTGGGTATTCAATTTTCACAATGCCCGGGGAATCCATGTGCATCAATACCCCATGCCCACGGGCGGGCCCACCAGTCATGGATGCGTACGGCTGGTGGAAGCCGACGCAAAATGGATTTACGACTGGGCGACCCCCTGGCAAGTAGAAAACGGCCTGGTTGGGCCGGGTTCCACCGGCAGCCGCATTCTTGCGCAGGGAACCACGGTGATCGTCGTCGGGGAGGACCCGGAAGGCGCGCCCGCGCCGTTCGTTCGGGGCGAAACGCCCACGCTGCGGCGCGTCGAATTGCCCGGCCATCCCTACGACGTGCCGCCGGGCACGAGCCAGCAGAAGCGTTTCGACCGGCTGCGATCCGAAAACACGGGCGCCGCGCCGGCGCTACCGGATCACATGGAAGAATCTTCGGAAGCGGGGTAACACGGCCTCCTTGTCCCAGGAAAAATAGATGAGCACGGCCTTGCCCACGACATGGTCCATGGGCACGAACCCCCAGAAGCGGCTGTCCTCCGAATTGTCCCGGTTGTCTCCCATCACGAAGTAATAATCCTGCCGGAACGTCCAGGACGTGACCGGCGCGCCGTCCACTTCGAAGCCCCCGTCGCTCGTCTGCCGGACGGCATGGCCTTCGTACCGGGCAATGACAGGCCCGTAGATTTCCCAGTTCTCTTGCGTCAGCGGAACGGAGCGCCCTTTGGCGGGAATGGTTACCGGACCGAAATTGTCGGGCGTATATCCGCGCCCGGAGGGGTACATAACCATGTCGTAGTATTCGGCGGCGGCCTCCCGTACGATGGACGGCTCGACGCGGTCGATCCAGGACCAGCTTTCTATGGCTTCCGCGGCCTCCCGGGTCGCTTGCACCCGCACCACGCTCAGGTCCGAGGTGGTCTGGAAGTCCGACACGCCCAACTCCCGCAGCGCCGCGCCGGAAAGCTGCATGCGGGGGTCGCTTTTGCGCACGTCCCAATACTGCTGCATATTCTTGTCGAGGGGCAAGGGGTTTCCATCCGCGTACGCCATTTTATTGGCTATTTCGATGCGTTCGCCCGGCATGCCGACGACGCGCTTGATGTAGTGCGTTTTGCGGTCGATAGGCTGGCCGTCCGGCGGAAAATTGAATACGATGGCGTCCCCCCGCTTGACTTTCGTAAATCCCGGAAACCGGGTATGCGGCAACAGAAAATCCCGGACGTAGAGGGGCGTGAAGGGAATGCCGAGCGTCAGGGGCGTGCGGGTGCCGTAGTGTATCTTCGAAACGAACAGGTAGTCCCCCACCAGCAGGCTTTTTTCCATGGAGGGCGTGGGGATCCTGAACAGATCGAAGAAGAGCGTCCGTACGATCACCATGATCACCAGAATGTACAGAAAAGCATCCGTCCATTCCCTGAGCGGGCTTTTCGGCTTTTTGCTTCGGGCGGAACCCTGCTTGTCCGCAGCCGGAGAAGCCATGCGGGCCAGGCGGTCTTTCGGGGCGCGGCGCTTGTTGCGGCCTGTTGAAGATGCTGCCAAAATCGTGTCCGGTCGATTGCTTGTGAAGGGGACGGGCCAAACGTGTTGGTTTTGCGAATGGGTTTGGATCGGCGCGTCCTTAACGGTCGGATTCCCTGTACAACGCGGGACGTCCCTGTTTCATATCCGGAACGGGTATCCTTTCGAGAAAAAAGCGTTCCCCGTCGAAGCCGGTTAAAAACCAGGATTGCCGGGCGCGGACATAGTAGTAGTCCGCATAGGGGGCGCGAACGCCTGCGCGCAAGGCGGAATCAAGCAGGGTCGCCTTGAATTCGGGCAAGCGGTCCCGGTACATCCGGTCCGTCATGGTCACGACGCCCCGCTCCAGGGGGCCGTTGACGTCCACGAGCGCCACCGGAATGCTGTCGTTCAGAACGAATCGGTATTCGAACTGGATATATTCGGCAGGCGGCTCCCCTGCGGCGACCTGTTCCGCAACGGTGCGGGTCGGCGGACCGAAGCGGGCTTCGAGCAAGGCGCGCAGGGCGCGCGTGCGCATCGTATCGGCGGGGATGCGTTCGTTGCTGCCAAGATAGGCCCACTGCGTGTCCCGGAACGCTTCCTCGAAGGCGTCTGTTTCCGAGGGCGGCGTCAGGCGGATGCTGTGAATGGAGGGCGGCGGCGGATTTCTGAGCGCTTCCAGCGCCGCCATCTGTTGCCGCACGTCCTCGGCTACCCAGGGGAGCCGGTCTGGCGGAAGCGGCGCTACGCGCAAACCTTTTCGGGAAAAAACGTCTTGCGCTTCCACGCGCAGGCGAGCGATCTGGTACAAGTCCAGCAAGGCGTCTGTGGGGTCGCTTGACTGGCCTCGCGCATGCGCGGCGCCCCATCCTGCATTTCCCAGCAGAAAAAACAGCCCCAGGCCTACCCGGATTCGCGCGCTCCTCATGGCATAGTCCCCCGGCGGCTACCCTTCCATCGAGAGAACGGCCAGAAAAGCCTCTTGCGGCACCTCGATCCTGCCTACCTGCTTCATGCGCTTCTTGCCTTCTTTCTGTTTTTCGAGCAGTTTTCGCTTCCGGGAAATATCGCCGCCGTAACATTTGGCCGTTACGTCTTTCCGCAGGGGCCGCACCGTTTCGCGGGCAATCACCTTGTTGCCGATCGCCGCCTGGAGGGCCACCTCGAACATTTGCCGGGGAATGAGTTCCCTCAGTTTTCGCGTCAGCTTGCGCCCCATGTCGTAGGCTTTGTCTTTATGGACAATGGTCGAAAGCGCGTCCACCGGGTCCCCGTTGATCAATACGTCCAGTTTGACCAGCGCGCTTTCCCGGTATTCCAGGAATTCGTAATCGAAAGAAGCATAGCCCCGGCTGCAACTTTTCAGCCGGTCGTAGAAGTCGAAAACGATTTCCGCGAGGGGAAGTTCGTACTGAAGGTTTACGCGCTCTTCGCCAAGGTACGCCTGATTGACGTAGACGCCCCGGCGATCCTGGCATAATTGCATCAGGTTGCCGATGTAGTTGGGCGGCGTAATGATTTCGGCTTGCACGATCGGCTCCCGAATCCGTTCGATTTCTCCGCGCGGCGGCATGCTGCTCGGGTTGTCCACGATATGCACGGATTCGTCGCGCGCAAGCGCTTCGTATTTGACGTTCGGCACCGTAGCGATGATCTCCAGCCCGAATTCGCGGTCGAGGCGCTCCTGCACGATCTCCATATGGAGCAGCCCCAGGAAGCCGATGCGAAACCCGAAGCCGAGCGCGGCGGAGGTTTCCGGCTCGTAGGTCAGCGCGGCGTCGTTGAGTTGCAACTTCTCGAGCGAAGAACGCAAATCGGAAAAATCGTCGGGGTTGACGGGGTATACGCCGCTGAACACCATCGGCTTGACTTCCCGAAAACCCGATATGGGCGCCTCGGCGGGCCGGGATTTCAGCGTGACGGTGTCCCCTACCCGCGTATGCCCTACCTCCTTCACCGAACCGATCAAATAGCCCACTTCGCCGGCGCGCAGTTCGTCCGCCGGATGCATGGAAAGACGCAGCGTCCCGATTTCCTCTGCATCGTATTCCTGTCCGTTCGACATAAAGCGCATGCGCTCCCCTTTCTTCAGCGTCCCGTGGAAAATGCGGGCGTACACGATGGACCCGCGGTACGGATTGAAGATCGAGTCGAAAATGAGGGCCTGAAGCGGGGCGTCCGGGTTGCCTTGCGGGGGCGGAACGCGGCGGACGATTTCTTCCAGCAACCGCCCCACGCCCAAGCCGGTCTTGGCGCTTATCCGAATGATATCCTCTGCGTCGTCGCCCAGCAGGTCCTGAACGGATCGGGCTACGATATCGGGTCTCGCATTGGGCAAGTCCACCTTGTTTATGACCGGAATGATCTCCAGGTCGCCCCCCAGGGCCAGGTGCACGTTGGAAAGCGTCTGCGCTTCGATGCCCTGTACGGCGTCCACCACAAGGATGGCTCCTTCGCAGGCTTTCAGGGCGCGAGATACCTCGTAGGTAAAGTCTACGTGTCCCGGCGTATCGATCAGGTTCAGCACATATTCCTCGTTGTCCGCCGCCCGGTAGCCCATGCGAATAGCATGGCTTTTGATGGTGATGCCCCGCTCGCGCTCAAGGTCCATGCTGTCGAGCACCTGCGCTTGCAGTTCGCGCTCGGTCAGGGTGCCTGTGCGCTCGAGCAATCGGTCGGCAAGGGTGCTCTTGCCATGATCGATGTGCGCAATGATGCAAAAATTACGTATCCGGCTCTGTCTTTCGTCGGACATGTCCGTACCCTGTCGGAATGAACCGCCGGGCACGCCCGACAGGTTCGGATTACGCGATCTTTTCGTTTGGATCGCCGGGATCGGAAACCGTTTCCGAAAGCGCGCCCGGGGCGTCTTCCTGGACAGCCTCTGGCGCGTCCGCCTCGTTTTGCGCGGTTTCCCGTTCCGCTTGTTCTTGCGTGTATCGCGCGTATTGCTTGTGCAGAAGAACCACGCTGGCCACCCCGCATACGATCCCCATATCGGCCACATTCCATATCGGGAACAGGGAAATATACATGCCGCCGACCAGAGGAATGGATTCGGGAAGGAATCCGTTCCACAGATTCACGTGAATAAAATCGACCACTTTGCCCGAAAACAGCGCGTCTCCGTAAAAAAGGCGGTCGATAATGTTGCCGACGGCGCCGCCCAGGATAAGCGCCAGGCTGGCCCGGTAGGGGTAGTAATCCTGCCGAACGCGGTAGAGGTAGAACACGATCAAGGCCGTCGCCACCATGGAAAACACGGTCACGACCGCGGTGGGGCCCGGCGTAATGCCGAACGCCATGCCGGGATTCTCGGTGAACGTGAACTTCAACCAGTCCCCCAGCACGGGAATTTGCTGGCCCCGATACATCGTACGGAGCACAAGTTGCTTGGTGGACTGGTCCAGAAGAACGACAAGACCGGAGATCCAGAGAACGCGCATCATAATCGTATACTGGACCGCCGCCCGTAACGTCTACCTCTTTTGTCTTGCCTTGCCCTCTATCGACATCTCCGTGTGCGGCACGGCTTCCAGACGTTCTCTGGAGATCGCCTTGCCCGTCACGCGGCATATCCCGTAGGTCCTGTTTTTGATGCGCTCCAGGGCGCGGTCCAGATAGCCCACGTATTTCTTTTGCCGCGCCAGCATCAGGTACAATTTTTCGCGCTCCATGGCGTCGGTTCCGGCGTCCGCCATGTGAAAGCTGTACGCGGTATCGTTTTCGGCTTGCTCGCGCACATCGTCCAGTTGCGTGCGCATCCGGTCGATGTCTTCCACGGCTTCCATGCGCCGGGCCAGAATGATCCCCTTGAAATGCTCGAAGTCGTCGTCCGCGAACCACGTGTTCGCGCGGACGTCGGACTGCGCGCTGCCCCCTGCCCCCTCGCTGGCCGAGGAAGCGTTGGCGTCGGTAGATGATGTTTTCACAGCCATGTCCAAAGTACGCGAAGAGAAATAGTCCCCGGATGCTTCTTGCCGTTCCGAATACTTCCCTGTCGTAATCTGTTTAGTTATGGATTTTTAACGCGGCGAACGCCCACCTGGAGCGTTTCTTCCCCAATGCGGAAAACGTCCACGACATCTCCCTGGGGAGAATTAACCGCGTTTAACTCCAGCGCCAGGGTCTCGTTCCGTATCCACTCGCTGTGTCGCCGAATCGCGTCGGACAAGGGCTCTGCGGCCTGGTATTCGACCAGGATGCGATCCGTTACCTCGAAGTCGTTTCGTTTGCGCAAGTTCTGCATGCGGTTCACGATTTCGCGGGCCTGCCCTTCGGCGATCAGGTCTTCCGTAAGCGTGATGTCGAGCGCGACGGTTACGTCGTTTTCTTGTCCCACCAGCCATCCGGTCACTTCTTCGCTGGTTATTTCAAGGTCTCCGGGTCCCAGTTCAATCTGCTCCCCGTCCGCCTCGACGGCAATGCGGCCTTCGCGTACGTATCCGGCGATTTCCTCTTCGTCCAGCCCCCGGACGGCCTGATTGACGGATTTCATGCGTTTGCCAAGGCGCGGCCCCAGCCGCTTGAAATCGGGGCGGGCCGAACGCTTGACCAACCCGCTCGATTCCGGGACATATTCGATGGCGCGGACATTGATTTCGTCCAGAATGATCGTGCGGACCTGTTCTATGTCGCTTTGGGGCACCTGTTCGCTCGTTACTGCGAGAATCCGCGAAAGCGGTTGCCGCACATTGATTTCGCTCCGGTTTCTGAGAGAAAGGGCAAGGGAGGAAATCGTTCGGGCCAGCGCCATGCGCCGTTCAAGGTCGAGATCCCTTTCGGCCTCCACCGGCTCGGGGAACGGCGCCAGGTGCACGGATTCCCACCCTTCCCGATTTGCGCCCGCCAGCAGCGCGCGGTACAGCCAGTCGCTGAAAAAGGGCGCGATGGGGGCCATCATCCCCGCAATGGCCATCAGGCATTCGTACACCGTCTGGTAGGCGGCTTCCTTGTCGCCGCTTGTGTCCGCCGCTTTCCAGAAGCGCCTTCTGGAGCGCCGGATATACCAGTTGGAAAGTTCTTCCACGAACCGTTCTATCGCCCGCGCGGCCCGCGTCGGGTCGTACGCCTGGTACGCGCGATCCGCCTTCCGAACCGTACTGTGCAGCAAACTGACGATCCAGCGATCCAGTTCAAGGCGTTCCCGTACGGGGATGCGGGGGCCGGCACAGGCGAAGCCGTCGATGTTCGCATAGGTGGCGAAAAAGGCGTACGCATTTTCCAGCGTGCCGAAAAACTTCCGAAGGGTATCCCCCAGGCCGCGTTCCGAAAACTTGATGTTCTCCCAGGGCGGCGAATTGCTCATCATGTACCACCGCACCGTATCCGCCCCGTAGCGCGCGATCGTTTCGAACGGATCCACCGCATTGCCCCGCGATTTCGACATCTTTTCTCCCTGCTCGTCGAGGATCAGGCCATTGACGACCACATTCTCGTAGGCCACCGAATCCATCACGGCCGCCGCCAGCGCGTGCATGGTGTAGAACCAGCCCCGCGTCTGGTCGATGCCTTCCGCGATGAAGTCCGCGGGAAAATGCCGCTCGAATTTTTCCTTGTTTTCGAATGGATAATGCCACTGCGCGAACGGCATGGCGCCCGAATCGAACCATACGTCGATGACCTCCGGCACGCGCCGCATGGTCCCGCCGTCCGGGGCGGGCCACGTCAAGGCGTCCACGAACGGGCGATGCAGGTCGATATCCTCGTCGCGTTCGGGCAGCTGGTCGCCGCATTTCTCCCGAAGCTCCGCTATGGAGCCAATCACTTCGATATAGTCGGACCCTTCCTGGTCGGATCGCCAGATCGGCAGCGGCGTGCCCCAGTATCGGCGGCGGCTCAGCGCCCAGTCCACGTTGTTTTTCAGCCATTCGCCGAAACGCCCCGTACCCATGGCGGCGGGCTGCCAATGGATCGTATCGTTCAGTGCCATCATCCGGTCCTTGATCGCCGTGGTTCGCACGAACCAGCTCGCCACCGGGTAATTCATAAGCGGGGTCCCCTTGCGCCAGTCGTGCGGATAATTGTGGAGATGCGTTTCGTGTTTGTACAGCAAACCCCGCGCCCGCAAATCGCGCGCGATGGGCTTGTCCGCATCCTTGAACCACATGCCCGCAACAAGCGCAATATCCTCCGTAAAGCGCCCGGCAGGGTCCACCGGATTGAAGAGGGGGAGCCCTTCCTTTTGCCCTACGGCATGGTCGTCGGCCCCGAAGGCGGGCGCCAGATGCACCACGCCGGTTCCGTCCTCCGTGGACACGAAATCGGCTTCCACCACGCGCCAGGCTCCTTGCTTGCGACCCTCGTCCAGAAAATACGGGAAGACCGGGTCGTAGGTTGTCCCGACCAGGTCCCGCCCCTTGCGCCGCAGCGCGATTTCGGCGTCGCCGTCCAGCGCGCCGAGCCGCTCTTCCGCAAGGATCAGAAATTCTTCGTCCCCGGAAGCGTTCCGTACGCGCGCCTTGACGTACTCGACGTCGCTTCCTACGGCCAGCGCCGCATTGGATATGAGCGTCCACGGGGTGGTGGTCCATGCCAGAAAGAACGTGTTTTCCTCGCCCCGAACAGGGAAGCGGACATAGACGGACGGGTCCTGCGCTTCCTTGTAGCCCAGGCTCACCTCATGGGACGACAGCACGGTCCCCGAACCCGGGCTGTACCACTGAATCTTGTGTCCTTCGTACAGGAGGCCCCGTTCGAAAATTCGTTTGACGAGCCACCACTCCGTCTCGATATACCTGTTTTCGAACGTTACGTAGGGGTTGTCCAGATCGACCCAGTACCCCATCTTCCTGGTCAGGTCGTCCCAGATCTCCTTGTACCGCAGTACGCTTTCGCGGCATTTCGCGTTGTACGCGGCGATCCCGTATCGCTCGATGTCTTCGCGCCCCGCAAGTCCAAGCGCTTTCTCCACCTCAATTTCGACTGGCAGGCCATGCGTATCCCATCCGGCCTTGCGTTCCACATAGAAGCCTTTCATCGTCTGGTAACGACAGAAGACGTCCTTGATGGTCCGCGCCATCACATGATGAATGCCGGGGCGCCCGTTGGCGGTGGGCGGCCCTTCGTAGAAAGTGAACGCCTTTCTGTCCGCCCGATCCGCTACGCTTTTCCGAAAAATGCGCCGCTGCTCCCACAGGGCCAGCATTTCTTGCTCCAGCGCAGCGTGATCGAATCGCTTTACTTCTTCAAACCTGGGCATGGACAGCAAGCCAGCGCGGCATGGCGGCAGAATATCCGCTATGCGCCGATGGTCGATACGATGGCCGACATGAGCCGGGTCAGGAGCGGTTCCGCCTTGCCTGCGGCGGCGATAATCTCCTCGAGCGAAACCGGCGCAAGCGCATCGGGGAAACATTCGTCGGTTACGACCGAAACGGCGAGTACGCGCATATTCATATGGCGCGCCGCAATGACTTCGGGTACGGTGCTCATCCCCACCACGTCCGCGCCCCAGGCCCGAAGCATGCGGTATTCGGCCCGCGTTTCGAGATTCGGGCCCGTAACCGATACATATACGCCCCGGTGCAGCTTAATGCCCTCTTCCAGCGCCTTCGCTTCCGCTATTCGTTGCAATTCCTCGTCGTAGGGCGCGCTCATGTCCGGGAAGCGGTCTCCCCAGTCGTCGATATTCGGCCCGATGAGCGGGTTGGCGTTCTGGAAATTGATATGGTCAGACAACAACATCAAATCCCCTTTCCTGTACAGGGGATTCATGCCGCCGGCCGCATTGGAAATCAGCAGCGTATCCACGCCCAGCGCGCCGAACACGCGCACGGGAAAGACCACGGTTGGCGCATCATATCCTTCGTACAGATGAAAACGGCCCTGCAAGGCGTACGCGGGTACGCCGGCCAGCGTGCCCACCAGCAGGCGGCCCGGATGCGATTCCACCGTGGACAAGGGGAATCCGGGAATTTCTTCGTAGGGTATGACGGTTTCGGCTTCGATCTTTTCCGCAAGTTCGGCGAGGCCCGTCCCAAGGATTAATCCGATGCGGGGCGCGAGGCCGATCCGGGCGCGAATGGCTTCGGCGACGGTTTTCACATTCTGGCGGTATGCAACAGCGTCAAACATAATGGGAGAACTTCAGTCAGGTGTACGATGAAACGGCGGGATTCCGCCGCAACGATTCAGGGATCCTTTATTAAGGATATTAATCAAGGTCTTTCAAAATGCGACGGATGTGCTGGATATCCGAAGACGAATCCGGCTCGCCGGAGACCTTTTCTGTGTTTTTGGGCTTTTTCGGGGCGGGGTCGATGGGGGGCGCGTCGTCTTTTGCGTCGGGCGCCGCCTCGGTATCCGTTTCCTTTTCTGTATCCGTTTCCGCCTCCGTTTCTTCTTCCGCAGGAAGCAGGGACGCAGGCTGGGGTTCCTTTGGTTTGCGCGGCGCGGGAGCCGCGGAAGGCGCCGTATCGACGGGCCGCTGTCCCTTCGACTCGCCTTCGGCGCCGGCGTACAATCTGCCCAGCACCACGTTGGCGTGTTCTTCGTAGCGGGCCAGCAATTCGGTTTCAGACGTGAGCAGCGCGCGCAGCCGCGCCATCAATTCCAGGCGGTAATCGTTCAGTCGCGCTGCTTGCCGCCGAATCTCGTTGACCGTTTTGCGCCCCTCGTCCTCCCGGCGGCGCGCCTGGGATTCCGCGTTCTCGATCAGGTTTCGGGCTTTGTCCTCGGCGTTCCGGATCGTTTTTTCGGAAGATTCGCGCGTGATGCGCAGGGCTTCTTCCAGCGCCACCTCCACCTTTTCGTAGTGTTCGAGTTTGGCGCGGAGTTCGGTCAGCCTGTTTTCAAGTCCCTGGCGCTCTTCGAGCACGCTCTCCCACTGCGCAGCGACCATATTCAAAAACATCTGCACCTCTTCCGGGTCGCAGCCCCGGAATTTGCGCGAAAATTCCTGTTTGCGTATGTCGAGCGGAGTGAGTTTCATGGCGCAACGCGCTTTATGCCGCAGGTTTGGATGGATGCCTGCCTATGTCGAAAAAGACAATTCTCCAAGATACGGAATTTTTTCCGCCCCGGCTTGAAAACAATTCCCGAAGCGCATTTTTAAGGACCTTTGCCGCCTTCTGGCGCGATTCTTTCTCCAAACAGGGCGCTGCCGATCCGCACATGCGTGGCGCCTTCTTCGATGGCCGCCTCGAAATCCCGGCTCATGCCCATCGAAAGATGCTCCATGGAGACGTTCGGGGCGAACCGGGGCGGCACGGCGTCGAACAGGGCGCGCAGACGCTGAAACTCGCCGCGAATGGCGTCCGGCTCGGCGCGAAGCGATCCGATAGCCATCAGTCCGCGCACCCGAATGCGCTCGCAGCCGACCACGGCTTCCAGCAGGGGAAGCAGTTCGTCCGGGGCTACGCCAAACTTGCTGTCCTCGCCGGAAATATCGACCTGGGCCAGGCAGGACACGGTGCGCTCTTCCGTTCGGGCGCGTTCGTTCAGCGCGCGGGCGAGGCGGGCGCTGTCCAGCGCATGGAAGCAATCTGCGAAACGAACGACGTCCCTTGCCTTGTTTCGCTGCAAATGTCCGATCATGTGCCAGGTTCTGTCCCCGCCTTGCGTCCGCCCCGGCGCTTCCTTGCTCTTCGAGGCCAGTTCCTGTACGCGATTTTCTCCAAAATGGCGTACCCCGGCCTGGCGCGCCGCTTCTATCGCCGCCATGGGAAACGTTTTGGATACGGCGACGAGCGTAATTTCGTCGGGCGAACGCCCGGCTCGCCGGCAGGCTTCCGCAATGCGCGCGCGAATCCGGCGAACGTTGCGGGCGATGCCCTCCCTGTCCATGCAATCCGTCATGTTGTTATTTCAGGGGTCTCTGAGTCTGTTCGGAAGCGCTGCGCCGTTACGTTTCCGCGCGCAATACCTCCAGCGGAGATCGCCGGTAGATGCCCCGACTGTTTACGAGTCCGGTGGCTATCGTCAAAAGCGGCACAGCGACCAGCAACGCCAGCGCGGCCACGATATCCGGCCGGAAAGGCGTATCGAAGAGGAACGCCGCAAACGCCCACACCGCCGCGAAAGACAGCGCAAGGCCCGTCAAGGCGGCAAAGAATCCGAGGAAAAAATACTCGATCGTCATAATTCGAAGCACTTCGGACCGGGAGGCCCCCAGCGTTTTCAGCAATACGCTCTCGCGCCGCCGTTGCGCCCGGCTCACCACCACGGCTCCGACGAGCACAATGATTCCTGTCAGGATACTGAAAGACGCCATAAAACGAACCACGAACGATACGCTGGAGAAAATAGCGTCGAAGGCGCTCAGAACCAGCGACAAGTCGATGATGGAGACGGAAGGGTATCCGTCCGCTACGGCTCGCTGCAACCCGGACGCCGCGTCTGCGGTTTCCGTCCGGCTAAGGAGGACATGGAATCGCGGGGTTTCTTCCAGTACGCCCGCGGGGAACACCACATAAAAATTGGCGCCTATGCGCCGCCATTCCACTTCGCGCAAACTGGCCACCCGGGCCGGAATCAACTGGCCCTGTACGTTGAACGCAAGGCTGTCCCCCACCCCGACCTCCAGTTCCCGGGCAATATCCTCGTCGAGCGATACGGGCGCCCGCGGGTCGTTCGGATCGGCCGCGCCGATAAATTCGCCCGCCGCCACCTTTTCGGATTCGGTCAAATGGTCCCGATACGTTACGCGGTATTCCCGGCGATGCGCCCAGGTTGCCGTGGAATCTTCCTGCATGGCGCGTACGGCGCGTCCGTTGACGGAGGCAAGACGCATGGTTACGATGGGGATGCTGTCCAGCACGGGCAGGCCATGCGCCTGCACGATATTCGTAACCGGCTCGATTTCGTCGGATTGAATATCGAACAAGACCATATTGGGCAAGCGCCGGGCTTCGGACAGTTCGAGTTGGCCCAGCAGCGTTCGTTGCACGCCGAAAAGCGTTCCGATCGCAAAAGCGCCCAGTCCAAGCGAAAGCACCAGCATCGTGGTCTGGTTATTGGGCCGAAACAAGTTGGCCAATCCTTGCCGCCAGATGTAACTCCAGCCCGCCGGAAAGAAGCGGCGCGCAGCCCAGACGACGCCTTTCGCCGTAATCAGGAGGGCGAGAAAGCCCGCCGCCAGGCCCGCCGCGTAGCCCAGTCCGACGCCGGGCGACGGCGCATTGCCTATGGCGAATGCGACAATCCCCGCCGCCACGATCCCGAGCGCGCCCCACCAGAGGGGGTCTTTCAAACCGGACAAACCGTTTTCCACGCTTGCGCGCAGGGCCAAAAGCGGCGATACGCGGCGAACCGAAACGAGCGGGAAAAGCGCAAAGGCCGCAGCGACCCCGACGCCCAGCGCCATGCCTGCCCCAAGGGACCCCCAGGATATCGAAAAAGGCACGGTTACGGGAAGGAAATCCTGCAAGGCCAGCGGCACAAGCGCTTGCACCCCTATGCCCAGCACGGCCCCCGCCGCGCTGCTCGCCAGGCCCATGGCAAGGGTTTGCAAGGCGTACACGGCGCATGTTCGCCAGACGCCCGCCCCGAGGCATCGCAACACGGCGATCGTCGCCAGCCGCCTGCGCACGTACGCGTGCACGGCGCCCGCCACCCCAATGCCGCCCAGCAGCACGGCCACAAAAGCGATTACGTTCAGAAAGCGATACAGATTGGTGAGGCCCTCGTCCCAGCCTTCCCGGATTTCGGCGACCGTATCGTAGCGAACTTCTTCTTCGCGCAAGCGCGGCGCCACCCGTTCGACAAGCGCTTCTACGTCCCTGCCGTCGTCGAACCGGAAGGCAAGGGCGTACTCGGCCTGGCTCCCCCGGGACAAGAGCGTCGAATCCAGCCGCGCGGCGGGAATGTATATGCGCGGACTGAAAAGCGACATCATCTGGTTTTCGCCCGGCATCTTGTCGATCTGCCCCGCTATCGGATAGAAACGGCGCCCGATGCGGACGCTGTCTCCGGGCTGCGCGTCAAAGAGGTCCATGACCGTCCGATCCACAAGCGCGCCGCCGTCGGCAAGCCAGCGGTTCGCCGCGTCGGCGGGCGTGGTTTCGAGGTCCCCGTAGAAAGGAAAGGCGCCCTCGACTGCCCGCACGGTCATCAGGCGCGAATGTCGCCCCGCCGGAAACCAGGCCATGGAGGGAAAGGAGACAAGGCGGGCCTGGGCGCCGCCAATAGAATCGATGGCCGCTTCCATGGCGCTTCCGAACGGGCGCCCGGATTCCAGCATGAGGTCTGCGCCCAGCAATGTTTTCGCCTCGCGGTCCACCACCTTGCGCAGGTTGCTCCCGAACGACGAAATGGCCACCAGCGCCGCCACGCCCACGACCATGGCGGACAAAAAGAGCGCCAGCTGCCGTCGGCTGCCCCGGCTGTCCCGCCACGCCATCTTGCATATCCACCAATTCGGCATCGTATCGCGCGCTGGCTACGGAAGGGCAGGTTCGGCTTTCGGCGCGCCGTCGGAAACCACGCGGCCGCCCCGGAGCCGAATGATGCGTCCGGCGCGCTCGGCCAGTTCCTGGTTGTGCGTAACGAGGAGCAGCGCGGCGCCCGCGGTTTCGTTCAAGTCAAACAACAGCGCCTCGATGGTTTCGCCCGTCTCGGCGTCCAGGTTGCCCGTGGGCTCGTCCGCGAAAAGCATGGCGGGCCGGTTCGCAAACGCCCGCGCAATGGATACCCGCTGCTGTTCGCCCCCGGACAACTGCGCGGGATAATGGGACATCCGTTCTCCCAGTCCCACCTGATCCAGCAGTTCGCTTGCCCGCTTGCGGGCCCCCTTCTCGCCCCGTAATTCCGCCGGAACCATCACGTTTTCCAGCGCAGTCAGCGTAGGAATGAGCTGGAATGTCTGAAAAATAAACCCGACTTCCCGGTTACGAAGCCTTGCCAGCGCGTCTTCCGACAGGTTTCCAAGGCGACGACCGGACAAATCCACGCTTCCCGACGTAGCCCGATCCAGTCCGGCGCACAAGCCCAGCAGCGTGGTTTTCCCGGAACCCGAGGGGCCCGCCACGGCGCACGTTTCTCCGGGATGCAAATCAAAGGATACGTCGCATAGCACGGTAAGCGATCGGTCGCCGCTTCGGTAGGTCTTCGTGAGATGGCGAACGGAAAGGATGGGGGCCATGGATATTTTTCTGAAACCGGTTTTCGTTTCCGGGGGTTTGTTGCCATCGGGTCTTATTCCTTGCTGAGGATGTACGCAACCCGTATTTATTTACCCCGCGTTCGCGCCAACACGTTTTCGGCAATCCATGCGCATCGGCAAACTATACCTGCTGGCATGCACATGCATCCCTGTTCTGTGCCTGGGGTGCGGGCCTCGCAACGACCGCCCGGCGCCTTCCGCGGGCGATGAAGACGCGCAGGTCCTTGCGCCAGACCCGGCCCGAAAGCCGGATGCGGTCCTGCTTTTTCTGGGAAACAGCTTGTCTGCGGGCGCCGGTGTGGATCCCGCCCATGCCTTTCCCGCCCTCGTGCAACAGCGCATGGATTCGCTGGGATGGAACGCGCAGGCGATCAACGCAGGGCTGAGCGGAGAAACCAGCGCAGGGGGTTTGCGCCGCATAGACTGGTATCTGGAGCGACATGCGGTGGACGTCCTCGTGCTGGAACTGGGGGGAAACGATGGTTTACGAGGCATTCCGGTCGATGTTACAGCGCGCAACCTGCGCGCCATCATGGACAAGGCCCGGACGGCGAACCCGGATATGGAAATTATTCTCGCCGGCATGCAGATTCCGCCCAACCTCGGGCCGGAGTACGCGCAGGCTTTCCGCAACGTCTACCCTGCGCTTGCCGCCGGGGAGCAGGTCCGCCTCGTTCCGTTCCTGCTCGAAGGCGTGGGCGGCGTCGATTCGCTCATGCAGGCGGACGGGATTCATCCCAACGAGGCGGGCCACCGGATCGTCGCGGAGCATGTCTGGGCCGCGCTCCGGCCGGTTATGGAAAAATGGCGTTTCCGGGAATAATTGCGCCACGCGGCCTACAGATTCTTTACCGCCGCCGCCAGGTTGGCGAGCGAATCTTTCGCATCCCCGAAAAGCATGCGCGTATTCTCGTGGTAGAACAACATATTCTCGATGCCGGAATAGCCGGGGCGCAGGCTCCGCTTGAGCGCGACCACCGCGCCGGAGCGATCCACGTCCAGAATAGGCATCCCGTAAACAGGGCTGGCCTTGTCCGTGCGCGCCGCCGGATTGACCACGTCGTTCGCGCCGATCACAAGCGACACGTCCGTCATCGCGAATTCGCTATTAATGTCGTCCATTTCGTACAACTGATCGTAGGGCACGTCCGCCTCGGCAAGCAACACGTTCATATGTCCGGGCATGCGCCCCGCCACCGGGTGAATCGCATATTTCACGGTTACGCCCCGCGCTTGCAGCATATCCGCGAGTTCGCGCACCTGATGCTGGGCCTGCGCCACCGCCATCCCGTACCCGGGCACGATAACCACCTGTTCCGCATAGGTTAGCTGGATGGCGACGTCCTCCACCGACGTTTCCTGCGCCGTCAGATCCTCTCGGGCGCCTTCCACGGCGGGGCCGCCTCCGTCGCTTTCGCCGCCAAACCCGCCCAGCAGGACATTCAGCAAGGACCGGTTCATGGCCTCGCACATAATGGAGGTGAGGATGAGGCCCGACGCGCCGACCAGCGCGCCGCTTACGATCAGCGCCGTGTTGTCCAGCATGAATCCGGTGGCCGCCGCGGCAAGCCCCGAATAGGCGTTCAGCAGGGCCACCACCACGGGCATGTCCGCGCCGCCGATGGGAATGACCAGGAGCACGCCCAGCGCCAGCGCAAACCCGCCCAGCGCGAGGGAGCCCCACAGGATGGCTTGCATATCCATGGCCGCAAAGGACGCGCCCGCCCCGTAGATCAGGTATCCGCCCGCCGCAAGCGCGCCCAGCAGGATCAGCGCCGTAAGTACGCGCATCCCTGGAAACGAAACGGGATTGCCGCTCAGGCGCCCGCCCAGCTTGCCGAACGCCACAAAACTTCCCGAAAAAGTGACCGCGCCAATCAGAATGCACAGCGCGCCGATCGCCGCCGCCGACGCGTCCAGCGGCGCAAGGGCGGCGCTGGTCTGCGCAACACGGGCGAACGCGCCGGCGCCGGGCGCCGCCGCCAGATAGCGCGCGATTTCGCCGCCCGCCACCAGCGCCGACGCCAGCCCGCCGAACCCGTTGAACACCGCCACCAGTTCCGGCATGCTTGTCATGGCCACGCGGCGGGCCAGCAACAGGCCTATCGTCGCGCCCACTGCGCACCCGGCGATCATTTCCACGGGAGAAAGGATTTCCTGAATAAGCAGCGTCGCGACGACCGCAACCAGCATGCCAAGCGCGGCCTGCCGGTTTCCCGCGCGGGCCGTCGCCGGAGACTGCAACCGCTTCATGCCCAGGATAAAGAGTACGGCGGCGGCGAGATATGCCAACAAGATTGCGTTTTGCATCGGGACGAAGCGTCAGGAGGTCTCGGTAGCGTCCGGGGCGGGGCGCTGTTTCGGCTTGAACATTTGGAGCATCCGGTCCGTTACGAGGAAGCCCCCGACCACGTTGATCGCGGCGACGACGAGCGCCGCAAAGCCAATCCATTTGGCCCAGGGGGCGGCGACCATGCCCGTCGCCACCAGCGCGCCCACAATGGTAATGCCGCTGATGGCGTTCGTGCCGGACATGAGCGGCGTATGCAAGGTTTGCGGCACCTTGCTGATAATTTCGAAGCCAATGAAGGCCGCCAGAACGAATATGACAAGATTGCTTAGCATGGGCACAGGTCGGGTCGAAAACAGGGTGGGCGCGGGAAGCGGTTTTGATCAGCGTGTCCTTATGTTTCGAGCAGGGCGCGGACGCGCTCGTGTACGACTTCTCCGCCCTCGGCCACGCACATGCCTTTGAAAATATCGTCCTCGAAATCCGCGCGGAAGGTTTCGCCGTCGGAAAACTCCGCGAGGACGGCAAGCAGCGTGCGGGCGTACATGGCGCTGGCGTCGATGGGCGCGCGGGACGGAAGATCGAGGGGGCCGAAGATGCGTACGCCGTGCCCGTACAGAACGGTTTCGCCCGGGCGAGTGGCCGCGCAATTGCCGCCGCCGGGGGCCGCGAGGTCGATCACTACGGACCCCGGCTTCATGGCTTGCAAGGCTTCGTCCGCAATCAGGATCGGCGCCGGGCGGCCCGGCACCAGCGCGGTCGAGATCACGACGTCCGCCGCCCCGATATGCGGAACGAGCAACGCCGTTTGCTGGGCCGCTTTTTCTTCGGTCAACGCTTTGGCGTAGCCGCCCGTATCGGCGTCTTCCTGCGTTTCGAACGCCAATTCCACGAACTTCGCGCCCAGGCTGCGGACTTCTTCCTGCGCGGCGTCCCGGATATCGTAAGCGGACACGCGGGCCCCGAGCCGCCTTGCCGTGGCGATGGCTTGCAGCCCGGCTACGCCTGCGCCCAGCACCAGCGCGTTCGCGGGCTTCACGGTGCCCGCCGCCGTCGTCAGAAGCGGGAAAAACCGGGGCAATTCGGCGGCGGCTTGCAACGCGGCGACGTACCCCGCCACGCTGCTCATGGCGGAAAGCGCGTCCATCTTTTGCGCACGGGATATGCGCGGGACCAGTTCCATGCTGAGCGCCGTAACGGATCGGCTTGCCAGGGCCTGCGCGAGGGCCGGGCGGCCCAGCGGATCCAGCATCCCCAGAAACACGCCGCCGGAAGCCATCTTTCCGATTTCGGATTCCGAGGGCGGGGCGACTTTCAGGACGATGTTCGCGCCCAGCGCTTCGCTATCCGTCCCGATGCGCGCGCCCTCTTCCCGGAAGGCGTTGTCGGGAAAGTACGCCGCTTCGCCCGCCCCCGCCTCCACGACGATTTCGAACCCCGCGCGCGCGAGCTTGCGAACGACTTCCGGAACGAGCGCCACCCGCCGTTCGCCGTCCGCGGTCTCTTTTGGAACCCCGATGGTCAACGCCATACGCCTCGAAATAAAAGGATACGCTGAGTAAGGATCATCTGATTAAGAATACCCTGATTAAGTCCACGAAGCGCAGGGGCTTGCGAGACGCGCGCTGGCAAGGCATGACGAAGCCACGCGTACGGCCCATCCTGCGCGCATGGCGGGGAAAATATACGAAGCCCGCCGGACATCATCCGCGTTTCCTTTCGAAATCGTCCATAAAGGCGGTGAGCGCGTCCACGGAGGCTTCCGGACAGGCATTGTAGAGGGAGGCGCGCATCCCTCCCACCGAGCGGTGTCCTTTCAGCCCCAGCAAGCCCTGCGCGTTCGCTTCGGCAAGAAAACGGGCTTCAAGGTCTTCGGACGGCAAGCGAAAGGTTACGTTCATCCGCGAGCGGGCCTCCTTGCGCGCAACGCCCCGGTAGAAATCCGTTCGGTCGATGCGGGCGTACAGGGCGCCCGCCTTGCGCTCGTTTATTTTTTCCATGGTCGCCAGCCCGCCCTGCCCTTCCAGCCAGGCCAGCACCTTCCCGATGACGTACACGGCGAACACAGGAGGCGTATTGTACAATTTTGCGGCGTGGACGCCGTAATCCAGGATGACCGGCAGCGACGCATTGCGCCGTTGCAGAAAATCGTCGCGAACGAGGACCGCCGTGGCGCCTGCCGGGCCAATGTTTTTTTGCGCGCCCGCATAGACCAGCGCATGCCTTGCCATATCGATCGGACGACTCAGAAAATCGCTGGAGGCGTCGGATACGAGCGGCGGAGCGACCTGCGGGGTTTCCTGAAATTGCGTACCCGCCACGGTATTGTTCGAGGTGATATGCAGATAATCCGCCTCTGGGTCGATATCCCATGCGGCGACGTCCGGGAGGTAGGAGAAATTCTGGTCCTCGCTGGAGGCCGCGGCCCGTGCCTTGCCTGTCCGCTGCGCTTCCTTCAGCGCGTTCGCAGCCCACCGGCCGGTCACGACGTAATCCGCGGACCCTTCCGGTTTCCGAAAATTCAGCGGCGCCTGGTGAAACTGCATGGACGCGCCGCCTTGCAGGAAAAGCACATGCCATTCCTCTCCGACGCCCAGTAAACGCCGCATGCGGTCCCGCGCGTCCTGCGCAATCTGCGTATAGGCGGCGGAGCGGTGGCTGATTTCAAGGACGGAGGCGCCCAGGTCGCCATAGACCGGGAGTTCCTCTTTTATTTCCAGCAGGACGGCCTCCGGAAGCGTTGCGGGACCGGCGGAAAAGTTATGCAAGCGCAGGGCGGGTTGCATGGCAGCAGGGTACATGAAAAGGGATGATCGGAACGATCAGAAAAACCGCAGACCCGGAAGCCGGGCGGCAAGCAAAAACAGTTCGGGAAGGCGCGTTATTCAAACAAGTGGACAAGCAATCCGCTGCGAAGTTTCGGTTCGAACCAGGTGGATTTCGGCGGCATGAGCAGGCCCGCGTTGGACACCGCAAGCAATTCTTCCACGCTGGTCGGATACATGGAAACAGCCAGCGCCGCCCGCCCGGAATCGACGAGACGCTCCAGTTCGTCCGCGCCGCGAATGCCTCCCACAAAGTCGATGTTCGGATCCAGGCGCTGATCTGCGATTCTGAATACGGGTTCCAGCAAATGCTCGCTGAGCCGGGCGACGTCCAGCGCGTCGGCTACTTCGGGGCGGGCCGTCGGCGGAAGGGACATCGTATGCCAGCGTCCGTCCAGGTACAGGCAAACGGTCCCCGGTTCGGCGGGCGCTTTCTCCCCTGAATCTGTGGACAGGTCAAACCGGGCGGCCAGCGCATCGAGGAACTCGCCGGCGGGCGCAGGCAGTGTGCGCAGGATGCGGTTGTAGGCCAGGATGCGCAATTCGCTCATGGGAAAGAGCGCCGCCGGGAAGAACGCGGCCTCCGGGCATTCGGCAGCGGCTTCGCGCAGTCCCGCCGCCGCGCGCGAGGCCGCCGCGCACCGGTGATGCCCGTCCGCAATGTAGAGGCGCTCCACGGCCTGGAAGGCGTCCGCCAGCGCATCCTTTTGCGCCGCTTTCCAGATCGTATGCCGGACGCCATCCTCCGCCGTAAAATCATAGAGCGGCTTTGAAGCGGTCTCGGCGGCGACCAGCGCGTCGATGCGGTCTGTGTTCCGGTACGTCATAATGACCGGTTCCGCGTGCGCCTGCTGGGCTACGATATGCCGGACGCGGTCCGTCTCCTTCGTTGGGCGCGTTTTTTCGTGTTTGAGGATGATTCCCTCATCGTATTCGGCTACCGAGACGCAACCGAATACGCCGGTTTGCGCCCGTCCGTCCATTTCGAGGCGGTACAAATATACGGACGGTTCCGCCTCCTGCGTCGAGGCGGCGCTCCGGGCGTAGTCTTGCAGGTTGGCGGCGCCGCGCGCATAGGTTTCCGGGGCGTATTCGTCTGCATCCGGCGGCAGGTCTATTTCCGGGCGCACGACATGCAGAAAGCTCAGCGGCCGTCCGGCGGCAAGGGCGCGGGCTTCTTCCGTATCGACCACGTCGTAGGGAACGGAAGCCACTTCCGCCCCCTTGCCGGGGAGGGGACGGAGCGCGCGAAAAGGATGAAGAATCGCCATGAGGGGTGTTGCAAGGCTCGAAATAGCGCGGAAAACAATCCGCCGTAATTTCGGAAACGCCCGGTTCTTTTGTCGTGAAACCGCAGCGAATATGCGAATTGAACAACATTTGGGGCCTGGAGTGCGCCTTTTCGCAAATACATAAGGGTAAACAGGTTCATGCGCTTGCATGCGTATTCGGGGCCCGATGTTTTGCGAAAAGGCGCACTCCAGACCCCAGACAGGCCCCGCCTTAATTATTTAACCTCGAAATTTTCGCGCCTTATTATTTTAACCGGCCTTGCCGGGGCGGCGTGTCTCCCCTCGAAATTCAGGGTGGACACCGGGGGTTGGGTGCGCCTTTTCGCAAATACATAAGAGTAAACAGGTTCATGCGCTTGCATGCGTATTCGGGGCCCGATGTTTTGCG
>JAJECT010000045.1 GCA_022821845.1 Rhodothermales bacterium | reverse complement strand
TGTGGATGGCGTGCGGGCGGTGGGGGAGTATAGCATCCGGTTTGATGCAGGCGGCCTTCCATCGGGCCTGTACGCCTACCGGCTACAGACGAGTGGCGAAACGCGGGTGCGGAAGATGATGCTTGTTCGGTGATTTTCGTCGGGCGGGTGGAGTCGGAATGCCGGAAACCATGTAAATACGGTTACGTTTCGTAGGACATTCTGTCTCCGTAAGGTATGAAGAACTGGTTGGGCGCGTCCTTCCAATTCTTGATGGGCTGTGCCATCCTTATCCAGAGGGGAGCGCTGGCCGGGTACCGCTCGTTTCAGGCAGGCTTGAAAGCGTCGAGCGACGAGAGGATCGCCGGCTCCGTCGGCGATGCGGATATCTTGAGCAGTTCCGTCGTGACGATCCAGCGTTTTCCCAGTCTGGCGGGCAAATCGTGGCGCGGATCCTTGGAGGGTTTGCGCGGCGTGGGCCAGCGACTTCGCTACCGGCGTATCCAGAAAGCCTCTGGACACGATGCTTGGCAGATTCGCTTGATCTTGGCAAGTTTGCCTATGTTTGCTGATCAGATTATACTTATTTTAGGCTTAATTTCACATAATATTCATAATAAATGGGTATTTTATATCAATAAACTGGTTATAATGGAAGATGAATTCCAACATTAAGGAGACGGTGTGAGCGATGCCTGGATTTAAGAAAAAGGGACTTTGGGCTGGTAGGGGCCCGCTTTACTGCACACGGTGGGCGCGGACGCTATCGAGTCGTTCGGCGGACTTTAAGGCAGGTCGGCGAGGGCGTGTTCGATACGTGGGCAGTAACCACCTGTGTCCTGAAAAGTCGGATTTCGCAGACCCTGCGGATCGGAGAAGTCTTGCTGCGATGGATCAGGCGGGCTGCTTGGAGTGAAACCGAGCCTTGCATGTCAGATGCGCTTAACAACCTAACCCTTATCGTACCATCCACCTAAATCATCGTACCCTTAGCCATGATAAAATTTACACCCTCGGAGCTCGTTGAGATACCCATTATAAAGAGTACTACACTTGATCTAAAAAATATCAAAAACCCCGATTGGTGGGCGAAATTTGATACTAAAATAAAAGACAATTCTGGTCGTGAAAAAACGTTATCCTTTAAGGATGGAGTAGGGTGTTACATTTTTTCAATAAAAAAGCAAAAAAATAGTAATAAAATAACTCCTTGGTATGTGGGAAAAACTGAAACACAAACTTTTGAAAAAGAATGCTTTACTGATCATAAATTTAGAAAATATACTGAAATTTTGATAGAACAAAGAGGCATACCTATGCTTATTTTAATTGCAAAAATTAAAGAAAAACAATTAGGCTTATCTACACAAGTTACTGGAATTTCAGAATTAGAAGAAATGCTAATTCGTCGCTGCGTAGTGCAGAATAAAAAATTATCCAATGTGAGCATAGCTAGTATTGCAAAAAAGCTTCAAGTCGAAGGTTTTACAGTCGATTCATTTTATGGACCTAAAAAAGGTCGTCGTGAAAATAGAATAATAAAATTTAGCAACATAATAGGACGAGGGTGATAAATTTATACTTAAATTTCATATATTATCACACTCACAAAAATCAGCAAAAATGACAATGAAACGCATCCTCTTTACCATCATAACACTCTTCGCTACCGTCAACCTGGCTCACGGGCAATCTCAAGCCTGGTACTACGCTGGCGTAGATTCGCTGGTGGCTTTCGACATTCGAGAAATTGATCCAAGAGATTCTTTGGGGCACAATCTATCTCAAATCTACATTAAAGCCTATCTGGTTAGAGGCTTCGAGGGCACGGTATCTTGCCCCGATTCGTTCGGAAACGGCGGAGAGAGAGGTGGTTCGGGTTGTCTGAACAGGATTTTGGGTTTTTAAGGTATAGGATTGCGACCTTGTTCCGATCCAACCAACCCACTGGAGGTATTCCATGCCCAAACGCACCCGCAGAACCCACAGTCCCGACTTCAAGGCGAGGGTGGCCCATGCCGCCCTGCGCACCCCCTCGATCTTGATAGCCGTTTTCTCGACTGGTTGAATCTGGATTATTCCTGGCTTAATTTCATATAAATTTCATAATAAATGGATATTTAATATCAATAAATGGATTATTATGTGGGCAAACAATCCACACTACACGGACACAGTGCGAGCAATGCCTAGATTAAGAAATAGAGCCTTGGGGCCGGCGGGATTCCGCTTTGCGGCACCGCGTACGCGGACGATCTCGAGTCGTTCGGCGGGCTTCAAGCAGGCCTGCGAGGGCGTGTTCGATATGATGGGCAGCAAGCATGTCGGCTCTGCTTATCAATGAGACCAAAAGTTTCACGTAAACACGAAGACCATGAAATTCATCACATACAATGCCCTGCGCAGGGAGCACGGATTTAGTGACCGCCTGATAACCAAACTATTAGGCGAGCCAGATGCAAAAGAACGGAATCCTATTCGTTCTTCTGGCGCGAAGATGCGGCTATACAAGGAGCGGCGTGTGATAGAAGCGAAGGACTCCGCGGCATGGAACGATTATCAGGAGGAGCGCATCAAGCGATCCGAACGATCTCGCCGTGTAAATAAAAGGAGAGAAAAAGAAACTATCGAATGGGCCAAGAAAGTAAAAATAAGCTGGACCAATGACCCTCAGGACACCCACAAATCATCGGTGGCGGATTTGCGTCATCAATGCACGACATACGACACAGTACTAACAGATTTGTCCGGGAGAGTCGGGCGAAAGCTGGCATACAAAATAATCAAAAAACGATGCTTGGATATGATTGCCGAGCGGTATCCTGAACTCGCTGAGGAATGTAAAAAGGAAGCGACACAATAAATATAATTTTCTTTTATCGTTTCGCCCGCCACCCTACGGCTGCGGCGGCGGCGCTTCCTCATCCTCGTCCAGCACTTCGAAGTCGGCGTCCACAGAGCCGTCGCCTGAGGGTTCGTGCTGGCCCGCCTCGCCGGGGCCTTCCGCCGCCCCCGCCGCCCCCTGCGCCGCGGCTTCCTGCGCGGCGGCGGCCTGTGCCTTGTACATATCCTCGGCGGCTTCGCCCCAGGCCTGATTGAGCTGCTCCAGCGCCGAATCCAGTTCGGGCGAATCGTCGTTCTTGCGCACTTCCTTGAGCCGTTCGAGCGCCGCTTCTACCTTCGCCTTCTTTTCGGCGGGAATCTTGTCCCCGTATTCCTTGAGGTTCTTCTCCGTGGAATAGAGCAGGGAATCGGCCTGGTTCCGCTTCTCGATCTCCTCCCGCTTCTTCTTGTCCTCCTCGGCGTGCGCCTTCGCGTCCTGCCGCATCTTCTCTATTTCCTGATCGGAAAGCCCGCTGGACGCCTCAATTCGGATGTTCTGCTCCTTGTTCGTCGCCTTGTCCTTTGCGGTAACCTCCAGAATGCCGTTCGCGTCCATATCGAAGGTAACCTCGATCTGGGGAATGCCGCGCGGCGCCGGCGGAATGCCGTCCAGGTGAAAACGCCCAAGCGTACGGTTGTCTATAGCCATCTGGCGATCCCCCTGGAGCACATGGATTTCCACGGAAGGCTGGCTGTCCGCCGCCGTGGAGAAAACCTGGCTTTTGTTCGTGGGAATGGTCGTGTTGGCCTCGATGAGCGGCGTCATCACGCGCCCAAGCGTTTCGATGCCCAGATTGAGCGGCGTTACGTCCAGCAGCAGCACGTCGGTAACGTCGCCGGACAACACGCCGCCCTGGATCGCCGCGCCCACGGCCACCACTTCGTCCGGATTGACGGAACGGTTGGGCGTTTTGTCAAAGAATTTCTCGACCACTTCCTGGATTTTGGGAATGCGGGTGGAGCCGCCCACCAGAATCACTTCGTCGATGTCGCCCCTCGAAACCCCGGCGTCCTTCAGCGCTTTTTCCATGGGCGGAATGGTGCGCTCGACCAGGTCGTCCACGAGGCGCTCGAACGCCGCCCGCGAAATGTCGAGGGCGAGGTGTTTCGGCCCGCTTTCCGTAGCGGTGATATAGGGCAGGTTGATGTTCACCTGCTGCTGGGAAGAGAGTTCTTTCTTGGCGTTTTCCGCTGCATCCTTGAGCCGTTGCAGCGCCATGCTGTCCTTGCGCAGGTCGATGCCCTCTTCCTGCTGGAATTTGTCGGCGAGATGGTTGATCAGCCGCTGGTCGAAATCGTCTCCGCCGAGGTGCGTATCGCCATAGGTGGCCTTCACTTCGAACACCCCTTCCCCCAGTTCCAGAATGGAAATGTCGTACGTGCCGCCGCCCAGGTCGTATACGGCGACCAGTTTGTCGGAGGCGTCCTTTTTGTCGAGGCCGTAGGCCAGCGCCGCCGCCGTCGGTTCGTTGATGATGCGCTGCACCTTCAGCCCGGCGATTTCTCCGGCTTCCTTCGTGGCCTTGCGCTGCGCGTCGTTGAAATAGGCGGGCACGGTAACGACGGCGTCGGTTACCTTTTCTCCGAGATGGTCTTCCGCCGTCTGCTTCAGTTTCTGGAGCACCATGGCGGATATTTCCTGCGGCGTATAGACCCGGTCGTTCATCTGGACGCGGGCCGTGTTGTTTTCGCCGCGCGTCACTTCGTAGGGGACCGTGGCGATCTCGCCTGTAACCTCGTCGTGCTGCCGCCCCATGAAGCGCTTGATGGAGGAGATCGTGTTCTTCGGGTTCGTGGTGGCCTGCCGTTCGGCGGGCGCGCCCACGAGGCGTTCGCCGTCCCCTTTGTACGCGACCACGGACGGCGTGGTGCGCGCGCCCTCGGAGTTGGTGATCACAACAGGCTCGCCGCCTTCCATGACGGCCACGACCGAATTGGTGGTGCCGAGGTCAATTCCTATAATCTTTCCCATAATGCGTATCTCGCTACCTTGCAGGTCTGTATTTTAGGGGTGATGCGCCATGGCGCGGATGTTTCGTGTCGCGCAGGCTGCCCTCAAGAATAATGCCGGAGTTTATTCTCCGTCATAATGACAGCACGATGAAATATCTCCCGAACGTACTGACGACATTTCGGATACTGGTTACGCCGCTCGTGCTTATCCTGTTGTACGGCAATGCGTTACCTGGCCTTGCCGTAGCCCTGGCGTTGTTTCTTCTGGCGGCGGCGTCGGACTGGCTGGACGGCAAGATCGCCCGAAAATTCGAGGCCCGCTCCCGGCTTGGCCAAACGCTGGACCCGCTGGCGGACAAGGCGCTGGTCCTCGGCGTCTTTGTCATGCTTTGCGTGGTTGCGCCGGACGCGGCGCCCTGGTGGGGGGTGGCGCTCATCGGCTTGCGCGACGCGGCGGTGACCTGGCTGCGTTCGCATGTCCCGAGTGCCGACGGCGGGTTCACGCTTCCCCTCGCAAAACGAAAAACGGCGGTCCAGATTGCGTACCTCGCGGGAATGTTGACCCTCTTGACCGTCGAAAAACTGGAGGGCGCGGCAGGCGCCTGGGCGCGGGACCTGCTTGCTACGCCGCTGCCGTTTGCAGCCTTTTTGCTTGTTGCGGCGTTTACCTTGTGGACCGGATGGGTGTACTTTGCCCGAATGCGGCGCGCCCCGGACGGACAAGACGCGGCCTGAACGCCAATGGACCTTAATGGACCCCAAGGAATATTCTGAAAAATTCGCGAATTTTTTATGACGCCGAACGACGCAACCCTGCATAACCCGCATAACCAAAACGCGCGGGACCCAAACGAAGGGGGGCGCTTGATGGCCCGCCGCGTGGCGGAATATCTGCTGGACGCAGGGGCCGTTCGCTTTGCTTCGGAGGAGCCGTTTACGCTGGCTTCCGGCTTGCTGGCTCCTGTGTATTGCGACAACAGGCTGCTCCTTTCCAGTCCGGCGGCCCGCCGCGCCGTATGCGACGGGTTCGCGGGCGTATGGCGGGAGGAGGGCCTCGCGGCCGACGTCGTTACGGGCACGGCCACCGCCGGCATCCCGCATGCGGCCTGGCTGGCGGACCGGCTGGACTTGCCCATGGCGTATGCGCGGGCGCAGCCGAAAAAGCATGGGCGAGGGCAGCGCGTCGAGGGAGGAAGCGTGGCGGGGCGGACGACGGTGGTGGTGGAGGATGCGATTTCGACGGGCGGGTCCGTCTGCGCCGTCGTGGAAACGCTGCGCGAAGCCGGGGCCGAAGTGCAAGCGGTCCTGGCCATTTATTCGCATGGCTTCGCGGCGGCCCGCCTTGCTTTCGAAAAGGCGCGGATCCCCTTGTACGCATTGACCGGCCTGGACGCGTTGCTGGCGGCGGCGCAGGAACGGGCCGCGCTGCCCGACGCGGCGATTCGGACCATGCTGGACTGGCGCGCCGATCCGACAAGCTGGTCCGCCCGCCGCGCCAAGTTGTAAGCCTTTTCGTTCCGCATCCTGTCGAGAGATCATATTCAGAGGGAAATGCAGGCTACGGTGCTGACCATCGGGGACGAATTGCTCATTGGGCAAGTGCGCGATACGAACGCGGCCTGGCTGGGCGAGCAGTTGACCCTGACGGGCGCGGTCGTCCGGCGCATGGCTACGGTCGGCGACGACGAACAGGCGCTGCAATCCGAACTGCGGCGCAGCCTGTCCGAGAGCGACCTGGTGGTGGCCACCGGCGGGCTTGGACCCACCGGCGACGACAAAACGCGGCGGGCCGTAGCGGACCTGTTCGGCGCCGAACTTGTCTTGCGGGAAGATATTCTGGATGAAATCCGGGCGCGGTTCGCGCGGCGGGGGCGCGCGATGCCGGAAAGCAACCAGTCCCAGGCCATGGTGCCCGAGGGTTTCGAGGCGTTGCCCAACCGGGCGGGGACGGCGCCGGGGCTGTGGCGGGAAATTCGCCGGGGAGAAGCGGCGGGAAGCCTGCTTGCCCTTTTGCCTGGGGTGCCCCATGAAATGAAGCGCCTTTTTACTGACGAAGTCCTGCCGAGGGTGCGGCGGCGAGGCGGGTTGCAGGTCATTGCGCACCGAACCCTTCGCACGGCGGGCATTGGAGAATCCGGTTTGCAGGAAGCGGCGGGGGATTTGTCCGGGATGCTTTCGGAAACGCGCCGCTTGGCCTGGCTGCCTGGCCCGGGGGGCGTGCGCCTGCGCATCACGGCCTTCGGCGATCAGCGGGACGAGGCGGAGGAGCGCGTGGCCGAGCTCGAAGCGCGCCTGCGGGAGCGGATCGGACACTATATATATGGGGCGGACGACGAGACGCTGGAAGAAGTCGTGGGGCAGATGCTTCGGGAGCGTGGCCTGACCGTAGCCGTGGCGGAAAGCTGCACGGGGGGGTATGTGGCCCATACGCTTACGAACGTCCCCGGATCGTCCGACTGGATGGCGGGGGGCGTGGTGGCCTATGCGAACCGGGCGAAGGTGGATGCGCTGGGGGTATCGCAGCAGGCGCTTCGGCGGCATGGCGCCGTGAGCGAGAACGTCGCCGCGCAGATGGCCGACGGCGTCCGGCGGCGGCTTGGGGCGGACGTGGGCCTGTCGACGACCGGGGTGGCCGGGCCTTCGGGCGGCACGCCGGAAAAGCCGGTGGGCACGGTATGGATCGGCTACGCGGATGCCGCCGGCGCAAGCGCCCGCCGATTGCAACTCGTGCAGGACCGCCTCGTCAACAAGCGCCTCGCCGCCGCCGCCTTGCTGGACCATGTGCGAAAAAAATTGCTTGATCGTCGCCCATGAAGGGTATAATTGCGTATCGTATGTGTCTATAGGGGAGAAAAAGGTCATTTTTCGGGATTTTTCGGGATTTATTTCCCGAAATGGAGCATGACCCCTTGCGCAATGCATAAAATATATGTATATTGCACATATATCCCGTAACCACCACAACCCTGACAGAATGCGTAACCACTCCGACACGAACCAGGCCCTCAACCTCGCAGTCAAGCAAATCGAGAAGCAATACGGCAAGGGCGCCGTGATGCGCATGAGCGACGCCCCCGTCGCCCGCATCGAATCCATCTCGACGGGGTCGCTGACCCTGGACGCCGCGCTGGGCGTGGGGGGCGTGCCCCGCGGGCGCATCATAGAGATTTACGGACCGGAATCGTCGGGCAAGACGACGCTGGCCACGCATATCATCGCCGAAGCGCAAAAGAGCGGCGGCATGTGCGCCTTCATCGACGCCGAGCATGCGTTCGACATTAACTACGCGGAAAAACTGGGCGTGAAGGTGGACAACATGCTGGTGTCCCAGCCGGATACCGGGGAGCAGGCGCTCAACATATGCGACATGCTCGTGCGCAGCGGCGGACTGGACGCAGTGGTGATCGACTCGGTGGCGGCGCTGGTGCCGCAGGCCGAGATAGAAGGGGAGATGAGCGACCATCAGGTGGGGCTTCAGGCTCGGCTGATGAGCAAGGCGCTGCGGAAACTGACCGGCACGATAAGCCGGACGCGGACGGCGCTTATTTTCATCAACCAGATTCGGGAAAAGATTGGGGTCATGTTCGGGAACCCCGAAACGACTTCCGGCGGACGGGCGCTCAAGTTTTATTCGTCCGTGCGGATGGATATTCGGCGGATCGGGGCGATCAAGGAAGGCACGGAGGTGGTGGGCAACCGGACCCGCGTAAAGATCGTGAAAAACAAGACGGCGCCGCCTTTCCGGCAGGCCGAATTCGATATTATCTATGGAGAGGGCATTTCGTCGCTGGGCGAGCTGATCGACCTGGGGTGCGAATGCAAAATCATGCAGAAATCCGGTTCCTGGTATTCCTACGACAGCGAATCCGTAGGGCAGGGGAGGGAAGCCACGAAGGAATGGCTGCGGGAGCACGACGCGGAGCGCGAAGCGATCAAGCAGCGAATCCGGGAGGAACTGGGGATGCTGCCAGAGGTGGAAATCGCTTCGAACGGCGCGCCCTCGTAGGGGCCGCCGGCGCTATCCGAGCGTCTGGCGCGGCTTGAGGCGAAAGAAGCGCGACAACCATGCGGGCGAACGCTATATTATATGCCTATGGTTAAACGAAGCTTGCGTAGGCAGAGCTGCCGGAAACGCTGTTATGAATAACGTATGGGCAGTACCCGAGCCGCTTTCGACATCCGAAGTCCAGCTTGACAAGGATACTGTCACCATATTGCGGCGGCATGGAAACCCCGACGGGCCCCGCCTGGTCCTGAGTCACGGCAATGGCCTTGCAAGCGACCTGTACTACCCTTTCTGGTCGCTGCTCGAAGAGGATTTCGACCTGGTTCTCTTCGATCTCAGGAACCACGGGTGGAACGCCGTCGGGCCGCGCGAAAGCCACAACCTGCCCACACTGGTCCGCGACCATCTTTGCCTCTTCGAAGCCATTGATCGGGCCTGGGGCGAAAAACCCAAAATCGGCGTTTTTCACTCCGTTTCCGCGCTGATAACGCTCCTTTCGTCCACGATCATGGCGGATCTCTTGCCCTCCGCCCGGAGCGGCCACCTGTCCGCGATGATCCTGTTCGATCCTCCCCTGTGCAAGCCCGGCAAAAACCAGACGGAATTTGACGAGGCCTCCGAAAACGCGGCCCGGATCACCCGTCGCCGAAGGTATCGGTTTCAGACGGAAGAATATTTTGCCGAACTCCTCGGTTATCTGCCCGGCTTTGCGCGTCTCGTTCCCGGCGTTCGGGAACTCATGGGCAGAACCACGCTTCGAAAGACGGCCGACGGGGCCGGGTACGAACTTCGGTGTCCTCCCGAATACGAGGCGCAGATCACGGATTATTTCAGGAGTTTTTCTGCGCTGCCGGTTTTTGAAACGCTGCCTTGTCCCACCAAGGTCATCGGAGCGGACCCCACGTTGTCCTATGCATATCTGCCGACCATTGACCTCGGCGACATTCTGACGATAGATTACGATTTCGTACCGGAAGCAACGCATTTCCTTCAATTGGAAAAACCTCAGACGTGCGCTCAGATGGTCCGCGAATTTCTCGAAAGCAATAACCTGGTGTAAAATCCGTGAAAACAGGGAAAATCCTGCAGGCGGCGCGCCCGCCCGTCCTTATAAAATCCGTCCGAACATGAAGGATTCCGTCGTGAAACGAGGCAAAACAAACCAGCCCATAGCGATCATAGGCATGGCGTGCCGGTTTCCCAATGCGCCGAACATCTCTGCCTTCTGGCGCCTGCTCGAAGCCGGCGAGAACGCCGTGACAGAAGGTTTTCCGGGCTCTGGCGTCGGTCGCATAGGCACGCTCTTCCCGGACGCCGAGGTGCAGAACGACGCTTGCCGTTTTGGCGCTTTCGTCGAGGACATCGACCTGTTCGACGCCGCCTTCTTCCGCATTTCGCCAGTGGAAGCGCAACTTCTGGACCCGCAGCAGCGTATGATGCTGGAGACAAGTTGGCAGGCGCTCGAGGACGCGGGGATAGATCCGGATCGGCTGAAGGGTAGCCGCACCGGCGTGTACGCGGGAATCAGCAACAACGATTACCGGGGCGTAATTCTGGGAGGCAGCAGGACTGCCGATCCTTCCGCCAGCCTCTTCTCGGTCGCGGGCACCTCGCTGAACACAGCCATAGGCCGCGTGGCCTTCGCATTGGGTCTGGGAGGACCGGCTATGGCGGTAGATACCGCCTGTTCGTCGTCGCTGGTTGCGATAAACCAGGCGGTTGCCGAATTGCAGCAGGGCAAGGCGGATCTGGCGCTGGCGGGCGGGGTGCAGGCGATCCTTTCCGGGCGGCTGACCGAACTGCGGGGCAATGCCGGGATGTTGTCGCCAGACGGGCAATGCAAGGCGTTCGATGCGTCTGCGAACGGTTTCGTGCGAGGCGAAGGCTGCGGAATCGTGGTCCTCAAACGGCTCGGCGAGGCAGAGGCCGACGGCGATCATATCTGGGGCGTCATCCGAAGCGTCGCGGTAAATCAGGATGGCGCGAGTACAGGCCTGACGGTGCCAAACGGAGAGGCTCAGGAGCGCGTGATCGAAGAGGCGCTGTCGCGGGCGGGCATTCTGCCGTCGGAAGTCGATTACGTAGAGGCGCACGGGACGGGCACAGAGGTGGGCGACCCCATTGAGATAAACGCTACGGCAGCGGCGTACGGCAAGGGGCGCGCGGCGGACAACCCGATACTCGTCGGCTCGGTAAAAACAAATATCGGTCATCTGGAGCCAACCGCGGGGATTGCGGGCCTGATCAAGGCAGTACTCTCGATGAAGCGGGGCGTGATCCCCAAGCATCTGCACTTCGAGAATCCCAATCCGAACATGGATTGGGACCGGCTGCCCCTGCGCGTGACTGCCGAGGCGACGGACTGGCCGCTGCGCGCCGAACGACCGCCGATTGCGGGAGTGAATTCGTTCGGATGGTCCGGCACAAACGCGCATGTCATCGTGGCGGGGTACGGATCGCCTGAAAATAGCGACGAAGCGCATTTCCCCGCGGGGCCCGCGCGGCCAGTCGCCATTGCTCTACCGGCTTCCGTGCCGCCGCCGGAGGAAGAACCCGGCGCGCGCAGGACGAGGCTCCTGCCGCTATCGGCAAAATCCGACGAAGCGCTTCGAGACCTGGCGAGGCAGTACCTGAAACGCGATGTTGCTTCCATAGACGAAGCCCTGCTTGCCGACATGGCGTGGACAGCGGGCGTGGGACGCAGCCAGTTCTCTCATCGCGCGGGCATCGTATTCGATGGTGGCGCATCGCTGCGCGAGCGCCTGAATGCCCTCGTAGAGCGCAGTGCGAGACCCGCGCCGCAAGCGCCCTCTAAAATCGCATTTTTATATACCGGACAGGGCAGCCAGTGGGTCGGCATGGGCGAGCATTTGTACCAGACCGAACCCGTGGCGCGGGCAGTCCTGGACCAATGCGACGCCGTGTTGCGGGAAGCGCGAGGCGCTTCGTTGCTCGATGCGATGTTCGGACGCGCCGGTGATTTATCGGACCAGGCGTGGACGCAACCAGCCATTTTCGCGATAGAATGCGCGCTCACGGCACTCTGGAAAAGCGTGGGGATTACGCCCGGCGTGGTGCTTGGGCACAGTCTTGGAGAACTGGCGGCGGCGCAAGCGGCGGGCGTATTTGGCATAGAAGAAGGCGCGCGATTTGCCGCGGCGAGAGGCGAACTGACGGCGACGCTGCCCGGTGGCGGGGCCATGGCGGCCATTTTTGCGGATGTGGCGCAAGTAAAATCGGCCCTTGACGAACTGAACGCAGCCTCGACAGGGGCGGAGCTGAGCATGGCGGCATACAACGGGGCGCATCAGGTAGTGAGCGGCCCCGAAGAAAAGATAGAGGCGATCTCCGAGCGCTTTCTCGCGCAGGACATTCGGGTTAGCCGCTTGCGCGCCACGCACGCATTTCACAGTGCGTTGGTAGAGCCGATGCTGGACAAACTGGACGCCATCGTCTCAGAGATCGCAATCGCGCCCCCGTTGCTCGCCCTGGTAAGCAATGTGACGGGCCAGGCGCTGGAAACGGGACAACGTCAGGATAGCGCGTATTGGCGTCAGCACACGCGAGAGCCCGTGGCGTTCGCGCAAGGCATCGAGACATTGGCCAGGATGGGCGTCGATCTGGTCATTGAAGTCGGTCCGCACGCCGTGCTGAGCGCCATGGCGACCCTGGCGTGGCCGGACACGGCAGCCGCTCCCGTTGCGCTGCCGAGCTTGTTGCGCCCCTCGTCCAACGTGTCGCAAGCAGAAGCCGACCGCGCATTTACAGCGGCGGTTGCAAATGCGTATGAAGCAGGTCTTTCCGTATCCTTTGCCGGACTGTTCGCGGGCGAAACCCGTCGCCGGATTTCGTTGCCAGGCTATCCTTTCCAGCGCGAACGTTACTGGGTCGAAGCGCCGAAACGACGGCGACGGAGCGCTGGCCATCCCCTCCTGGGCGAGCGGCATGAATCCGCCAGCGGCGAGATTACGTTCGAGACAGAAGTGTTTCCCGCAGACCCGCCGTGGCTGAACGATCACCGGGTGTTTGGCCGCGTCATAGCGCCGGGCGCGTTCTATGGGGCCATGGCGATATCGGCGTCCGCCGCCGAGGGAAGCGAATCGATGGTCATCGAGGAAATGCAACTGCACAGCCCGCTGATCTTCCCGAAGGAGCCTGCGGATAACGAGGAAGGCAAGGGGCGGGAAATGCAGGTTCTGCTCGCGGCTCCGGGGGAGGCGCCTTCGCGCCTTGTTCGAGTATTCAGCAAAGGAGAGGCCGAGAAGGATTGGACGCTGCACGCGGAATGTCGCGCGCCATCAGACGCCGGCGCGAGGCAAGCCGCTGGGCAGGCGGATCTGGAAAGCCTGAAGGCCAGTCTGTCGCCCGAGGACGTGCCGGCGTTTTATCGCGCCAAGGCGAGTGTCGGGATCGATCTCGGTCCATCGTTCCGTACGCTCAAGATGGTCTGGTCTGGAGAGAACGAGGCGTTGGGGGAGGTGTGTTTCCCCGAGGCGCTCGGCGGGAACGATCTCGACGTACACCCGCTCCTGCTCGACGCTTGCTTTCAGGCGATGGGCGCCGCGCGTAATCCGGGGGGAGCCGAAGACGGAGTCACCTATCTGCCGTTCGGCTGGGAGCGGCTGTGGCTGCCGGACCGGCTGCCGGATCGCTTTTTCTGCCATGTGCGCATGCGGGAGGCTTCGAAAAATCGGGAGCCGGACGCGGAAACCGGCGGATCGCCAGAGGTATTCGTGGGGGATTTCCTTCTGTATGACCAGCGTGGGAGCCTGATTGGCGAATTGAGCGGATTCATGGTGAAGCGCGCGACGCGGGCGGCGCTGCTCTCGGCAGTGGAAGGCGTGCAGGAACTGCTCTACGAGGTCGCGTGGCGCGAAAGCGCTCTTGCGCAGGGACTGTTGCCAGCGGATTTCCTCCCAAGTCCAGAAGAGGTTGCGGACCGCTGGGAGCTGTTCTCCGACTACCTCGCGGCGGAAGGAGTCGACGCCGGATTGAGGCCCGCCTGGCTGGCGGACCTCTCGTGCATGGCGCGGCATTTTGCGCTCTCGGCCCTGGAGAAACTCGGATGGGAGCGGAAGGCGGGCGACGCCGTGGACGCCGAAGCGTTGCGGCAGCGTCTGGGCGTCCTGGATGAACACAGCCGTCTGTTCCGCCGGATGCTCGATATATTGGCCCAATCAGGCGTTCTGGAGACGGCGGACGAAGATTTTGTCGTAGCCATCGGGGTCGAAGATCCCTTGCCAGAAGGAATTCCGGACAATCCCGAGCAGTTCGCGGCGCAAGTAATCGAGCGTTACGCGTATGCTTCAAGCGAAATCGGGATTTTTCGCAGAAGCGCGGGCGCCCTGGCGGAAGTGCTTCGCGGCGAAGAGGATCCGCTGTCGCTTCTCTTTGGCAGCGGAGAACCCAGCGCCGCGGATCTCTATTTCAAGGCGCCGATATATCGAGCGTCGAACCGAATGCTGGGAGACGCGGTGCGTACGCTCGTGGCCGGGTTGCCCGAAGGACGGCGCTTGCGGGTGATTGAGGTCGGGGCGGGCACCGGATCGGCGACCGAATCCGTTCTGCCTGCGCTTCCCGAAGGACGGTACGACTACATGTACACGGATATTTCGGCGGGCTTCTTCGCGCAGGCAGAGGGGTTGTTCGGCGATGAATGTATCGAGTACCGGGTGCTGGATATCGAAAAAGACCCCGTAGAGCAGGGATTCGACGCCCACGGTTATGATTTGCTCATTGCGTCCAATGTGCTGCACGCCACGCGGTACCTGGAGGAAACGCTGACACACTGCCGCAGCCTGCTTGCGCCGTCGGGACATCTTGTGGCGCTTGAGAACCTTTGCGGCCAGGATTGGCTGGATATGACGTTCGGACAATTGGACGGCTGGTGGCGGTTCTCAGACGACTGCCGTCCCCGCTACGCCCTCGCAGGGCCGGACGTGTGGCGACAGTCCCTCGGGAGCGTGGGTTTCGAAAGCGTGGAGATTCTGGGGCTGGGGGGATCCGACTCTGACGAGATGCCGGACAGGGGCGTGATTCTGGCGCAACTGCCCGAGGAGGTGGCCGAGCGGCGCGGCGTATGGGTTCTGGCGGCGGACCGCGGCGGCGCGGCGGTGGAGCTGGCCTCGGAGTTGGCGGCGCGCAACCAGACGGTTGTGCTGGCAAGCGACGCCGGCTTGGCGGAAGAGAGGCTGGCGGATACAGAAACGGCTGTCATCCATACGTCTCTGGAGATGGCGCGCCGCGAATCGTGGCGATCGCTTCTCGAAGACCTGCCCGCAGATGCACCGCTCAGCGGCGTCGTGCATTTTGCGGCGCTTGACGGCCGCGGCCCCGATGCGACGACTGCTGAGATGGCGGCGGACGTAAAACGAGCAGGCGCGAGCGCATTGGCGCTGGCGCAGGGCCTGGTGGACGCCGATATGGCGCCCGAGAAGGGCTTGTGGTTTTTCACGCGGGGCGCGCAGGCGCTGGAGCGCGAACGCGCCGGAGAACTCGCTGGCGCGACGCTTTGGGGTTTCGGAAAGGTGCTGGCCCGGGAAGCGCCTCACCTGCAGCCGAAGATGATCGATCTGGATCCCGAGCCTGCGTCGCCGCCGGTAGACCTTGCCAACGAGCTGCTCTACCCCGATACGGAAGACCAAATCGTACGCCGGGGCAACCGCCGCCGCGTAGCCCGCCTGGTCCGGCTCGGCGAGGGAGCGGACAGGATAACCTTGCCCGGAGAGCCGGGCTGGATGCTGGGGGTAGGCGAGGACGGCGCGGTCGCCGCCTTGCAGGCGCCGCGGACGCCGCTGGAGCCGAAAGAAGTTCGCGTGGCTGTCGAGGCCGCCGGATTGAATTTCTGGGACGTGTTCGCGGCGCTCGGTTTGATTGACGAGAAATTCCTGGGTACGGAGTTTTGCGGCCATATCATCGAGGTCGGCGACGAGGTGGAGCGCGTTGCGGTGGGCGAGCGCGTCGTAGGACTGGCGTTCGGCGCCTTCGGGCCGGAAGTAGTGACCCGGGCGGAACTCCTGGCGCCCGCGCCGCCGGATGTGTCCGCCACGGCGCTCGCCTCCATGCCGACGGTGTTCGTGTCCGTCGCGCTATCTTACGAACTCGCGGAGCTGAAAGCCGGCGACCGGGTGCTGATTCACGCAGGGGCAGGCGGCGTGGGACTTGCGGCCATCCAGTGGGCGCAGGCGGCGGGCGCGGAAGTGTTCGCGACGGCGAGCGCGCCGAAACAGGCGTATCTCCGCTCGCTCGGCGTAAAGCATGTGTTCGACAGCCGCCAGACGAAATTCGGGGAAGAAATCCTCGAGGCCACGGGCGGGGCAGGCGTCGATGTGGTACTCAACAGCCTGACGGCGGAGGGCTTCATCGACGCGAGCCTGGCGTGTCTGGCCGAGGGCGGACGATTCGTGGAACTGGCGGCGCGGGACATTCTGAGCGAGGAAGAGATGGCGGCCGTACGGCCGGACGTGGCCTATTACATCGTGAATCTTCATGCCATGAAGGGGGATGACCCGGCGCGGCCCGGCGCTTTGTTGCGGGACGTCATGAAACGGCTGGCAGCGGGAGAACTAACCCCGCTCACCCACTCCAGGTGGCCGTTTGCCGAAGCAAGACGGGCCATTGAGTTCATGCGCGATGGCAGGCACATCGGAAAAATCGCCTTTGCGCATTCGCCGCTCGGCGGCGGGCGGTTGCGAGAAGATCGAACCTGTCTGGTAACAGGCGGTCTGGGCGGGATCGGGTGCGTACTGGCCGACTATCTGGCGGATCGCGGGGCGGGGGCCATCGTGCTAAACGGGCGGCGGGCGCCAGACCCTGAAGCCGAAGAGACGATCCGCAGGCTACGGGAACGCGGCGTAACAGTGCAGGTAGAGATCGCGGACGTTACGGACGCCGCTGCCATAGACGAGATGCTTGCGCGGATAGACGAGACGCTGCCGCCGCTGGGCGGCGTAATCCACAGCGTGGGGGTGTTGTCCGACGGCGCGCTGGGAAACCAGCGCTGGGAAAGATTCGAGCAGGTGCTGTGGCCGAAGGTGCTGGGCGCATGGCATCTGCACCAGGCGACGGCGGACCGCGATCTGGATATGTTTATCCTTTTCTCCAGCGTGGCTGGCGTACTGGGTAATCCGGGACAGTCGAACCACGCGGCGGCCAATGCCTTTCTGGATCAACTCGCCGCGCACCGCCGGGCGCTCGGGCTTCCGGGACAGACCATCGCCTGGGGCGCTTGGTCTGAGCTCGGCGAAGCGGAGGAACAAAGAGAACGGATTGCCGAGCGGCTGGAAGCGCGCGGAACGGATTGGATCACGCCGCAGCAAGGCCTCCGGGCATTCGACCAGCTGGTGCGCGAGGACGCCGCGACGTCCGTCGTGCTGGCGGCCGATTGGTCCTCTTACGGAGAGAGCCTGGAATACCGCATGCCCCTGCTGGAGGATATGCTCTCCGCCATTTCAGAAGACGAGGCCGCGTCGCCTGCCCTGGCGGACGATCTGATGTCTCATCTGGCGGAAACGCCTGCGGCGGAACGCGAGGCCCTGTTGGTATCGTTCCTGCAACAGGAAGTACAGGCCGTGCTGAGGTTGCCGACAGCGCCCGAGGCCACCGTGGGATTTTTCGATCTGGGGATGGACTCGCTTATGGCCGTAGCGTTGCGAAACCGGCTGAACCGCGCGCTTGCCGATGCGTACGCGGTACCCAACACGGTCGTATTTGACTACCCGGACATCGCCCGCCTCGCCAGTCATCTAATTGAGGCGCTCGGCGAAGTCAGCGCTGCGCCCACCCCTCCGCCCCAGCCGCAACCCGAGCCAGAACCACAGACGGAAGTACGGCGCGAGAACGAGGGTATTGCCATCGTGGGCATGGCGTGCCGCTTCCCCGGCGCCCCGGATCTTTCCGCCTTCTGGCGCCTGCTTGAGGAAGGCGCAAACGCAGTGACTGACGGACGCCAGGATTCCGGTTCATGGAATAATCCTGCCAACGGCCTTCCAGAAAAATACGCCGCCTATCGCCAGGGCGGATTCGTAGAAGGCATCGATCAATTCGACGCGGGATTCTTTCGAATTTCGCCGATCGAGGCGCGCATGATGGATCCTCGGCAGCGCATGATGCTGGAGACGACCTGGCAAGCGCTTGAGGACGCCGGGATAAATCCGGACGAATTGAGGGGCAGCCGCACCGGGCTATACGCTGGTATCGCCACCAGCGAATACCGGGACCTGATGACAGCCAGCGACTACGGCGTCAGTTATTTGAGCACTGCCGCGAGCATGACGGTCGGGCGAATCGCTTTCTTTCTTGGCCTGGAGGGACCGACGATGCCGGTGGAGCTCAACTGCGCGTCTTCGCTGGTTGCGGTGCATCAGGCAGTGACGGGATTGCAACAGGGCGAAGTCGATATGGCGCTCGTTGGAGGGACGCACGCAGCGCTGTCGCCCGAATTAACCCAAGAGATGGCGGACCTGGGGATATTGTCGCGGAACGGGCAGTGCAAAACCTTTGACGCCGCTGCAGACGGATTCGTGCGAGGCGAGGGGTGCGGCATGGTCGTTCTCAAACGACTAAGCGAGGCAGAAGCCGATGGCGACCGCATCTGGGGCGTGATCCGCGGATCGGCGGTCAATCAGAACGGGGCCAGCGCAGGACCCACCGTGCCAAACGGACCAGCGCAGGAGCGGTTGATTGAAGAAGCGCTGTCGCGGGCAGGCGTTGCGCCGTCAGAAGTGGATTATCTGGAAGCCCACGGGGGTGCGTCGGAGTTGGGCGATCCGATCGAAGTGCAGGCGGCGGCGGCTGTTTACGGCAAGGGACGCGAAGCGGACCGCCCGCTATGGATCGGCTCTGTGAAGACCAACATCGGTCATATAGAACCCGCTGCCGGCGTTGCGGCGCTGATCAAGGCCGTGCTGGCAATGACAAGGGGGAAAATACCGAAGCACCTGCACTTTGAGGACCCGAGCAGGCATATAGACTGGAATCGACTCCCGGTACGAGTAAGTTCGGAAGAGACAGACTGGCCGCGCCATCCCGAACGTCCGCCGCGGGCAGGCGTCAGCGCCTTCGGCATATCGGGCGCGAACGCCCATGCTGTCGTAGAAGGATATGGCGGCCCGGATGCAACGCCAGCGGGTTCGCCGCGCCCCGTTTCTGTGGCGGGCATGGATATTTCGGGCGAGGAACGAGCGTTCGCTCCGCGTCAAACGCGGCTCCTGCCCCTGTCGGGGAAATCCGACGAGGCGCTTCGAGACCTGGCAGACCGCTATTTGGCGTGGCTCGACAAACTGGACGGCACCGAAGACCCGGGCCTGCTTGCCGATATGGCGTGGACGGCGGGCGCCGGGCGCAGTCATTTCGATCATCGGGCGGGTATCACATTCCAGGACGCCGCGTCTTTACGAGAAAAATTGCAGGAACTCGTAGAGACCGGGCCAACACAAACAGCGCGCGCGGCGACAAAGATCGCCTTGGTGTGCGCTGGAGCGGGCGGCGCGTGGATTGGCGAGGGCAAGGCGCTGTACGAAAGCGAGCCGGCGGTCCGGGCCATTCTGGATCGTTGCGACCAGGTAATTCGGGAAGAAAGGAACGCTTCCTTGCTGGACGCGATGTTCGGCGACGCGGGCGCGGCATCCGACCTGGCGCAAGCCGCTGTCTATGCCATGGCGTCCGCGCTTGCCGCGCTGTGGTCAAGCGCGGGGATCTGGCCCGGCGTGGTCGTCGGGCGCGGCCCAGGGGAAATTGCCGCGGCGTACGTGGCGGGCGTCTTTAGCCTGGAAGACGGGGTACGAATCGCAGCGGCGCGGGAGGCGGGCAATCTGGAATCCGTGCTCGCAAACGTCGAGATCGCATCGCCGTCTCTGATCCTGGTAAGCAGCGTAACAGGCGGCATCGAAGTTCTTGACGCGGCGTACTGGCAGCGGCAAGCGCAAGAACCGGCGGCGCTTGGCCAATGCGGCAAGAAGTTGGCTAACCTGAAGGTTGACGCACTCCTCGAGATGGGTCCGGGCGCGGCGAATGGCCTGATAAACCCGATAGACGACAACGCGAATGCGCTGGCTGTATTGCCGAGTCCGGGAGACAGCGGTTTTGCGGAATCGGCGGCGCAGGCGTACGAAGCGGGGCTTTCCGTTTCGTTCGACGGGCTGTTCGCGGGAGAAACGCGCCGCCGCATTTCGCTGCCGGGATATCCGTTCCAGCGCCAGTCCTACTGGATTGCATAGCCGCTACTTTCTCCTGTCTTGCCGGCGCGCCACAACCAATTATTCGGTTTTTTCGCAAAAAATTGACTTTGCTCATGCAGCGCATTATTTTGCGCCGCACACCTTGGTACATTCTTACAACATCTAACCTGAAAACAACCATGGCTTCAACCGAACAACGCTTAAGAAACCTCATTGCAGAGAATCTGCAAATAGACGGGCAACCGATCTCACTGCCTGACGATCTGAACATCAGCCTTCAGAAAGCCGGCGTTTCCTCTGTGGACCTCGTCGCGTTCGCGAAAGTCGTTGCGCGGGAATTCGGCGTTGACTTTACGCCCGAAGATTGCGTCAATGTCGAAAGCGTACGAGGACTGGTCGAGCGGCTGGACGCCGCCGGCTGAAATCCTCTCCGCAAGGAGAACATACGGTTCTTGCGCAACAGGCCCTGGATGAACATTCGGGGCCTGTTGGTTTATGGGGATTCGGTGCACGTCCCGCTTACTCGACCCCCGCACTCCGAAAACGCGACATGGGCGCCAATAACCCCGGCGGTTCTTCACGCGTCCGCTACCAGCCCGACGACAAGCTTTCGGCCACGCTATCCCTTGGCCTTGGTTTCCAGATCGCCGCGCTCAGCATCGCTGGCGTCATATTGATTCCAACGGTCGTGATGCGCGCGGCGAACGCGAGCGAAGCCTATTTGTCATGGGCCGTTTTTACCGCGGTCGCAATCGGCGGCGCGGCCACCATGCTGCAAGCGGCTCGCATCGGCCGCATCGGCGCGGGGTATATACTCGCCATGGGGCCGTCCGCCGCTTTTATCTCGGTCTGCATTACAGCCGTCGCCGAAGGCGGTCCGGGCATGCTCGCTACCCTGGTCGTCATCACGGCGTTCGTCCCGCTTCTATTATCCTGGCGGCTTTCGCTATTCCAGCGATTCCTGACGCCTACCGTTGCGGGGACCGTCATCATGCTGATACCCATCACCGTGATGCCGGCCATCCTGAACTTGCTATCGGCCACGCCCCCCGACGCGCCTGCGCTGGCCGCGCCGCTAAGCGCGCTGGCGACGATATGTATTATCAGCGGCCTCGCGCTCAAGGGAACCGGGGCATGGCGTCTGTGGGCCCCCATCGTGGGCGTCGTCGCCGGATCGATCCTTGGCGGTTTCTTCGGTCTGTACGATATACATCTCGTTTCCTCGGCTTCGTGGATCGGCGTGCCTGCAAACGAATGGCCTGGCCTCCATTTCGATTTCGGACCGACGTTCCGGGCGCTTCTCCCGGCATTCCTGCTCGTCGCCGTAATCAACGCCGTCCGAACGATCAGCAGCGCCGTGGCCATCCAGCGCATCTCGTGGCGCACGCCCCGGGCAGTGGATTCCCGCGCGGTACAGGGAGCGCTGGCCGCAGACGGCATAAGCACCCTCGTTTCCGGTTTCGCGGGAACCATGCCCAACACAGCCTATACGGTGGGCGTATCGGTTACCGACCTGACCGGCGTCGGCGCCCGCAGCGTGGGGGTCGCCGCCGGAGCGACGTTCGTCGCCATGGCGTTTCTTCCGAAGGCGCTTGCCCTGATTCTGGCGATACCCGGCCCCGTCGTCGCTGCTTATCTCGCCGTACTCCTCGCGGCGCTCTTCGTGGTCGGAATAAAGATCATCGTGCAGGATGGAATCAATTATCGCAACGGCCTGATCGTCGGCGTTGCTTTCTTTACAGGGGTTGGCTTTCAGAGCGGCATGATATTTCCCGAATACATTTCGGAGTTTGCAGGCGGTTTCCTGGAGAACGGGATGACGGCGGGCGGCTTCGTAGCCATCCTGATGACGCTATTCGTGGAACTGACAGCGCCTCGCCGGAGCCGGCTCGAAATGTCGTTTGATTTTTCAGACTTGCCCCAAATCACAGATTTTCTCCAGGCATTTGCATCCCGAAACGGTTTGGACGCGGCGATGGCGAACCGCCTGGACGCCGCCGCAGAGGAAACATTGCTGACGCTCATTCCGCAAGACGAAGAAAAGCCCGCCCGCCGCCTGCGCCTCGTTGCGTACAAGGAAGAAGGCGACGCAGTACTCGAATTCGTTGTGTCCTCCGGAGAAGAAAACCTTCAGGATCAGATTGCGCTGCTCAGCGAGCACGTAGACGAAACCCCTGTGGAGCGAGAAGTTTCTCTTCGGCTATTGCGGCATCTTGCATCGTCCGTTCGCCACCAGCAATATCGCGAGACGGATATCGTAACCGTGCGCATGAAAACGTAGCGCCCGGAAAACGCCGAGACGCGCCATCCGCCTCCTCCGCTGCGACGGCCCGAAAATCAGGTTCTGGCGGCGCCATTCGGAGCCAGTTCATAGGCCAGGGCCGCCGCGAAATGCTCGTTGCCGAGGTTTTCGAGCCGCCATTCGACGCCCGGCAGATGCGGAAACCGGAAGCGGCTTGCGCGCGCGCCGGAATACATGTCCGGCGGAATCTCGAACTGCGAAAGGTTCAGGGACAAGCCGGTCCCAAGCGCCTTGATCAAGGCCTCTTTCATGGTCCAGAGCGCAAAAAAGAGGCGGCGCTTCCGGTCTCCGCTGGCCGAAGCAAGCCGGGCGCGCTCTCCGGGCGCAAAGACCTTTCTTATCTCCCCGTCCGGATCGTGGCGGGCCGTGCGTTCCTCCACGTCCACGCCAAGTCGGCCTTCCGGCGCCAAGGCGATCAATCCGTGTTTGCCGCTGTGACTGACGCTGAAACTGATGGGCGCGGGCGCATCGTCGAGGAGCGCGAATAACTTGCCGTACCTGGATGCGCCGAAGGCAAGCTGGTCGTTTCTGCAACCGAACTGGCCGCAAAGCGCGGCGCGCAGCGCGGCGCGGCACAAGGCGAATTCCCGGCGGGGACGCGCGTGCCGGTACCGCCGCCGCCGCACCCGTTCCGCATTGTTCAGCCAGGACACGGCCTCGGCCTCGCGCGCTGGATTGGGCGTCAGATCGACGTGCAGAATCACGATATGCCCTCGCTTGTCGAAAAAATGCCACCAGCGACCGTCCATAGAAGCCACTTCGGTCATGCAGGCGGTTGGCCAGGCGAACGAGGGGCGCGTACGGGCTGTGGAGACGAGCGACATAACGGTTTGCGCGTTCAGGGATACCCGCCGAGCCGGGCGATCGGCTCGAATATCCCACGGAAAAATCCCTCCGAAGTTTTATCTTGCGATACATTCCCGATTTACAGGCCCTTGCATCATGACAAGACCGCCACTGTTTCGGCAAGATACGAAAAACCCGCCAGGAATCGCTGCGGCCTGGCGTCACTATAAAATTCGACATGACCAACGACACAAACTCGTCCGCTACCAACGTTCGCTACGAGGCGGACGAGAAGCCGCCCCCGTCCCTCTCTTGGGGCCTCGGTTTTCAACTGGCCGCGCTATGCATATCCGGCATCGTGTTCACCCCGCTCATTGTGATTCGCGCTGCGGGCGGAACCGAAACCTACTTGTCCTGGGCCGTTTTCGCCGCCGTCATGATCAGCGGGCTTGCGACGATTCTGCAAGCGGCGCGCGTCGGGCGGCTCGGGGCGGGGTACGTGCTTCTGATGGGCACTTCCGGCGCCTTCATTGCAGTGTGCATCACGGCGCTCATGGAAGGCGGCCCGGCCATGCTCGCCACGCTGGTCATCATTTCGTCGCTTTTTCAGTTTGCGCTGGCGGCGCGGCTTGCGCTCTTCCGCCGCATCCTGACGCCCGCCGTGACCGGCACGGTCATCATGCTTATCGCGGCCACGGTTATGCCCATCGTGTTCGATATGCTAAACGACGTGCCCCAGGGGTCTCCACAGCTCTCCGCGCCGGTAACCGCGCTCGTAACCATACTCGCCATTAGCGGTATCGCGCTGAAGGCCAAGGGGGCCTTGCGCCTCTGGGCGCCGGTCATCGGGGTCGTAGTGGGCACGGCCGTCGGCGGATTCTACGGGCTATACGACATAACGCGCGTGGGCGAGGCGGGCTGGTTCGGCTTGCCGGACGGCGCCTGGCCGGGCATTGATTTTTCGTTTGGACCCGCTTTCTGGGGGCTGCTTCCGGCTTTCGTGTTCGTAACCCTCATCGGAGCCATCGAAACGGTGGGGGATGCCGTGGCCATTCAGCGCGTTTCCTGGCGGCGTCCCCGCGCGGTGGATTTCCGGGCCGTGCAAGGTGCGGTGGCGGCGGACGGGCTGGGCAACTTGCTGTCCGGCCTGGCGGGCACGGTCCCGAACACAACCTATTCGACGAGCGTGGCGGTAACCGAACTGACAGGCGTGGGCGCGCGCCGGGTCGGCATGGCCGCCGGGGCGTTGTTCGTGGTTCTCGCTTTCCTGCCCAAGGGGCTGGCGGCGTTTCTGGCCATACCAAGCCCGGTCGTGGCGGCGTATATCGCCATACTGCTGGCCATGCTTTTCGTGGTCGGCATGCGCATCGTTATTCAGGACGGGGTCGATTACCGCAAGGGGCTGGTGGTCGGCATTGCGTTCTGGGCGGGCGTCGGTTTCCAGAACGGGGTCATTTTCCCGGAATATTTCGCCGAATTCGCAGGCGGCATTTTCCAGAACGGCATGACGGCGGGCGGACTGACGGCGATCGTCCTGACGCTGTTCATGGAACTGGCGGGACGGCGGGCGAGCCGCATGGAGGCCGCGTTCGATATATCCGTCCTGCCGGAAATCCGGGCGTTTCTGGTGGAATTTACTGCCCGCAGCGGATGGGACCGGACTATGGGGGACCGGCTCGAAGCTGCCGCAGAAGAAACGTTGCTTACGCTCTTCGATCAGGACAAGGCAAAGGGCGAAGCGCGACGGCTGCGCCTGACCGCCCGGAAGGAGGGCGACGAGGCGGTGCTGGAATTCGTCGCCTCCGCCGGGGAGGAGAATCTTCAGGATCAAATCGCGTTGCTTGGGGAGCAAACCGCCGTGGAGCCGGTCGAGCAGGAAATCTCGCTCAGGCTATTGCGGCATGTCGCTTCCTCCGTCCGCCATCAGATGTACCATAACACCGATATCGTGACGGTGCATGTAAAAGTCCGGTGACCGCGGCGATACTTGCAAGCGCGCCATCTGCGCAGTGCTTGCCGGATTGCAAGGGTTCCGGCCCACTGCCTGCCGGAGGGCCGTTTCTGCCCAGTCCTCAGTCTTCGTCGTCTAGGTCTGGAATGACGACGAATTCCGGGTACGCCTCGATGCCCAGTTCCGCCACGTCCTGTCCCAACTCCTCGACGTTCTTGGAGATGCGGACCCCCATGGTTTTGTCGATGGCCATCCAGACGAGCCAGGAGGAGGCGAACGCAAAAACGCCAACGGCCAGTACGCCAACGAGCTGCACGCCGAAGTTGCCGCCCGCGGCAATGCAGACGGCCAGCGTTCCCCAGATGCCGGAGAACAGGTGCACGGGCACGGCGCCGACCACGTCGTCCACCCGGAACCGCTCCAGCGCCTTCAATCCGACGACGCACAGGGCGCCGCCCACTGCGCCGATGAACACGGCCCATTGATGCGACACGATGTCGGGCCCGGCGGTGATCGCTACGAGACCCGCAAGCGCGCCGTTCAGGCTGGCGAGCAAATCCACGCGCCCCAAAAGCGGACGCGACAGGAAAATAGCGGCCACGAAACCCGCCGCGCCGGCAAGGTTCGTGTTCACAAGAATGTTGCTGATCGCTACGGCGTCCGCCGCGCCGCCGAGGGCCAACTGCGAACCGCCGTTAAAGCCGAACCAGCCAAGCCACAGGATGAACACGCCCAGCGTTACCGCAGGCACATTGGAGGGCGGCGTGATCTTGACGTCCCCGTTTTTTCGGAATTTGCCCTTGCGCGCGCCCACGATGAGCACCCCGGCAAGCGCCGCCCAGCCTCCCGTCGAATGCACGATAGTGGATCCTGCGAAATCCTGAAAGCCCATGGCGGCCAGCCATCCGCCGCCCCAGGTCCAGGCCCCGACGATGGGGTAGATCACCATGGTCAGGATGGCGATGAACACGAAAAAGGACCATAACTTGACGCGCTCGGCCAGCGCGCCGGATACGATGGAGGCGGTGGTCCCCACGAACACCATCTGAAAGAACCAGTTCGACATGACCGAATGGCCACTGCCGATCACGCTGGCGGCGGCTTCGCTCTGCCCGCTGAGCAGCGCGACTTCGTCCGCAGAGGTTCCGTAGAATAATTTGAGGGACCCGAACCAGCTGCCCGGCTCCACGCCGACATACATGATATTGTAGCCGACGAGGTAAAACGTCAGCCCGGCGATCGAGTAGAGGCCCACGTTTTTCAGGCAAATCACCGAGGCGTTCTTCGTGCGCACAGACCCGGCCTCCAGCATCGTGAAGCCGGCGCACATCCACATCACCAGGGCGCCCCAGACCAGAAAGGAGAACGTGTTCAGCACGAACTGGGCTTCGGCGCCCATCATGCTTTGGCCTTGCGCAGCGGGTACGGCGAGAAGGAGTACGGCTACGAGACCGCACAAGCCGATGGGGGCGCGGCGCAGCGTTTTACGAGAAATACCGGATAAATCGCGTTGCATGGAGGTTCCTCCGGTTCGATCTGGAAAGTTTCAGCGGGCTACGGCGGGCCCATCCCAAAAGAGGCAAAGGAAAGCGACGGGCCACGTCTGTTGAATATACAAACCAAAAGTAATTATCTGCAAATGATTAAAAATATTAGGTTGAAAAATTTGAAACCTTAAAAATTAAGGTCTGACTTGTTTTAAGATGATGTCCGGCTTCAAAATGGTTCGTACATACGCGCCCGCAAGGGTGGCATAACGCGCGTTGCCTCATCGCCGAAAAGATGCCCTGTCTCGGCTTTTTTCGGTTGCCGGATAAGATATTCCCCGGACTCCAGGCGGGCACGCGCAAACTCGTAGTAATCCGGCACGATCTCGAAGCCCAAGTAGCGCCGGCCCTTCGCCTTGCTTACGACGGCCACCTGACCGGAACCGAGGAATGGATCCATCACAACATCTCCTTCCCGGCTCGAGTAGTCGAGAATCTTCTCAATCAGCGCAGACGGCAGTTTGGTTGGCGTCTTGACCGCCCCGGTCCAGTACTCCCGGTTGATTTGCCACACGTCTTCCTTGTCCTTGTAGTGCGCGGACCCGCCCCCGGGGGCTTTGGCATCCTTGTCGAAACGGCAATACGGGTCGAAATAACGCTGCTTGTCGTCCTTGCAGACAAACAGGCAATGATAATGCGACGTTACGTACTTGCGCTTGGTCACCACACCGAACTGGTACTTCCAGATCAGGTGATTGACCGTGGTCAGCTTGCATTCGTCGATGGCGATAAGGATTTCTTTCAGGTGGTTCCACCCGGAGAAAATGTACATGCTGCCCGACGCCTTCAGCAAGCGCGTGGCTTCCGCAAGCCAGGCCAGCGTGAAAGCCTGGTACTCGCTGCCCGCAACCTCGCCATACCCCTTCAGGACGCGGCTCTCCTTGCGGTTGTAATTGTTTCGCGCCGCCTTGAAATCAATGGCGAACGGCGGGTCGGTTATGACCAGATCGACGCAGCCGTCCGGCATTTCGGCCATCAACTCGACGCAGTCTCCCCGCTTTATAGTATCGAACATGCTTTTTTTTCGAACGACACGCCCTCTGTGCCAACAAAGTGCGGGACACGTTCGCACATTAATTAGCGAGCATTTGTCGGGTTCCTGCGTTCGTATGCGGCGACCGCTATGATTGCGACCAGAGTTCTGCCAAGCTCGACAATGGCTTTAATAATTGTCGATTATTGCTTTTCCAGCGGTTGCGAGAAACCCAAGCATTTCATTTCGGGGGGTTACTCCGCATCCAGGGGAAGCGGTGCAGGCGGATCGGCGGCGGGCGTTTCTGTAGCCGCAGGGACGGGCGTTTCCGTAACCGTAGGGGCCGGGGGCGAATGGATTATGACAGGCGGATATGCTGGCGCCGCAGGTTCCAGAAAACGAATAAGCAACCCGATAATAGCCGTCATAACAGCCAATGCGGTAAGAATTATCCTGAATTGTTTTTTCCATTCGTTCGCAAACTCTACCCTGATTTCGGCGAATCGCTCCGCGTTCTCGGTTTGCATTTCGGCGAATCGCTCCGCGCTCTCGGCTTGCATTGCGGCGAATCGCTCCGCGTTCTCGGTTTGCATTTCGGCGAATCGCTCCGCGCTCTCGGCGTGTACTACGCTGATTCCTTCCCGCACTTCGTAGCGCACGAAGTCGGGAAGGGTAATCGTCAGGGGGGCGTTCTGTTCGGGCTCCTTCGCCATGTTTTCGGCCTTTGCGGGGGTTTCCGTCTTGTCTATACGCGCTTCAGGGTCCGGCTTGTTCCTCTTCTGGGATTTCACCGTCTGGCGCGATCCCCCGCCGGGGGCAGGATTCTGTTGCAGTTGGGGATACATATGCTACGCTGCGCCGTGCGCTACAGAACGCCATGCGAGCGCAGCGGAAAAGTGCGTCCGCGCCTTTGCCCGCGCTACCCTTGCCTGCCCGCTGAAAATCACGAACGGAATCAATGCGTTTGCCGCCCACGCTTGCGCCGCCGCCTCTCTTCAGAAGCGCCGGCTTATTTATAGTGAGTGGCGGGGGCGGGATTTGAACCCGCGACCTCCGGGTTATGAGCCCGGTGAGCTACCAGCTGCTCCACCCCGCGATGTATGCGCGACGCCGTGCGCCGCCCGGTATAGAACGCTCATAATACGAATTTATTCCGAGAAAAGCAAGAAAATCGCGATTCCCGCGTTATGAAGAAGTAGCGAATGGAGTGGAAGCGTTGTTTCCGCCGCCGCCCGGCAGCTAAACCCGGAACCCTTCCATTTCCCGAACAGTAAGGCTTGACGAACGGATCGCCTCATCCATTAACGCCGTACGGACCCGATGCCCGTTTCTCATTTCACCCCTGCCACGCTCCGGTTCCTCAAGGAATTGGCGGCGAACAACGACCGGGACTGGTTCCAGGCCAATAAGCCCCGCTACGAAAGAGACGTAAAGGAGCCCGCCTTGCGCTTCATCGCGGATTTCGCCGAGCCGCTCCGCAGCGTCAGTCCGCATTTCCGGGCCGATCCGCGCGCGGTCGGCGGTTCGCTTTTCCGCATCTACCGGGACGTACGCTTTTCGAAGGACAAAAGCCCGTACAAAACCCATACGGGGATTCATTTCCGGCACGAAGCAGGCAAGGACGCCCATGCGCCTGGCTTTTATCTGCATATCGAGCCGGGCGGCTCCTTTGCGGCCTGCGGCATATGGCGCCCGCCTGCGCCTGCGCTTGTCGCGATCCGGCAGTCCATCATGGACGATCCCGAGGCCTGGACGGAAGCAAGGGACGCTGCGCCGTTCCGCGCCGCGTTCGAATTGTCCGGCGATTCGCTCAAGAAAGCCCCTCGGGGAACGGACCCGAACCATCCCCTGATCGAGGACCTGAAGCGAAAAGACTTCATTGGCGTGGCGGCGGTGGGGGAGGAGGCTCTTGTTGCAGAAGATTTTATCGACCGTTTCGCAGCGTTGTGCCAGCGCGCGGCATCCTTTCAGCGCTGGCTGTGCGAGGCGCTTGGCGCAGCCTGGTGAACCTGCAAACCCGAACACCCAAACGCAAAGGGGGATCGAAAAATGCGCAAAAAACGCTTGGCGCGCCGCTGCCTGCCCGCGCTGGCGCTTGGGGCTGCCCTGACCTGCATGTTCTCTTCGGAAACGCAAGCCCAGGCGCTGGCGCAAGCGGAACCCCGCCTGCAACCCGTCCGCCACGCCCCGCTGGAAGCAATGGACCGACCCAGCGCAAGGCCGCGGCTGTTCTTGCCCTCCAGCGGCTTTCCGACGATAGAAACGCTCCCCGAATTGATCGGCGGAGTCCCCGGACTGATCGAGAAAGTACAGTACCCTCCGTCGGCTCGCGACAGGGGGATCCAGGGCGTGGTGACGATATCGTTCGTCGTGAACGAGGCGGGCTACGTAGAGCAAGCCGCCGTGGCAGCGGGTGCGGGGGGCGGCCTGGACGAAGAAGCCCTGCGCGTCGTGCGCGAGGCGCGATTCAAACCCGGCGCAAGGATACAAATGCTCCCCGACGGCAATTGGGTTCGCAAGGCCGTTCCAATGGAAATGAGCATCCCCATTACGTTTATATTGCACCAGGTCCCCCGCCCGGAATTGCCCCAGCGGCTTTGGACCTGGTAGCGCCGGCCCGCCAGCCCGAAAAGGCCCGTGCGCATCGCACCCTTTACGTCGGTTGCGTCCGACGTTCAAAAATAGCCGACTTTCGACGAGGGCAAGGAACATGCGCAGAAAACGATCCACATGGAAAGCGTGGCCCGTCCTTGTCGCCGCAGTCCTGATTGGGAGTTCGTGCCCCGAAGCGCTGGGCCAGGCGGAGCAAAAAGCGAGGGAGGCAGCAAAGGCGGTACCCATCGAGCCATTGAAAACCGCCCCGCTGGAAGCGCTGTCGCAGGGGCCTTTGAAAAGAAAGCCGACATTTCCGGAAGACCAGGCCTGGATTATTGGAAAAGAGCCGCCCGAATTGATTGGAGGCATCAAAGCCTTGCTTGCGAAAATGATCTATCCCGAGTCTGCTATGCAAAATGGTATTCAGGGAAAACTTGTGGTATTGTTCGATGTCAACGAAGAGGGACATGTAGAAAACGCCGTAGTCGATAAGCCCATTGGCGGCGGCCTGGACGAAGAAGCCCTGCGTATCGCCCGCCTGGCGAGATACAAGCCGGGCGTGCAACTGGAATTGACGCCGGATGGCATCGTGCATCGCAGGCCGATCAGGGTTCAGATGCAGTTACCCCTGTCGTGGCATCTGAATACGCAAACGTATGTAACCCCGCGCGGCGGAATCCGATAACCCCGCAGTAGCCTCGCCAGCGGCAACCGCAAACACCATTCAGGAGAAAACGCATGGACGCAACGAAGAACGGCGGCGCGGACCTGAGCGCAACGCGTCAGGAAATCGTCATGGTCCTTGCGCTTGCGACCCTTGCGGCGTTGGCCATAAAGATACCAGCGTTTTTCGGCCTGTCGATGGAAGACGGGAACGAAACATTTTACGCCCGCAACATGAGCCTGTTTGCGTTCCCGTTTCTGGCCGGATATTTCGCCTGGAAGCGCGATCTCCCAATGAAAACCTGTTTGTGGATTGCGGTGGCTTTCGGCGCGGCGGCCGCGCTGGTCAATCTTTACCCCTTCCAGCCGGAAGGCGACGCGGAGATACTCGCCGTATTGCACCTGCCCATCGCGCTATGGCTCGCCATTGGCGTTGCGTACGGCGGCGGCGCATGGAGCAACCGCTCGAAACGCATGGATTTTGTCCGGTTTTCCGGGGAAATGTTTCTGTACTACGTGCTTATCGCGCTGGGCGGCGGCGTACTGTCGGGCCTTACGATGTTCCTGTTCGCGGCGATCGACCTGGACGCCGAATTTTTCATTACCAACTGGATGATCCCTTGCGGCGCAATGGGGGCCGTGCTCATAAGCGCCTCTCTGGCGGAAACGAAGCAGCGTGCGATGGTCCATGTCGCGCCTTTGCTGACGCGCCTGTTCACGCCGCTTTTCGCGCTCGTGCTGCTTGTTTTTCTGGGCGCCATGGTATGGACGGGGAATGTCCTTGCCGTAGAGCGCGAGGCGCTGATCGCGTGCGACCTTTTACTCGTCGTGGTACTCGGCCTTTTGCTGTACGCCGTATCGGCGCGGGATCCCGAACAAAAGCCGGGCCTGTTCGACCGGATTCAACTCGCGCTCGTCGCGCTGGCCCTGGTCGTGGATATCGTGGCGCTCGCGTCCATTGCGGCCCGCATATCGGAGTTTGGATTCAGCCCGAACAAAGCGGCGGCGCTGGGCATGAACCTGCTACTGCTGGTTAATCTGGCCTGGTCTGCCTGGCTGTACGCTCGTTTTCTACGCGGCGCAGGCTCCTTCGCTGCCCTGGAACGCTGGGAGACCAGCTACCTCCCGGCATACGCAATCTGGGCCGCGTGCGTGGCAGCGGCCTTCCCCCCGATTTTCGGATATGTCTGATACAAATTAAGACGGCGTTGCCCGGGGGTTGGGTGCGCCTTTTCGCAAAACATCGGGCCCCGAATACGCATGCAAGCGCATGAACCTGTTTAC
>JAJECT010000006.1 GCA_022821845.1 Rhodothermales bacterium | reverse complement strand
TCGGAGGATATTACGCTGGACTGCATGGCTTCGGGCGCGCCTGCGGGTTCGGACTACGAATATGCCTGGGAAGGCCGGGGTTCGACGGCGGATACGGACCTCTTGAGCGCGGCGGACGTGGCTTCGCCCGTGTTCGCCGTGCCGGACGACATTCCGCAAACGACGCGGTACGAATACTTGCTGACCGTCTCCGCCGAGCACGCGGAATCCGCGACGGCGGAAATCACGGTAACGGTACTCGACAAGGGGGCGTTGGCGCTGGTCTGTCCGGGCAATCCGTATTCGGCGTACGAGGGCTCGGAAGACCTTGCGCTGAATTGCTCGGCGTCGGGCGCCCCCGATGGTTCGGACTACGAATACGCCTGGACGGCTCGCGGGGCGACGGCGGACACGGACCTGTTGAGTGCGGCGGACGTGGCTTCTCCCGTGTTCGCCGTGCCGGATAATGTGGATATGGACGAGACCTATGAATACCTTTTGACCGTCTCCGCCGAGCATGCGGAATCCGCGACGGCGGAAATAACGGTAACGGTACTCGATAAGGGCGTGTTGGCGCTGACGTGTCCGGGCAATCCGTATGCGGCGTACGAGGGATCGGAAGACCTTGCGCTGAATTGCTCGGCTTCGGGGGCGCCCGAAGGTTCGGATTACGAATACGCCTGGACGGATCGCGGGGCTACGGGGGATACGGACCTCTTGAGCGCGGCGGATATCGCTTCTCCGACGTTCGCCGTGCCGGATAATGTGGATGCGGACGAGACCTACGAGTACCTTTTGACCGTCTCCGCCGAGCATACGGAATCCGCCACGGCGGAAATTACGGTAATGGTGCTCGACAAGGGGACGTTGGCGCTGACGTGTCCGGGCAATCCGTATGCGGCGTACGAGGGCTCGGAGGATATTGCGCTGAATTGCTCGGCTTCGGGCGCGCCCGAAGGTTCGGATTACGAGTACGCCTGGACGCCGCGCGGGGCGACGGCGGACACGGACCTCTTGAGCGCGGCGGACGTCGCTTCGCCCGTGTTTGCCGTCCCGGATTCGGTAGGCGCGGACGAGACGTACGAGTACCTGCTTGCTGTCTCCGCCGAGCATGCGGAATCCGCCACTGCGGAAGTGACCGTTACGGTGCTGGGCAGGATGGAAGAGACGCCCGATCCCGATCCCGTTTCGCCCGATCCCGTTTCGCCCGATCCCGACTCCGACCCTGTTGCGCCTGAGCCGAACCCTGTTGCAGGCGCGCCCGAACCCGCCGCCTTTTCTGTCGATCCGTCGGCGCTGGGGATGCGGGTGGGCGTTTCGCGCTTGCGCTTCGGCGCGCAGTCGTCGAATACGCAGGTATCTCTGGATCCGCTTACGGACCGCATCTCGACGAGCGTGTCGGGTCCGTACCATGCGGGCCGCCTGACGCTTTCAGCGGACGGCGACCTGTCGCTGGACGAAAACGGCGACTTGGCGTTGTCCATCGAACTGGTTACGCCCGTCACGCTACGCCACGAGGGGGACGGGGCCGCGCCGCCGCTCGCGCTTAGGCCGACCTGGTCTATGGCGGAATCGTGCGAGCAGATTTTTTCGCAATCGATAGGAGGTTTGCGTACGGAGGCGCGCCTTTCGGAGTCGGATTGCCGCTTGTTGCTTTTCGGGGGCGAACTGGACCTGACGGATGCGCCGCCGGGTCGCTATTCGGGGAATATAGACGTGGCGCTGCGTACGGTCGCGGGCGAGGAGACGCATTCGATAGAGGCAGAGGTGGATGTCGTTCCGGCGGGGCAGGTGATTCTGGCGGGCGCGAGCGGGGTGCGCCTCGGCTCGGTGCGCGAGATTCCCATGGACCTGACGGAAGAGCAAACGGTAAGCATTTACCCGAATCTCGCGTATTTGACGCGGGATAAGCCTTCCGGCGCGTTCGAGTTGTCGAATCTTTCGCTTATTCCGCTGGAGGTGTCGGCGTCGGCTCGTTTCGGGTATACGGAGGCGACGGAAGACGGTCGCGACGCGGTGGTGGAAGACCGGGATAGCGCCCGTTTGGGCGATTTGTCGGAGGCGCTGGAAATACATCCGCAGACATTGATTCTGAAGCCGGGCGAACAGGGGGTCGTTCGGTACGGAATACGGGAGGAGGCGCTTGCGGAGATGAGCGGCGGCTACGCGGCGTTTATCGAGATTACGTCGGCGCCTCGTCAGTATATTCGCGCGGATCAGTTGCCGGAGCCGATTTCGGAGCCGAGGACGGCCCGCGTTACGATGCGGGTTCCGGGGATGTATGCGCCGTCGGAGGACGCAGCGCACCCAAGCGCGGAACTGTTGTTCGCTAAGGCGGGGGCTTCCCCTTCGGCGACGTTTTTGGTCGAGACAGGCGGCGTTCCTTTTGCAGGCGAGGCAGTGGCGTACGACGCGGACGGCCGGGAGCTGGGCCGCCGCCGGACGCTCGTCTACACGCGCAGCCGGGTTCGCATACCCTTCAGTAGAATACCAGAAGGCAAGGCGGTGTTTTTGCGTTTCGCGCCCTCCGGGTCGGGCGAGGCAAGCGAGCCGGTATCCATTCCATGGACCGCGCCGCCCAGAGGCGAAGGAGACATAGGCGCAGCGGTCCCCCTTAAAAACTAAGGCACCGAAATTTAGAGGCTAAATAATTAAGGCAATGCTTGCTTCGGGGCCTGTGGCACGCCTTTTCGCGAAACATCGGGCCCCGAAAACGCATGCAAGCCTATCGCCTGCCGCGCCCTTTATGTATTCGCGAAAAGGCGCGCCACAGGTCCCGCTTGCAATTCTGTGGGCCTTGAAAAGTTTGTTACGCATGTCTTCTGGTCGTATCTTCAGGAAATACGGAGTCCGGGATGGCTACAGGAACCATAACGCCGCTCGACGGGGGTTGCGCGTACGGATCTTAACCCGGCGCATGAGGGTACGGGGGTATGCGGGCGTTTCCAGAAGCGTTGCGGACTGCGTAATGGACGAATGCGTCGGTTACGCCGGGGTGCGTCCGCAAGAAACAGAAAAAATGTAATCAGCGTATCATACAGAGGCCGCCGCAAGAAAAGCACGCGCAACGAATTCGGCAACGTTTGTAAAGTATCCCATGATGAGTTGGTTACCGGTTGTATCGAAGCATATCTGGCCTGGTCGGGTATTTTGTCTGTTGTTGCTGCTTGCCGCGGCGTACTGCCCTCCGGCGATGGCGCAAGAGCCGGTCGCAGAACGGCCGGTTCGGTTCTTGCAGGAAACCCCCTGGACGGTGAGCGCGCCGGGCGCCCTGCATGCTTCGGGCTTTGTCCTGGCCTGGTGGGACGCCGGCGTTGGTAAATACTATCTCGATATCTCAGACTTTTTCGAACGCCTCGGTTTCGACGTCGCCGAGCGGGATTCGATGATCGAAGCCAGCGATCCAGGGCGCCTTTTTACCGTCGATTTTGCAACGGGCCGCGTATTGCAGGATACGATGGAGCCTTTGGATCTGGACCCCGAAGACTTTTTTGCAAGCGAAGGCGTCTATTATATTTCGCTGGAGGGCATACAGGCGATTTTTACGCCCGGCGCCATGGATTTCGATACATCGACCCTGCACATCAGGCTTTCCACGGCCATGGCGTCGCTGGCGGGCCCTGTCGCTGCCAGGGCAGCCCCTTCCGGCGGTCATGCGCGCGGCCCGATGCTCTACGGCCGCACCCGCCGCTTGCTTGGAAACACGCACGTCAACTATCGCCTGACGCGCAGCGACCGATCCTTGAATTCTCCCGATTACAATGGAGGATTCCGGGTCCATTCGAATGCATTGGGCGGGCGCCTTGCCGCCGAAGGATTTCTCTCCATGGCGCAAGGGGAAACGACGACGCGGTTCCGCTCGCTGAATTATTTGCTCGATTTCCCGAATTCTTCCCTGCTTAAACGCATGGAGGTCGGACGCATGAACATGTACGAATGGCCGCTTCGCACGACCTTCGACGGCTTTCGGCTGAGCAACGTCCCGCTTTCGTTGCGGGACATCCAGCGGGAGGCGGTCATACGCGGGATCGCCGAGCCGGACGCCGTCATTGCGGCTTCGGTGGGCGGGGTGCTTGCGGATCGCGTACGGGCAGACGCGCAAGGGCGTTACGAATTGCGCATTCCGGCCTATTACGGCTCGTCGCAGGCGCAGCTCGAAATCGTTCCTCCCGGCGGAGGCGCTCCCACCACCTTGACGCGCCATCTTTTCATCGGAGAGGAATTGTTGCCTCCCGGAGCGTTTTGGTACGATGCGCAGGCCGGGCGAGACAGTTACGACGAAACCATCTTCGGCTTCGGGCAAATTCGCTACGGCCTCAGCCAGCGTTTATCCGCGAAGGCCGCCGTCATACGCCTGGATTCGACCACGACCGCAATGGTCGGCCTGACGCGGAACCAGTGGGGCTTTTTGACTACAGGCGCCGAAGTCGCCTTGCCCCTGAAGGCGGCGCGGGGCTCCATGCGCATGTCTCTCGGGCGGCTGACCCTGCAAACGGAAGCCGAATTTTCAGACGACGCGTTGCTTTCGCTCTACAAGCGGCGGTTTCAGGGCCAGATCGGTTTTGGCGTCCGGCGCATGAGCCTTTTTCTCAATGCTTCTCAGGTCCAAACGTTTCTTGGCAGCGAAAATCTGAATGCAAGCGGTTCCATGACCTTGCCCTTGCCGGGCAAGATGAGCGCGCTCGTTACGGTTGGCGCTACGCAGAATCAAACGGACATGACCTCCGAGTCGATTGGCGTGAACTGGCGGGCTACGCTGACGCGGGCGGTTTCCCGCAGGAGCCTGCGCGGCCGCTTTGGCTTGCAGGCCGACGGGGGGTTGCAGGAGCAATTCGACTTTGGAGGGGCTACGCTGTACGCGTACTACAAAAAAGTGTCCATCGGCTTGCGCGGCGGCTATGATATCGCGCGCGGAAACACGGAATTTTCCATTACCCTGCGTTTCGACGCCCCGTGGGTAAGCGTCAACAACCACTCGTCGGTGGAATCGGGCTCCTATTATCACCGGCAGAGCTTCTATGGCTCGATGGAACTGGGGCGTCCCCTGCGTTTCAGCCGTCAGGCGCATATGCGCAGCAGCGCGCTTCTGCAAGCATACTACGATACAGACCGGGACGGGCGCAGGGGTCCGGAAGAAGCCCTGGTGGAAGACCTTGACATCAAGGTCGTGAAAGCCCGCGTCCAGCGCGTGGACTCAACCGTCGTGCGCGCCGACTTCCTGGCGCCCAGTACGGCGTACCAAGTCGTTATCGACCCGATGTCCCTGTCCGATCCGACGCTGCATCTGCCTACGGGCACGACATTCAGTTTCATATCGGATCCCGGATCGACGAAGCGCGTCGATATTCCCGTGCACAGGAACACCATCGTGCAGGGCGTCATCGAGGATTTGCCGCTGAGTTCGCCCACGCAGGCCGGCGTGGTGTTTTTCCAGGGCGGCGAAGAAGTGATGAGCGCCGAAGTATCCCAGGACGCTTTATTCTCGGTTCTTTTGCCGCCCGGCGCGTATCGCCTTGAGCTCAGGGACCTGCTTGGTCGAGAAGACCTGCAGGCCTTTACCCGGGAGGTCGAAGTAGGGGAAGAGGCGGTTCGGAATCTGCTTGTGAAGCCTTGAGACCGAACCGGGCGTCTGTTTTTTCCGTACCTTGCTTGCCGGTCTCGCTATCTTTTTTCATCTCGTTCTTACTACCAACACGATGATACAATTAGTTTCCTCCCAGGTCGCGGATACTACGCTCGCTACGCCCTCGCAGGATATAGGGAGCAGTTTTCTCGCCACCTCGATATGGGACTTGTTCGGCTATGCGCAGGGTTTCGAGTACCCGCTTGGCGCGGCTTTCCTGATAGGCCTGTTCTTTTTGTGTTCGGCCTATGTCCGTTATTTTCGTCAATGGAGAGGCAGCAAGGCGTTATTGCGGTTAAAGACCGCCGGCCTGTCGGCGCGGGCTCTGCAGGCGGCGCTTGATTCGGCGAGTCCGAACAATCCCTATCGTCTTGCAGGCGAACGCTTGCTCGAGGAGCAGGGGCGAGGCGGGTCGCCGCAGACGATGCTTGATTACGCCTTGCGTTACATCGGATTCGACCACGATAACTACAAAGAGGTAGACCGGTACATTACGGCCGTGGTCTACATTGCGCTTAGCCTCGGTTTGCTTGGGACGCTTTGGGGGATATTCGTCCTCTTCACGAGCGGCAGTCGCCATGCCTCCTCGGACCTGGTGGGGCTGGGCATTGCGGTCGTTTCGACGATGCTGGCCATGTGCGTACGCCTGCTCCTGTGGCCGGTCAATATTTTCTTGCAGGCGCAGGTCCGCAAACGATACAAGGAACTCCAGACATGGGCGGTCGCCACGGCCTATGGATTGGCGCGCAAAGAGGCCCCGGCGTACGAGGAATAGCGAAAACGCAAGACGCAAGAACAGTATCTTTCAGGGGTTGCCCAACGCTCGACACACCCCGCGTCTCCGTTTTGACAGGTCCCCCGCATCGCGCACTGAAGTCCTTTTCCCCCTTTCGCTTGCTGCTTGGGTGCGTCCTTGCGGCGTTGCCGGGGTTGGCGTTCGGCCAGGCGTCCGCAGACGATTCGCCTCCTGCGATCCAGGCGCATCGGCTTGCCGACGACGACCGGATCGACCTGGACGGGCGCATCGCAGAGGAAGCCTGGAGCCAGGCCCTTCCTATCGACGATTTTACGCAACAGGAGCCGGTCGAAGGAGCGCGTCCCTCCCGGCGCACGGAAATACGCATCGCCTACGACGAGGACAAACTGTACATTGGCGCGATCCTGTACGACGACCCGGAAGGCGTCATCGCCTATCAGAAACGCCGCGACGCCTTGTTGTATACCGACGACCGGTTCATGTGGATTCTGGACACGTTCCAGGATGGCCGCACCGGGTATTTTTTCGAGACGAATCCGAACGGGATGCGGGGAGACGCGCTGCTCGTGGGCGGCAGCACGTCGTTTTTTCGGAGCGGAGGCCGCGCCTGGAACGGCATTTGGGACGTACGCACGGCGCGCCGCCCCGACGGGTGGTCGCTGGAAGTAAGCATACCCTTTCGGACGCTGAATTTCGATCCGGGATCGGACGAATGGGGGATTAACTTCCAGCGTACGATCCGCCGCGACAACGAAGAGATACTCTGGAGAGGGTGGCGCCGCAACGAAGGCTTGCTGCGTCCGATTTTCGCAGGCAAACTGACGGGCCTCGAGGGCATGTCTCAGGGCATCGGGCTGGAGGCGGTTCCGTCGGCCATCGGGAGCTGGCGCAATACGCCTGCGGACGACGATCCCGTAACGTATCCCGGGGACGTGAGCCTGGACCTGAATTACAGCGTAACGCCCAGTCTCCGCGCCTCGCTCTCGTTCAACACCGATTTCGCCGAGGTCGAGTCGGATCAGCGGCGCGTGAACCTGACGCGCTTCCCGCTTCGTTTCCCCGAGCAGCGCGGATTCTTTCTGGAAGGCGCCGGCATTTTTTCTTTCGCCCCGCGCAGCAATCCCACGCCGTTCTTTTCGCGCAACATTGGCTTGGTGGCCGGGAAGCCCGTGCCTATCCAGTACGGCGTTCGCATGACGGGACAGGTGGGCCGCACCGATGTGGGATTCTTTCAGGTAGGAGTCGGGGACGATCAGTACAAGGACGACGGGGAGGACGTGGCGATTCCTTCCGAGCAGTTTACCGTCGCCCGCGTCCGGCATCCCGTTTTCGAGCAGTCCACCATCGGGGCCATCTATACGCGCCGCGCCACGTCGGAAGACGCGATGGGCTTCGCCCCGGAAACCGGCCATACGTTCGGCGTGGACATGCAACTGGCGACCCGTCATTTTCTGGGGGACAAGAATGCCGAAGTCGAACTCTTCGCCGTAGCGAATTCCAATGTCGATCCGGAGGCGGACAAATCGCTGAACGACCTGTCTGCGCGCGGCCTCCGCCTCAATTTTCCGAACGATATCTGGTCCGGGCACGTTTCCTATCGGGAATTCGGCGCCGATTACGATCCGCAGGTCGGTTTCGTGCAGCGCAACAACTTCCGCCGCGTCGAGCCGCGCATCAATTGGCAGCCCCGGCCCGCCTGGATCAAGCAGGTACGGCAGCTGGGGTTCGGGCTGCAATACCGGCACCTGGTCGCTATGGACACAGGCGTTCCCGAAGAGCGGGAATGGGAGATGGAACTGCTCGGAATCGCGTTCGAAAGCGGCGACAACGTGTCCGTCGAGCTTACGCGGCGCTTCGAAGAACTATACAATATGTTCGAGGTTAGCGACGGAGTGGATATTTTCCCGGGCGGGTATACGGTGCAGCGGTATTCCGTGGGCGGATATACGGCGGGCAGGCGGAAGATTTCCGTATATGGCGGCGTGGAGTGGGGAGGATTCTGGGATGGCTCCAGCACGGAGGTGGACGTCCGCGCGACGTTTCGTCCGAATGCCGGCGTCAGCATCGGCGCCAGCGTCGGGTACAACGACGTGGACCTGCCGCGGGGCGCCTTCTCTGCGAATGTGTACGAACTTGAAACCGAATGGGACCCGACCCCCGACGTGTCCGCCATCGTGCAAATTCAGTATGACGACGTGAGCGAACGGGTGGGCGTTTTTGCGCGGCTGCGCTGGATCGTCCGCCCGGGATCGAACATTTTCCTTGTGTATCGCCACAACTGGGAAAACAGGGGCGCCGGCCTCTTCGACGACCGCCATCTGGTCACGATTTCGCAAGGCGCTTCGCTCAAACTCAATTATACGTATCGTCTGTAGGCGGCATCGTTTGCAGAAATGCGTTGCATTCGGTATTCTTTTCGGCGTGCTTGCCCTTGCCCGAAAAGCGTCGGGAGGCCGGACGCTCCAGTCTGAAAGATCGCATGACCCACGCGCAAAACCTGTTTTTCCGCCTGTTCCCCGTACGCTACGGGCGCCGGACTGCGCGTTGTGCGGTGCAGGTGGTTTTCGCCGCGCTTCGTCGCCGCGCGGCCTGGCTGGCATGGCGGGCATGGACCGTCGCGGCCATCGTTGCGCCGGCGTATCCGGCGGCGGGGCAGGATGCGTCCGGGGTCGACGCGCCGCAGAAACCCAACATTCTTTTTATCCTGACCGACGATCAGGCCCCGTGGGCGCTGGGCGCGGAAGGCCATCCGCTTGCGGAATCCATGGGGGCCGCCTTGCAAGACGCGCCCGGGGATTTCGCCGTGCTGGGCGCAGGGCATCCGGACCTGCGTACGCCCCATATGCATCGCCTTGCGGCGGAGGGCGCTTTTTTTAGCAACGCATTCGTGGCGACGCCCGTATGCAGTCCGTCCCGGGCCGAACTCATGACGGGCCGCTATGGCTCGGAGGTGGGAATACGAGACTGGATTCATCCGCAGCGCGAGGTGGATCACGGGCTGGATTCGGGGTTGCTCACCTGGGTCGATTTGCTGAATCAGGAAGGGTATGCGACCGGCTTGATAGGAAAGTGGCATCTTGGAACCCGGGATCGGCACCATCCCCTTACGATGGGGTACGACTATTTCTTTGGATTTCGCGCCGGGGGCATTCCTCCGCGAGACGCTACGCTCGAAGACCGCGGCTTGGCGGCGGTGTACGAGGGGTTTCCCCAGGATATTTTCACGGATCGGGCTATCGCGTTTCTGCGGGCGCATCGGGAGGAGCCGTTTCTGCTGTCGCTGCACTACCGGGCGCCCCATGCCGCCTGGCTGCCCTTGCCGGAGGAAGACTGGGCGCCGTACGAAGGCATCGATCCGGTCCTGCCCAATCCCGGGTATCCCTTGATGGATACGGAACGGCTGCGCCGGTATATGCCCGAATATCTTGCGGCGGTGGCCAGCATCGACCGGAACCTGGGCCGTATTCTGGACGCGCTCGACGAACTGGGCCTTGCGGAGAACACGATGGTCGTTTTTACGTCCGACCATGGCTACAACATGGGACACAACGGGATGTGGCACAAGGGGAACGGACACTGGCTTCTGACCGATCCGCCGCAGGGGACGTACAACGTGCCGCAGGGACAGCGTCCGAACATGTACGACAATTCGCTGAAGGTTCCGCTGCTGGTGCGCTGGCCCGGCGTGGTAGCGCCCGGCACGGTGGTGGAGTCCATCGTAAGCAATCTCGACTGGTATCCCACGCTTGCCGAAACGGGCGGGGCCGACGTGCCCGCCGGGACGCCGCTCCGGGGCCGCAGTTTCGCGCCGCTGTTGCGAGGCGACGCCCCGCCGGACTGGCCCACGGAATTGTACGCGGCGTATTCCACGCATCATCAGTCCTGGACCCACATGCGCGCCTGGCGAACGCCCCGGTGGAAACTGGTTCGCGACCTGCTCGACGCCCGCCGCGACGAATTGTTCAACCTGGCGGACGACCCCGCCGAAAGCGTAAACCTCATTGCCGAGGATACGCCGGAGGTTCGCGCGGCTCTTCGGTATCTCGACGCCCGCATCGTGGAGCGCATGACCGAGATCGACGATCCGGCGCTGCCCCTTGCGATGCGGTTAAGGCAATGAAGATTTTTTCCGACTTTACGTCATTTTCCCTTATTTTATAAAATTTCTTTACTATGCAACATTTTCCCTACATAAAAATATTTTCCCTGCTTTTTATCATTTTTCTTTCTTTTATTTATTTTCCTTTCTTTTTATAAATATCCCTGCTTCCTGTCCTTTTCCCCGATTCACCCGAACCTTCCGTACGATGCGCGCTTCCTCCCTGTTTTTTCTTTCGCTGCTTCTTTTCGCAGGATGCGGCGGCTCGTCCCCGGATACCCCGGCGCCCCCGAATATCGTGCTCGTCATTACGGACGATCAGGGGTACGGAGATTTCGGATTTACGGGCAATCCGATTCTGCGGACGCCCCACCTCGACGAACTGGCTTCGGAGAGCATGCAGGTCAATCCGTTTTATGTCAGTCCGGTGTGCGCCCCTACGCGGGCGTCGCTCATGACAGGCCGGTATAACTACCGGACCCGCGTCGTCGATACCTGGGTGGGCCGGGCCATGATGGAGCCGGACGAAATCACCGTGGCGGAAGCGCTGCAAGAAGCAGGGTACGCGACGGGCATTTTCGGGAAATGGCACCTTGGGGACAATTATCCCATGCGTCCGCAAGATCAGGGGTTCGAGGAGGCGCTTGTGCACCGGGGCGGGGGCATCGGGCAGCCCTCGGATCCGCCCGGCGCGGAAGGGGCCTACACCAACCCGATATTGCTGCGCAATGGCGAACTGGAGCAAATGACCGGGTATTGCACCGATATTTACTTTGACGAGGCCCGGCGGTGGATAGAAAGCGAACACGCCCGGGGGCGGCCCTTCTTTGCCTACATTTCCGCGAACGCCCCCCATTCTCCGTACCACGACGTCCCGGAAGATCTGTACGCCTACTACGCCGCCGAGGACCTGGACCCCGCAGGCTTCCCGCAAGAGACGGGCCACCCGCTCCCCGAAGAGAACGACCCGGATCGCCTGGCCCGCATCTTCGCCATGATCGACAACATCGACGACAACGTAGGGCGCCTTGCGGCCTGGCTCGACGAGGCGGGCCTCGCGGAGAACACGCTGGTCCTGTTCATGGTGGATAACGGACCAAACACGCGCCGGTACGTGGCGGGCATGAAAGGCATGAAAGGGGAGGTGTACGAAGGGGGCATTCGTTCGCCGCTTCTGGCGCGGTGGCCTGCGCGATTTGCGCCCGGACGCCTCGACAACCACATTTCGGCGCATATCGACCTGATGCCCACGATACTGGACGCGGCGGGCGTGGCGGCGCCGGACGATCGCATGATCGACGGAGAAAGCCTGTTGCCCGCGTTGCTGGGCGAAACGGTGGACCAGGGGGACCGCATGCTTGTCCTGCAATCGCACCGGGGCAATGCGCCGGCCCGGTATCACCATGTTTCCGTGCGCACCCCGCGCTGGAAACTGGTGAACAACAGCGGTTTCGGGCTGGAAGCGCTTCCGGAAGGGGAGCCCGCCTTCGAATTGTACGATATGCTGGAGGATCCGTACGCCCTTGCGGACCTGAGCGACGCGCGTCCCGATGTCGTGGAGACCCTGAAAGCCCACTACGACGCCTGGTTCGACGACGTAAGCAGCGTCCGGCCCGACAACTATGCGCCCCCGCGCATTCGCATCGGCGCGCCCCATGAAAATCCCACGGTGCTTACCCGGCAGGACTGGCGCACCGTACAGGGGGGATGGCGCCGCAACGCGCAGGGGTTCTGGCTACTGGACGTGCGGGGCGAAGGCGCTTATGACCTGCTGGCGCGGTTCGATCCTTCCGAGCATCCGCTCGCGGCACGGCTCCAGGCGGGGGACAGGGCGTATTCGGCCGAGGTCGCCGCCGGCGAAGGCGTTGCGCGGTTCGAAGGCGTCCGGCTCCCTCCCGGCCCGATCCGGCTTGAGGTTTCTCTGGAAGAACCGGATCTGGTCCGCGGCCCGCACCAGGTCGAAGTCACGCATCGCGCCGAGTGACCCGCATGGGACAGGCCGCGCCTGCATAGCGAATCTTTAAGCAGCCTCTGCGCTTCGTGGATTTAATCAGCGTATCCTTTCATTAATCGTTCCGCGTCTTCTTCTTCCGGCGTATCTTACCGGAATATCCTTCAGAATACGCTGATTTCCGGGAACGAATATCCGCGCCGGGACGACGCGTCGTCGAAACGGTTTCCCGGCGTTCGGGTTCGACCGACTGGCGCAGCCATCCCCATTGACTTTGCATCCTCCCATGCCCTCTCAGCGCCCCGTTTACGTACACAAGTTTGGCGGCACCTCCGTGGCGACGGCGGAGCGCATTCGGCAGGTGGCCAACCTCGTGCTGGAGGAGGACTGCGACGGGCTTCGCATCGTCGTCGTATCGGCGCTGGGCGGCGTGACGGACACGCTGCTCGAAGCCATCGAACTGGCGCTTGCGCGCGCAGGCAACCATGGCGAGATACTTCAGGATCTTGGCGCGCGGCACCTTGCCGTTGCGGATGCGGTGGCGAGCGACGCGGACCGGGACGCCTTGCGGGGCGTCGTGGACGCCAGGATGCTGGAACTTACCGAACTGCTCGACGGGGTGTACCTCCTGCGGGAATGTACGGACCGGGCCCGCGACGCGGTGCTTGGCATTGGCGAGCAACTTTCCGCGCCCATCGTGGCGGCTGCCTTTCGCGCGGCGGGGCAGGGGGCGGAAGCCGTAGACGCCCGGGAATTCATTTGCACGGATGCTTCGTTCGGCGAGGCCAACGTGCTGTTCGACGAGACGGACGAACGGGTCCGCGCCCGCTTCGCCTCCGCGGACAAGGAGGATATTTTCGTCGCGACCGGATATATCGGGTCCACGCTGCGCAAGGTATCGACCACGCTGGGCCGTTCGGGGAGCGATTATACGGCCACGATCATCGCGGGCGCGCTTGGAGCGGAGCGGGTTACGATCTGGACCGATGTGGACGGGGTGCTGTCCGCCGACCCCCGGCTGGCGCCCGAAGCGTTCGCGCTGCCCCGCCTTAGTTATCGGGAAGCGTCGGAGTTGGCCTATTTCGGGGCGGAAGTATTGCATTCCCGCACGATGCGCCCCTTGCTTGCCCGGAATATTCCGCTTTGCATCCGGAATACGCTGAATCCATCGGCGCCGGGCACCCTGATTTCAGAGGACACCACGACGATGGAGGGGCATGTCAAAGCCATTACCACGATTCGGGACGTGGCGGTGGTGATGCTGGAAGGAACCGGGCTTGTGGGGATACCCGGCATTTCCGCCCGCGCGCTCACGGCGCTGGCCGCCCGCAACATCAATGTGTTTTTGATTGCGCAGGCTTCTTCGGAGCAGAGCCTGTGCGCGGTGGTTTCGTCGGACAACGCCGAAATTTCCACGCGCCTCATTCGGGAAGAATTCGAACTTGAACTGGTCCGGGGCGACGTGGCGCGCGTGTTTTCCATCGGACAATGCGCCATCGTGTCCGTTGTGGGGGACAACATGCGCCAGCGCCCGGGCCTGGCCGGACGCATGTTCTCTACGCTGGGGCGGGATGGCGTCAATGTGCTGGCTATTGCGCAGGGCGCCTCGGAAACGAACATTTCCGCGGTGGTCTCCGATGCGGAAGGCAAGCACGCCGTGCATGTGCTTCACGACGAGTTCGCTCTGTTGCGGCACCGGGTGCACGTTTTTCTTATCGGGGCGGGCGTCGTGGGGCGGGCGCTGCTCAAAATGCTGGAGGATCAGCAAGAAACGCTTTTGCATACCCTTCGGCTGAATATCCACCTTGTGGGTCTGGCGAATACCCGAAAAATGGCCTGGAACCTGGGCGGCATTCCCTTTGCCGAGGCGCTTAACGCGCTCGAACAGGGCGAAGAGGGGGGCATCGACGCCGTGATGGACCAGCTCCGGGAAGGGCGGCTGCACCGGATGATGGTGATCGACGCCACGGCTTCCGAGGAAGTGGCGGCGAAGTATCCGGACCTCTTGTCTCGCTCCATATCGATCATCACGCCCAACAAGCGCGCCAATACGCAAGATCAGGCGTTCTACGAAGAACTTCTGAGTACGGCGCATCGGCGGCAGGTTCCGTATCTCTACGAAACGACGGTAGGGGCGGGGCTTCCGGTCCTTTCCACGTTGCAGGACCTGATTCGGAGCGGCGACCAGGTGATCCGCATCGAAGGCGTGTTTTCGGGGACGCTGGCGTATATTTTCTACGGCATGGCGACGGGCATGAAGTTTTCGGAAGCGGTGCGCGCCGCCCGCCAGAAAGGATACACCGAGCCAGATCCGAGGGAAGACTTGCAAGGGGAAGACGTGGCCCGCAAGATTCTTATTCTGGCCCGGGAGGCGGGGCTTCGCGTCGAGCGCAGCGATATTTCGGTCGATTCGCTGGTGCCGCCCGCCTTGCGCGCCATTCCGCTCGCCGAATTCATGGAGCGCCTTCCCGAACTGGACGACGCATGGCGAGAACGGATGGAGGAAGCGGCCGCCGCAGGGCAACGCTTGCAGTACATAGGCCGCATGGAGGAGGGCCGGCTGAGCGTGCAAACGCGGCGCATCGAGCAGGGTTCGCCTTTTGCCCGGCTCGACGGCAGCAACAACATGGTGGTGTACACCACGGAACGATACCTTGACAATCCGCTGGTGGTGCAGGGTCCCGGCGCGGGTCCGCAGGTGACTGCCGCCGGCATCCTGGCCGATCTTATCAAGGCAGCCGAACTGGGGGCCTGACGCCATGCGCATCGCATTGACTGGAATGGGACGGATGGGCGAGGCGGTAAGCCGGCTCGCCGCGGAGCGCGGACACGAGATCGCGGCCCGGTTCGACGCGCGCATCGACCGATACCCGGCTCTGCCCGATTCGGCGGAGCGGCCCGCCGCGCTGCGCGGCGCGGAGGCGGTCATCGACTTTACGCTTCCCGACGCGGCGCCGGGAAACATCGAACGGTACGCTCGCTGGGGCATTCCCGCCGTAATCGGCACGACGGGCTGGTACGACCGCCTCGATGCGGTAAAAGCGCTGGTTGCCGAGCGCGACGGCGCCCTCCTCTATGCGCCGAACTTCTCTATCGGCGTGGCGTTGCTTGCGCGCGCCGTCCGCGCCGTCCTGCCGCTTTTGAACGCGTTGCCGGAATACGACGTCGCGGTGCGCGAAACGCACCATGTCGGCAAGGCGGACAGCCCTTCCGGCACGGCGCTTATGCTGGGCGACCTGATCCTGGAGGGGATCGACAGGAAGCGGCATATGGCCCCGGAAACGCAACACGGGCGCATCGCCCCGGAGGCGTTGCACGTAACCTCGTCCCGGCTGGGCGAAGTGGTTGGCAAGCACGACATATCCCTCGACAGCCCGTTCGACAACCTGACGTTTTCGCACGAGGCGAAAAACCGGCGAGGCTTTGCCTTCGGCGCGGTGCGGGCCGCCGAATGGCTGCCGGGCCGAAAAGGTTTCTTCACCCTCGAAGATCTCCTTGACGAGTGGCTGGGCGCGTAATGCGCCCGGATTTTCTTACCGAATCATCGGATCCTGATACAGGCATGAGCGATTTTCTTTTTACCGGCACGGGCGTCGCGCTCGTAACGCCGTTTACTCCGGATGGAGACCGCATCGATTACGAGGCGTTTCGTCGGCACGTGGACTGGCAGATTGCAGAGGGCGTGGAAGCGCTGGTCGTACTGGGCACGACGGGCGAGAACGCCACGATCTGGCCCGCCGAGCGCGAGCGGCTGGTGTCTGACGCCATAGCGCATGTGGCGGGGCGCGTACCCGTCATTGTGGGGACGGGCAACAATTCCACAAGCGAAAGCATCGTGTTTTCGAAGCAGGCGCAGGCCGCCGGCGCCGCCGGCTTGCTTGTGGTGGGGCCGTATTACAACAAGCCGACGCAAGCAGGCTTCAAGGCCCACGTACAGGCTATCGCCGCCGCCGCGGATTGCCCCATCGTGCTGTACAACGTGCCGGGCCGCACCAGTTTCAATATTCTTCCGGAAACCATGCTGGCGCTGGCGCAGGAGGTTCCCTCGGTGGCGGGCGTCAAGGAAGCCTCGGGAAGCATTGCGCAAATAGGCGACTTGCTCGCGGGCCGTCCCGATCATTTGGCGGTGTATTCCGGCGACGACGAAATGACGTTGCCGCTGGTCGCCCTGGGCGGGCATGGCGTGATTTCGGTGGTGGCCAATGTGTTGCCCGCGGCGTTTTCGGCCTTCGCCCGCGCTGCGCTGGCGGGCCGTTTCGAGGAGGCGCGCCAGGGACATTTCCATTTGCTCGCCGCGATGCGGGCCTGTTTCTACGAGACGAACCCGATTCCCGTCAAGGCCATGCTGGCGGAAATGGGGCGGATGGCGGGCCGCCTGCGCTTGCCGCTGGTCGAGATTACGGACGAGACGCGCCCTCGCGTGGTCGAGGCGTTTCGTCCCCACCTGTAGCGCGCCGATCAGGACCGCTTCGTCCGGCGCCTCAGCGCGTTCTTTTTGCGAAGAGCATCGCCAGACCGGCGAGGGCGGCGGTGTAGATCGAGGATCCAAGCCATACGCCGGTTACGATGGATATATTCTTCGTGCCGGCGCTCAGGGCGGTAAATACGGCGAACAGGCCGTTGTGCAGCAAGGCTACGGCAAGGCTGCCGCCAAGGATGAACGAAGGAATCATCGGGAGAATTTGCCGCTCGGTGGACTGGAACAGGCCCATGAGGAAGCCCGTCGTCGTTTTCGCGAACATCTGAATGCCCCATGTTCCATACAGGGCGTCCATCGCGAAACCGCTTGCGAATCCGGTCAGGGCGCCTTGCCGTCGCCCCAGTTTCAGGCCCGTCCAGGCCACGTAGAGCAGCACTGCGTCCGGCCAGGAATTCCAGAGCTGGAGCCGCCCCAGGACCAGCCATTGCGCAGCGACGATCAGCGCGCCGACGAGTATGCGGTAATGCGATGGAGACATAAGGGCGCCGGCCTTAAGACAAAGAAGAAGAGGCCGCCAGTTCCATCACGAGGCGATCGATCGTTTGCGTGATGCGGTAGGTCGATCCGGTGCAGTTGTTGGCGAAGATCGCGAAGGCCAGCGTTTGTCCGTCTTGTGTGGTAACGTAGCCGCTCAGCGCGCGCACAAACTGAAGGGAGCCCGTTTTGGCCCGCACCGGCGTCCGGTTCAGCCGGTAGCGAAGCGTGGATCCGCGTTCGCCGCCCCGGGCAAGCGAGCCCAGGAACGCGTCGCGTTCTTCGTGATCGTACATCCAGGCCAATAGATGCCCCATGGCGCGGGGGGTAATCATGTTCTTGCGCGACAATCCCGATCCGTCGCGCGCGGCGATGCCGCTGGTTGGGGCGCCGGCCTCGGCGAGCAATTGTTTGATGCGGTTTTCGGCCCCTTCCGCGGAGCCGCCGGGCGCATAGGTCCGAAACACTTGCTCTGCGTAGAAATTGTTGCTCTTCTTGTTGACGATATGCAAAATGTCCAGCAAGGGGGGCGATACGCGCGCAAACAAGGGCTGCTCCCGGTCGTACCGGAAATTGACCAGGTCGTCTATGTCTGCGGGTTCCCCTTGCACTTCTACGCCTCGTTCGCGCAGGTATTTCGTCAGGACCGTGGCGGCGAGGAGCGTCGGATTCGTCGCCGGAACGCCGATGGAGCCGCGATATGCGCGGGGGAGGCTGCCTTGCAGGGTAATGCGTTCGTTGCGGAAATCCCGCCGGGTGGTTATGGCGATGCCCCGCCGCCGATTGGCCGTGACCATCCGGTTCTGGAAATCCAGAAATCCATCCGGTTCCATCGTGATCCGGGGGGGGCGTCCCGGCGCGCTTGCCCGAATCCGGACCAGCACCACATTGTCGTTCCAGGCCAGGCCGCTGATGCTTACGCCCACCTCGCGGCTGGCGCTTGCGGTAATGAATTCGATATCCCATCCCTCCGCGTACGAACGGTCGTCGAAGACGTTGTCGTCGCCCACGATACGCCCTTCGATGCGCGTTACGCCCATGCCTGCCAGGTCCTGCGCCCATTGTCTGAGCGGATCCTCGCCAGGAACCAGTTCGCTCCCGAACGTGGGGTCGCCCGACCCGCGCAGCACAAGATTGCCTTTCAGCGCGCTGCCTTCCACCTGCCCGTCGAAATACAGCGCCGTCCGATACCGGTACTCGCTGCCGAGGGCGTCAAGCGCCGCGGCGGTCGTAAAAATCTTTTGATTGGAGGCGGGCAGAAAAGCGTTCGAGGCGTTGCGCTCGTACCAGGTTTCGCCGGTTTCGACATGCTGTACGTATACGCCCCAGAGCGCGTTATTCGAGAGGATGGCGTCGAGGCGGTCGGCAAGGTTGGCGGGCGGGCCTGCAGGGGCGGTCGCGAAGGCAAGCGCGGCGAGCGCAGCAAGCGGGAGGGCAAGGAAGCGTTTCGGAGCGGGCACCTTGTTTCGGTATGGGGCTGCGGGGTAGGGGACCGGAAGGGGATGGAACCTGAATACGTCCGTCGGGTTCGCTTTAATCGGAGTATCCTCAAGTATTTTTGGCGCTATCTTTCGATACGCCTCCTGTTTTCTCTCGGATCCATGGCAAGACCTTCCGGACGACGTCGCACGCCGCAGGCCCGCAAGCAGCGCCGCGGTACGCGCATGGTGTTTCGTCGAAAAAATTACGTGTTGCTTCTTCTGGGCATAGCGATGGTGGCGTTGGGATACGCCATGATGCGCATCGAAAACGAGGTGGACGGATTCATTTCCCTGTACGTAGCCCCGCTGATTATTCTGGGCGGTTACCTGGAGATCATCTGGGCGATTCTCGTTCGGCCCGCCGCCGAGGAAGACGCGCCGAAAAAATCCCGCCCGATGGTTCCGTAGGCTTTTCCTGCGAAGCCGCTTGCTGCGCCGTTTCACGGATAGATCAGCGAAGCGGCCCGCGCTTCGCGGAAGGCCGCCGCTTCGCGTTCCCACGACGCGGCAATGGTTTCCGGCGACGCGCCCTCTTGCAACAGGTCGAGCAGGCGCCCGGTCCCGGCGAGCCGGGCCAGCGCGGCGGGACGGTTTACGAATTCCTCCTGCATCGCCGCCGCCTGCCGCCAGAATACGTCGAGCACATGGATGCCGGTTTCTACCGGCTGGAATGCTTGCGCGTCGGTCAGGACATGGCGAATGCCTTCGAGGGGTTGTCCCTCCAGTTTCGGGCGGGACGCCATGCCCGGTATGCTTGCCGGGGCGAAGGAGGCGGCTTCGAACCGTACGCCCGGCAGGCCCCGCGCGTTGAGCGAATCGGCCGCCGCCTGTCCGTCCAGCCAGGGCGCCCCGACGTGTACGAAAGGCTGCCGGGTGCCTCGCCCTTCGCTGGCTGCCGTGGCCTCGAAAAAGACGGCGCCGGGATAGACGAGCGCGGTTTCGAAATCCGGGATGTTGGGGCTGGGCGGAATCCAGGGAAGTCCGGTTTGGGGCCAGAGCATATCGCGCCGCCACCCCTCCACCTCCACCACATGCAGGTCCAGGTTCTCCAGGCCTTCCATCATGGAATGGTCCCGGATCATGCGGGCCAGTTCGCCCACGGTCATGCCGTGCGCCATGGGGATGGGGTATTGCCCTACGAAGGACGCATGTTCGGGTTCGAGCATAAAGCCCGAAACGTAGTTTCCTCCCAGCGGGTTGGGACGATCCAGCGCCACGAAGGGGATACCCTGCTCCGCCGCGGCCTGCATGGCCAGGCCCATCGTGGAAATGTAGGTGTAGAACCGCGCCCCGATGTCCTGAATGTCGAATACCAGCGCGTCGATTCCGCGCAACATGTCCGGGGTCGGTTTGCGCGTTTCCCCGTAGAGGCTGTACACGGGGACGCCCGTCCGTTCGTCCTGTCCGTCGGTGACTTTTTCGCCCGCGTCCGCCAGGCCGCGCAGGCCATGTTCGGGGCCGAAGAGCGCCGTGAGTTCCACGTTGGGCGCGGCGAAAACAAGGTCTATCAGGTGGGCGGTATCGACGCGGGCGGTATGGTTTACGACCAGCCCGACGCGTTTTCCGTCGAGCAGGTCGAACCCGCGCTCCGCAAGCGCCGCAGCGCCTGTCTTGACCGGGACGCAGGGGAGCGCTTCGCAGGGCGCCGCGTCCGCCGCGGGCCGTTCGGGGGTCTGGCTGCACGCCGAGCACAACAGGAGCGCGGCGAGGAGCGCAGGGCGCAAGACGTCAGTCCCTCGCGGGCGCCAGTTCGCGCGCGCAGAAAAAATAGGCGGCTTCGATGGCTGCATTGGCGACAGAATCAGATCCGTGAACGATGTTTTGGCCCTTGTCGTCCGCAAAAGCGCGCCGTATCGTGCCCTCCGCCGCCTCCGCGGGGTCGGTGGCTCCGATCAAGGCGCGGAAATCTTCCACGGCGTTTTCTTTTTCCAGCACCATGGGGACGCAGGGTCCGCTCGACATGAACGCGGTCAGTTCGTCGAAGAACGGGCGTCCCTGGTGTACGGCGTAAAACCCTTCGGCTTCCTTTCGGGTGAGGCGCTGCATCCGCAAGGCGCGCAGGACGAATCCGGCTTCCTGAATGCGGCGAATGACTTCCCCGACCAGCGCCTTGCGGACGCAATCGGGTTTCAGAATGGCAAGCGTACGCTCCATAATTATTCTGTACGAAGGGGTATGTAAAAGGACGAGTCGGGTGAAAATTCCGGGCGCAACGCTCGGGGCGCCGCCCGTGCGCCTGCTTCAGGCGGGATCGGGCGCTACGTGCCGTTCGGCGTGGTAGGACGACCGTACGAGGGGGCCGCTCTCGACATGGTCGATTCCCTTGGCTTCGCCGACCCTCTTGTAGTATGCGAACGTATCCGGATGCACGAACTTCTCGACGGGCAAGTGCATGCGCGCAGGTTGCAGGTATTGCCCGATGGTCATGACGTCCACGCCGTTCGCCACGAAATCGTCCATGAGTTCCAGCACCTCGGCCTCCTTTTCGCCCAACCCGACCATGATGCCGCTTTTCGTGCGCAATCCGGCCTCCTTCGAAAGGCGAAGGACCTCCAGCGACTGCTTGTAGCTGGCTTGCGGGCGGACGCGGCGGTAGAGGCGCGGGACCGTTTCCACATTGTGGTTCATGATGTCCGGGCGCGCGTCGATTACCTGCTGCAACGCCTCCCGATCCCCCCGGAAATCGGGGATCAGCACTTCGACGGTGCAGCCTTTGCGCGCTTCGCGGATCTTGCGGATCGTTTCCGCGAAGATGGGGGCGCCTCCGTCCTTGCGTTCGTCGCGGTTTACGCTGGTTACCACGGCATGGGTCAACTCCATGAGGCGGGCCGCCTCGGCCACGCGGTCCGGTTCGTCCCAGTCCAGTCCTTCCGGCGGCCGCCCGGTCATCACGGCGCAAAAACCGCAGGACCGGGTGCATACGTTCCCCAGAATCATGAAGGTGGCCGTACCTGCGCTCCAGCATTCTCCCATATTGGGACACCGCGCGCTCTGGCAGACCGTGTGCAGGTCGTGCTCCTCGATGATGCGGGCTACGTTTCGATAGGTGGGTCCGTACGGAAGTTTGACGCGAAGCCAGTCCGGGCGCCGCCCCCGGGTATTGGCGACGTCCGGTTGCGATACGACCGGGAGTTCGAACATGCCTGGATCGCCGTCGCCCGAAGAGAAGAGGGGTTCTTTTTTCACCCGTTCGAGCCGGATGTCGCCGGGGCGCCGGGGCTTTTCTGAAGACGGGCGGGACATAAAGCGAAAAGGCTAACGCGGAAAAAGGCCGTACTGCGTACGCCAGCGAGGGATTTTGCGGAACAAACTTCGTAAAAAACATTCGATACAGAATACGGATAAGCGGCGGATCGGATCCCCCGGAATCCTTTGCCGCGATGGTATGTCGGGAAGAAACCATGAAGCCGGAACAGGCTTTTTCGCAACGCTTCGCATGCCGCCATGATCCATGAACATTGAACCTTGAAGGGCGCTTATGACTTCGAACGCTGTATCTCCGGGAGACGTCCGCCGCATGCTGTCAGAGCATGTGCTGGTGCGCGGCATGCACCCCATGGCGCTGGACATGCGCCGCAGTCAGGGCGTCCATCTTCGCGACGCGGCGACCGGCAGGGACTATCTTGATTTCTTCGGTTTTTTCGCCACCAGCGTTCTGGGCATGAACCACCCGGGGCTTGCGGAGCACGCCGATTTTCGGGAACGCTTGCTGGAAGCGGCGCTCCACAAGGTCACCAACTCCGATATCGCCACCGGGCATATGGCGCGGTTCGCACGGACTTTCGGTCGCGTGGCGATCCCCGACTATTTGCCCTACGCATTCTTTATTTCCGGGGGCGCCCTCGCCGTAGAGAATGCCCTGAAGGCGGCGTTCGACTGGAAGGTCCGAAAAAACCAGGCACGGGGACGCCCGAGCGAAACCGGCGGGCGCGTCCTCCATCTTCGGCAGGCGTTTCACGGGCGTTCCGGCTATACGCTTTCGCTTACGAACACCGATCCGCACAAGACCCGGCATTTCCCTGTTTTCGACTGGCCCCGCATCCCGAACCCGAAGATCAGGCATCCGCTGGCCGCGCATCTGGAAGAAGTGGAGCGGGCCGAAGCCGCCGCCCTCGAACAGGCCAAAGCGCATTTCAGGACGCGCGAACGCGACATTGCTTGCGTCATCGCGGAGCCGATTCAGGGGGAAGGAGGGGACAATCATTTTCGCCCGGAATTTTTCGTTCGCCTGAAGGAACTGGCGCACGAACACGACGCCCTGTTCATTTTCGACGAAGTGCAGACCGGCGTGGGCGTCACCGGACGATTCTGGGCGCACCAGGCGCTGGGCGTACGCCCGGACATTATCGCCTTCGGGAAAAAGACCCAGGTGTGCGGCGTGCTGGCCGGTCCGAAGATGGACGAGGTTCCCGACCACGTATTTCAGTTGCCGGGCCGCATCAACTCGACCTGGGGCGGCAACCTTGCGGACATGGTGCGCTTCGACCGGATACTTGAAGTCATGGAGGAAGAGGGTATCGTGCGCAAGGCGGGCGAGCGGGGCGCGCATTTGCTTATGCGCCTGCGCGAACTGGCCGCCGCGCACGCCTGCGTCGAAAATGTGCGGGGGCGCGGCCTTATGTGCGCTTTCGATCTGCCCGACCCGGAACGCCGCGCCGCGTTCCTCGAACAGTGCTATGCGGCGGGCCTGGTCATCCTGGGTTGCGGCGTTTCGTCCGTGCGTTTCCGCCCGCCGCTCGTCGTCTCGCCGGACGAACTGGACGAGGGGATAGACCTTATAGATGGGGTGTTGCGCCGGATGGGCTTGTAGACGCGTCGTCCTCCGTTTCTTCCTTCTCGTTTTCGTCCACCATAAGGCGGGTTACGTCGGCGATAGCGTCTCCTTCCTTCAGGTTAATGAGGCGGACGCCCTGCGTATTCCGGCCCTGCACCGAAATGTCGCCTACGTTCATGCGAATCATCAAGCCGTTCTGGGTAATGATCATCAGGTCGTCGTCGCTCGCCACGTCCCGAATGGTTACAAGCGGTCCCACCCGCTCCGTCGTTTTGAGCGTGATGCGGCCCATGCCGCCTCGTCCCTGGGGCGAGTAATCCTCCATGCGGCTGCGTTTTCCGAAGCCGTTCGCGCTGATGGCGAGAATTTCGCGCTCCCCGTTTTCCGTCGCAACCATCCCGATCGCATGCTCTCCCTCGCGCAGCGCAATGCCCCGTACGCCGCGCGTGTCGCGTCCCATGGCCCGCGCTTCCTGTTCGTCGAAGCGGATGGCTTTGCCGCCCGACGAGGCCAGAAACACATCGGCGTTCCCGTTCGTCAGCCGCGCCTCAATCAGCTCGTCTCCTTCCACGATGGATATCGCGATGATGCCCGACCGCAAGGGGCGCCTGAATGCTTCCAGCGCCGTTTTCTTGACCAGTCCCTTGCGGGTGGCCATTATGACGTAATGCGTTTTGCGGAACGCCTCGTCCTCGAATTCCGCTTTCGACACCGCAAGGACGGCCCGCACCCGGTCCTCGTGGTCGATCTGTATCAGGTTGCGGATAGACCTTCCTCTCGCCGTGCGCGATCCTTCCGGTATTTCGTAGACGCGCAGCGCGTAGCACTGGCCGTGATCGGTGAAATACAGCAGATAGTCGTGCGTGGACGAGACGAACATGTGCTCCACATAGTCCTCTTCCCGCTTTCCGGTCCCCTTCATGCCGACGCCGCCCCGTCCCTGCTGGCGGTATTCGGCGAGGGAAGTCCGTTTGATCAGCGCCTGGTGCGAAATGGTGACCACGACCTGTTCGTCTTCGATCATGTCCTCCATCTCGAAATCGCCCCCGCCCATATAGTCTATTTCCGTGCGGCGCTCGTCGGCGTATTTCGCCCGGATATCGAGCAATTCGTCCTTGATGATCTGCATCCGCCGCGCGCGTTCGGCGAGGATGGTTTCGAGGCGGGTTATTTCCTCGAGGACTTCCCGGTACTCCCGTTCGATTTTTTGCCGTTCGAGGCCTGTCAGCCGGCTCAGCCGCAGCGCAAGAATGGCGTCGGCCTGGGCTTGCGTAAGCGAAAACATGGCGCCGTCCGCCGGGGGCAGGCCCAGGCGTTCGAGTTGCGCCGTCGTCAATTGCTCGGGGTAGACGCCGCGCATGAGGTTGTCGCGGGCCGCGTCGGCGTCGTCCGAATGACGAATGATCGTAATGACCTGATCGAGGTGGTCCAGCGCGATGGTCAGGCCTTCGAGGATGTGCGCCCGTTCCTGCGCCTTGCTGAGATCGAACCGGGTGCGCCGCTCCACGATTTCGTGCCGGTGCTCCACATAGTGGCGGACGGCGTCTTGCAGCGTGATGGTTTTCGGGCGGCCGTTCACCAGCGCCACCATATTCACGCCAAAGGACTGCTGGCACTGCGTGTATTTGTACAACTGGTTCTGCACCACCAGCGGCATGGCGTCGTTCTTTATCTCGACGACGATGCGCAGGCCGTCCCGGTCGGATTCGTCGCGCAGGTCGCTGATGCCCTCGATGCGCTTTTCCTTGACGTGGTGCGCGATTTTTTCGAGCAGCGAACTCTTGTTGACCTGATAGGGGATTTCCGTAATGACGAGCGCGGTGCGCCCCGCCCGGATTTCTTCCTCGCGCATCCGGGCGCGCATCACAATGCGCCCGCGGCCCGTCTCGTACGCCTCCTTGACGCCGGCGTAGCCATAGATAATGCCTCCCGTGGGGAAGTCGGGCGCCGGCAGGTGTTTCATCAGGCCCTCGACGTCGATACCGGGGTTGTCGATCCAGGCGATGACGGCGTCGATCGTTTCCTTCAGGTTGTGCGGCGGGATTTTCGTGGCCATGCCCACGGCGATGCCGTCCGAGCCGTTCAGGAGCAGGTTGGGGATCGCCGCCGGAAGGATGGAAGGTTCTTCGAGCGATCCATCGAAATTCTCCTGAAAATCGACGGTTTCTTTCTGGATGTCGCGCAGCATTTCCTCTGCGATGCGCGTCATGCGGGCCTCCGTGTACCGCATGGCGGCGGCGGCGTCCCCGTCGATCGACCCGAAATTCCCTTGTCCGTCCACCAGCGGGGAGCGCATGGAGAACCCCTGGGCCATGCGCACCATGGTGTCGTACACCGAGCCGTCTCCGTGCGGGTGGTACTTCCCAAGCACTTCCCCGACCACGCGCGCGCTCTTCTTGTAACCGGCGCCGGCGGTCAGGCCCAGGTCGCTCATGCCGTACAGTACGCGCCGATGCACGGGCTTCAACCCGTCGCGGATGTCCGGCAACGCCCGGCTTACAATCACCGACATCGAATAATCGATGTAGGAAGACTTCATTTCCTCCTCGATGTTGATCGGGATGATCCGCGAATCGTTCGGTTCCATGCAGCTTGCGTAAGGATTGAAAACGCCTGAAAATGGTGCGGCCCCGCCGGAGGGTCTCCGAAAAAGGCCATATCCTGACAAAGTACGGAATTTTCCGCTTCCACGCAACGTTTCGGGATTTTTCAGCGCGTCCGCAAGTCGTTAAAAGGCAAAGAATTACGGGAAAATTTGGTGAAGGGGGTGGGGGAGAGGGGGCTGAGGACGCTGCCGGAGCAACAATGCAAGCCCCCGCCAAGGCCTAATCCGGTCGGATTTTGCTTGACAGAAAGCATCGGGTGGCGTATCATTTAGGGAAAGCAGGCGCCATGCAGGGCATTTTGTCCAATACGCACAAGCCCTGTCGCTGTGCTCCTTGCATTCTTGCATTAACGCCTTTACATTCCCGGTAAAATCTATTTCTTATGTCCAGAAGCGATCCATGGAGCAGGGCGGAATGCGAAGCAATCGTTGCCGACTATATCGATATGTTGTCGCAAGAATGTCGTGGCGAATCATTCAATAAATCACAGCATCGTCGAGTTCTGCAAAAGCAGTTGCAAAACAGGTCTAAAAAATCTATAGAATTTAAACATCAAAATATATCTGCGATATTATTGGAAGAAGGCTATATTTATATTCGAGGTTATCGCCCTGCAAAAAATTATCAAAGACTGTTACGGAAAGTAGTAGTAGACAGCCTGGTCGCAGAAGGGAATAATCTGATTAACCAAGAGAATAAACTGAATCAAGAAAGGGGAAAATTATTTGACGAGTCATCTTTTGAAGAGGTTCTTGTTGAGCCTCCAGAAAAAAAAATTATATATCCAAGTAAAGAAATCATATCGGAGCCTGCTTCAGAATATACTGCCAGACCACGCCGTATTGACTACGCCGCGCGAGAAGCGCGTAACAGGCAACTCGGCGAACAAGGAGAAAAATTTATATTGGAATATGAGAAGTTTCGCCTAAAACGTTTGGGGCGCGCCGATTTAATTTCTGCGGTAGAATGGACAAGCAAGGAGCGTGGCGATGGCGCAGGGTATGACATACGCTCGTTTGACGGTCCAACCGATAATGAACTTTTTATCGAGGTTAAAACCACCAATAGCGGTATGTATCAACCCTTTTTAATTACGCAGAACGAAGTTGCTTTTTCGGAGACAAGAGATTCGCAATATGCACTGTATCGACTGTTTGATTTTAGTCGTGATCCTCGTATGTTCTTGCTTCCGGGATGTATTAAACAGCATGTTGCGCTTGTTCCGCAATTGTATAAGGCAGAGATGATTCGGCTTTGACCGGACGAATTCTGGCGGGAATCAGGGCATGACATCGGGACCTTGTTTTGTCACCATCAACCCGTCGAAATTCACAATATCTTTCTCTGGTGCAACGGCCTTTGCCGCCACCCGCCGCCTCAATCCCCCGGAACCTTTTCCGCCGCCGGGCGAAAATAAAGGGTCTGTACCTTCCCCTCATGCCGTTTGGGCGGCTCTTGTCGATGCGTATTGCCTGCTGTCTCCTGTCGGCGTTCCTGTTCGTAGCGATTGCAGGCGCGGCATTTGCCCAGGACGCCTCGCGAGAAACCGCCTCGCTCAGCGGTTATGTCCGCGACAGTACCTCCGGGGAAACCCTGCTCCTGGCGAATGTGCGGGTGGAGGATACCCTGATCGGCGCAGCCACGAACAATTCGGGATACTACGCGGTGACGGGCATTCCGCCCGGCGCCCGCGCCATTGTCGTGTCCTACATCGGCTATCGTACGGAACGCGTGGAAGTCGAACTGGCGCCGGGCGAGCAGCGCAGGCTGGATATCGAACTGCTTCCGGAAGAGCAAGACATCGAGGAAATCACGGTCACCGGGGAGCGGGAGGAACTGTACGAGGCCCGGAAGGTCGGCGTTCAGCAACTTCAGACGCAACTCATCAAGTCGCTTCCGGCGCTCTTGCAGCCGGACGTATTCCGGTCCCTGCAACTGTTGCCCGGCGTGAAGGCGTCTTCGGATTATTCGAGCGGCCTGTACATCCGGGGCGGCGGGCCGGACCAGACGCTTATTTTGCTGGACCGCACCACCATCTACAACCCGTCCCATTTCTTCGGCGTGTTTTCTACGTTCAATCCGGACGCCATCAAGGACGTGCGGCTCTACAAGGGCGGATTTCCCGCCGAGTACGGGGGCCGCTTGGGGTCGGTGCTCGATATCTACAACCGGGACGGCAACCGCCGGGAATTCGACGCCAGCCTCAGCCTTGGCCTGCTTTCTTCGCGGGCGATCGTCGAGGGGCCGTGGAGCCGGGGTTCCTATATGCTGGCGATGCGGCGGTCCACCGTCGAGCCGATATTGTACTTTTTGCGCGAGGCCGACACGGAGGGCATTCCGGACGCATTTTACTTTCTGGACGTGAATGGAAAGTTCAATTTCGATGTGTCGAACAGGGACTTCGTTTCGCTTGCGTTCTACGCCGGGCAAGATGTACTCGACATCGAAATCGTGGAGGACGCGCTTGCGAATATCCGGTACGGCAACAGGACGTTGAGCGTGAACTGGACCCATCTCTTTTCGCAGGAGCTCTTTTCCAACTTTACGTTCACGGGATCGCAGTATTTCAGCAGGCCCGTGATTAACCTGGCGGCTACGCCCATAGAGAACGAAAATACGGTGGACGACCTTTCCGTCAAGGGCGATTTCGAATACATTCCGGGCGGGAATATGTCGGCGAAGGCCGGCTTCTGGTCAGGATTTATGTCCTTGCGTTTTCGCACGGATTTCAACGAGGAAACGGCGATAGACTGGCTTACCCGGAGCGTGTACGCCTCGGCGTACGCCCAGACCCGTTGGCGCCCGGCGCCCCGCGTGACCATTGAAGGCGGCGTGCGGGGCAATTATTTCGAGGAGGGCGGGTTTTTCCGGGCGTCGCCCCGCTTGTCGTTCGAGTACGAACCGACCCCGGCGTTGCGGCTTCAGGCTGCCTACGGGCGGTACTACCAGTTCCTTACGCTCATAACCAGCGAGATTTTTTCGGGATTCGACACCTGGCTGACCACCGGAGAGGGGGTGCGTCCTTCGTACGGCAACCAGGCCGTCGTCGGCATGAAGCACGCCTCGCCGCTCGGCTTCAATCTGGATGTGGAGGCCTATTACCGCACGATGGAGAATCTCTTCGAATGGGATCCGTTCATACAGGACGTCGGGGGGCTGGACTACGACGAGTTGTTTCGGATCGGGGACGGCCGCGCCTATGGCTTTGAAACGACGGTGCAGCGCGCCGAGGGCCGCGTGAGCGGATTTGTGGCGGGTACGCTGAGCCGGACCGAGCGCCGGTTTCCCATCGTCAACGATTCCCGGTTCTATCCGCCCAAATACGACCGGACGCTGGACGTCAAAGCCGTGGCCAACGTGGAACTATCGCCTGCCTGGCGGGCCAGCGCCGTCTGGGTCTATGCGACCGGGCAGGCCTACACCGAACCTTTAGGCCAATACCGGCTCGTTAATTCGCCGTTCGATTCGGACTGGTCCAATGTGCTGGTCACGGAATACAACAATCGCCGTCTGCCCGCCTACCACCGGCTGGACGTCGGCGTTTCCTGGCGCACCAGACTGTTCGGGGCGGATTTCGAACTCCAGGCGCAGGTGCTCAACGCATACAACCGGCGCAATATCTGGTTTTATTTCTTCGATTTCGACGGGGAGCCGGGCGTCGAACGCACCGAAATTCCGCAGATTCCCGTGCCGCTTCCGAACCTTTCGCTCACCTTCGATTTCTGACATGCGCCCCATTTTTGCATGGATATCGGTGCTTGCGGCGGCCGTCCTCGCGGGGGTATGGTCCGGCTGCGATGCGGTCGGTCCGCCCGACTTCGAGGAAGAGATCGTGGTAGAGGGCTATCTCGAAGCCGGCAAGCCGATCGGCTACGTTACCGTGAGCCGGACGCTCCCGGTCAACGAGGCCTACGACCCCGCCGTGCAAGCTGTGTCGGGCGCTTCGGTGCGGATAGAACTCCTTGGCGCCAAGGGCGACGTCGAAACGTCCTGGGCGCTGTTCGCCCCCGAACCGGCTTCCGGGCGCTACCGTACGCGGGAGGCAGTGGACGTATTGCCGCTTCGGACGTACCGCCTTGTCGTGGACGCGCCCGGCGCCGGAACGGTCACGTCCGAAACGACGGTGCCCGCCCTGTTCCGTTTTGTGGATACGGAAGTGAGAACCTTCGTGTACGATACGGGCGAAGCGCCCCTGTTCGAGATTACGGAACCCTTTTATCCCGGCCGCCAGAGCATTTTCCTGATTACCACGATCGCCCTCGAACCCGATACGGCGAATACGACCCCGTTCTACGACGCCAGCGGAGAAGATTTGCTGACGCTTCGCGAGAACGTGTCGCCGCCGCTGAACGGCGCGAATTTCGACCGGACGCCGAGCGGCGGGATGCACATCCGGTATCCGTGGATCGGGTTGACCTTTTATGGCCTCAACGAGATGCGCATTCAGGCGATAGACGATAATGTATTCGATTTCGTGCGTTCGAATGCAGTGCAGCAGGGAGACCAGGGCGGCTCGACGTTGTCTCCGGGCGAGATTCCCAATGTCATCGACCACGTGGAAGGGGGGCGCGGATTGTTCGGCAGTTTCGCCAGCGCGTCCATACGGTTCAGGGTGCTGCCCAACCCGGATCGGTAGCGCCGCCTCCCGCGCTATGCAAGAAAAAGCCCGCGCGGGGGCGTCCCGCGCGGGCTTCCGCATGGCTTGGGTTGACAAGGGCCGGGCCGGCGCGCGTTCGCGCATCGGCTACTTCACCGCGATGCGGTGCGGGCGGCTGGTTTCCTCCTTCGGAATGCGGATGGTCAGTACGCCCGCCTTGTAGGAGGCCGCAATGCGTCCGCCGTCGCTGGTCGCTTTCGGCAGGCGGTACGAGAAGGCGAACTTGCCGCGGACCCGGTCGGCGCGCACCGATTTCTCGTGCTCGCCCAAGGCAGAAATTTCCCGCTCGCCGCGCACGGTGAGCACGTTCTCCTGCCAGTGGATGTCGAAGGCGTCCCGGGTCATGCCGGGGGCGTCCGCATGCAGCGCGTATTCCTCCTCGGACTCCGCAATATCCACGCGCGGGGACCAGGTCGCCGCGTTCCCGTTCGGGAGATAGCAGTCCGCCTCGGCGCAGCAATCTCCATGGTCCCTTGCGGGGAAAAAGTTGTGAAAGAGCCGGTCGATGTCATGCAGCCGGCTGATCGGGGTGAAACGAACCAGGTTGTTCATGATCTGTCTCCAGAAGTGTGGTGAATGGGTTGCGAGGGTGTTGCCCGGCTATTTATCAAATCTTGTGCCGAAGCAAAAAGCATGACAAAATGACATGCAAGGCCGAGTGCCCGCCGCCCCTGTTTTGCAACCCCTGTGGCTTTCAAGCGATACATGGAGCCGCACTTCTGTAGGGCGTGCGTTATATTGCGTTTCAATTTCCCGTAATCTACAACCCTTTTCCAACGTTCCATGCAAATTGACTCGTCTTCCCCGGTTATGGTTACCGGCGCTACCGGATATGTGGCTGGCTGGATCGTTAAGAAACTCCTTGAAGCAGGCGTTACCGTGCATGCGCCCGTTCGGGACCCGGACAACCCGGAAAAACTGCAATACCTGAACGGAATTGCAGAACATGCGCCGGGTTCTATTCGCTACTTCAAGGCGGATTTGCTTCAGGAAGGGTCCTACGCGGACGCCATGGCCGGGTGTTCGGTCGTTTTTCATACTGCTTCGCCTTTTCGGACCGGGGTTACGGACCCGCAAAAGGAACTGATCGATCCGGCCCTGCTCGGCACCCGCAACGTGCTGGAAGAAGCGAATCGTACGCCAAGCGTGCAGCGCGTCGTGCTAACCAGCAGTTGCGTCGCGATCTATGGCGACAATATCGATTTGAAAGATACGCCGGACGGCATGTTCACGGAGGAAATATGGAATACGACCTCCAGTCTGGAGCATCAGCCGTACGCTTTCTCGAAAACGGTAGCCGAACGAGAAGCCTGGAAGATCGCCGGGGCGCAGGATCGGTGGCGGCTTGTCGTCGTCAACCCCTCGCTGGTGCTTGGCCCGGGGATCAACCCCCATGCCACGTCCGCGAGCTTCGATCTGATTCGTCAGTTCGGGAATGGCGCGATGAAGGCGGGCGTACCGGATTTCCGCATTGGCGCGGTCGATGTGCGCGACGTGGCCGAGGCCCATCTTGCCGCCGCCTGGCTGCCGGACGCCGAGGGGCGCCACATCGTATCGGGCCACAATACGACCTTCCCGGAACTGGCCCGAACGCTGATCGACAAATATGGAGCGGACTACCCGATTCCGCGGCGGACCATGTCCAAATGGCTGGTCTGGCTTGTGGCGCCCATGGTCAACAAGGACATGACGCGCAAGATGGTGTCCCGGAGCATCGGTCATCCCTGGATAGCCGACAACGCCAAAAGCAAAGAGGCGCTCGGCATCACGTATCGCCCGCTGCAAGAATCCATGACGGAATTCTTTCAGCAGTTAATCGACAGCGGAACCTTTGGGGAGAAGTAAGGCGCGCTGGCTGCGCTCGGCGTTGCTGGATGTCAAGGAAATATCAAATTTGTACAGTCAGCTTACTAACACTTGATTTTCCACAAGCAGGAATGCATCAATCTGTTCAGGGCCAGCAGCGCGGTTCATATACAGCAAATCTTCTCGGAAATATTCGCAGCCACCTGGCTGGTCTTCAGGGCTATGACGTGATGGCGCTGGAACTGGTCCAGAACGCCGACGACGCAAAAGCGCAGAAGATCGTTTTCGACATTACTGACGACGGCCTCGTAGTACACAATAGCGGTAAATTCAGCTACTGTGGCGACCTGAACGCCAAGCCGTGTGTCTTCCAAGCGAAACAAGGTGGTAATGCAATTTGCGATTACCACCGCATCATAGATGTGGGCAGTGGCGGAAAACTGCTGCAGAACGAAAATATCGGGCGTTTCGGCATCGGGTTTCTCTCGGCCTACCAGATAACGGATCGTCCAGAGATTCGCTCTTCAGGCATCAAGTTGACTCTTATCCCTGAAGAGGGGGAATGGTCCATTGAAGAATTATCAGACGAACCTGCCGGGACGACATTTTTTCTGCCATGGGCTCGGAAGCCGGATACGCGAGCGCGTGTGCAGCTGGGCGTATCCCATATCGAAGTGTTCCACATTGACCAGGTCGCCACCGACTTAAAACGTGTCTTGCGACAGAGCCTACTCTTTCTTCGGCATGTGCGCAGTGCGGAGGTATGGAGACACGGGGCCTTGCTGCTGGCCTGCGATTTAGACCGGAGCGACGAGCCCAGCCTGAGCGTCCGCTTTCGCCCAAGCGGCGAGATTGAAAAATGGCATATCCTTCGCGCCGACGCGGCGAAGAATGCCGAGCAGCTTTGCAAGACGTATTCCCGCCTGGCGGGGCTCAAGCGCAGCACTGAGATAGGTGTCGGGCTGCGTATCGAACCCGAACTTCTTTCCGACGGACTGCTCTATGCATTCCTGCCGACCAAACAATCTTCCGGGCTGCCCTTGCACATTAACGCGGATTTCTTTCCGGCACCGAACCGCAAGGAGGTCATCTTTGATGGGGATCAACATGAGCAGGCGTGGAATGAGATGTTGATAAAAACAGCGGCAGAAAAAATCGCTCGTGACCCCGAAGGGCTGTTGGATATGCTCGGGCCTGGCCAGTTTTGGAAAACTCTGAGCAAGGCCTTTGATTTGATATCCGAACCGTCAGCGCCTCGGTGTTACAAGCACTTCTGGGAATGCACAAAAGCTACAGCAACGGAGGCGTGTATAGTTCAGGTCCAGGATGGCAGTATTCAGCAAGCGGGTGCGGTTTTTCTTCCGCCCAATCCACTGACTACAGAGCAGGCGGATGCGCTGCTATATGCCGGTGGAAGACTCGCGTCTGAGAAACTACGTCCGTTCCAAGTAGTGATGGGACAGTTGGGGGCGAAGATTCTCACGCTTAAGCGCACGGTCGATTTACTGAGTTCGGTGCTTTCTGCACGGGGTGGGCAGGTGACACGAGTGGACGAAGGCAGAGTGAAAATCTTCTATAAGCCTCTGTGGCGCCTTGTTAATGATCTGCTCCCGGAGTCGAACACCGTGCCTTATCAGCTGGCTCGGCGCTTGGAGTCATTGCCTTTCGTGGTTACGGAAGACCTGTGCCTTGTTACGATTGACAGGGCTTATGCCGCGCCAAAAAAGTCAATGGTGGACCGGATTGCGGCGCTATTGCCGGGCCTCACGCTTGCGTCGCGCGATTTTCTTGAGTTTCCGAAGCTTGGCGGACAGGTTCAGACCTTGAATCTCGCCAAGGTGGTTTCCCACATTGGCTCAAGGATTACCTCGGAGCCTGCCGAAGATGTCATTGGTACCGGATCGGAGGCGTTGGGTGATTTTTACGGTTTGTTTCCCGAGTTAGATGATTATGGCACCGCGAATCCTGGGGTGTACAAAACCTTGGCCGATCTGCCGATCTGGCGTTCAGGTAGCGGTTTGGTCAAAGCCACCGAAGCACTCCTTCCCGGTGACTTCATCGACCCCACTGGACAGGCGAACCTACTCGACACATCAGTCCTGTCTGATCGTGCCCGGGAATTCGTCTCGACGAAACTCGGTATCAAAACGCAGACAGTCGATGCTTATGTGGAAAAAATGCTCCCAAATTTTTTCGACGAACAAGGCCCTATAGATTCGACGAAGTACCAGGGTCTGATCACTGAACTCGCGAAGCACTCGGTACTGATAGACGAAGACGGTCCCCGCCAAATATTGGGATCTCTTCCGATTATCCCCACCCAGGACGGTGGCTGGTCTCGACCCGACGAAACCTATCGCCGATCAGAGGCGCTGGTGCAGGTGCTCGGCGATGCAGCGCATCTATGGCTGGATGAGAACCGGCTACCGGATGTCAATTCTGTTCACAACTTCGTTGACGGAATCGGAATTCTTCAGTCGGCTACTCCCCGGCACCTCGTTGATAGAATTCTAGACATTGCCGACGGATCTCCGCCGACCGATGACGCGAAACGGGCAAGTAGCGAGGCTTTCTACGAACTTTGTCAAAACTACGAGGCGTGGAAAGAGAAAGCAGCGTTCCAAGAGGCTATCACCGACCTCCGCAGCACAGACTGTCTTCCGGTGGACGGCGACCCATTGAATTGGCATTCGCCGGATTCGCTGTATGCGCCGTTCCAAGCCGACGCTTTCCGTTCCCAAGCGAAGATACTGAAATTCCGGGATACGAAGCGCCTTAAGACCGAAATGTTGAGAGACTTGGGAATTAAGATTAATCCTTCGACGCAACTCGTGATCGACCACCTGAAACACTGCATGGAGCGAGGGATTGGGCCGCACAAGTTTACCTACCAAGTACTGAATGAACCTGCGCGGGTATCGGACCCGCTGGTTGCGAAACTCAAGGACACCCAGTGTATCTACGTCGAGAACAAAGGCGAATTTGTCCGGACCAACCAAGTCTATTGGGGCGCGCAGCAGCTTGGCGAGTACGCCTTCAGGGTTCCCGATAGCATGAAGCCCTTCGCGCCGTTGTTCAAAGCTATCGGCGTTAAGGATGCGCCGGAGTGTTCCGACTACGTCGCTATACTGATCGACATCGCGGAGGACCACTTCAAACGGTTCGCGCCAGTCGTCGATGCTGACCGAGTCATCTATGACACCTGCCTCGACGCGGTGGCGACGGCGTACGAACAGGGGGAGTGCGGCACGGTCGAGCTCCAACGCCTCGGTAAGGCACCGGCCATCCTTAATTTGGCAGACATGGCGACCCTTCCAGACGAGGTCCTGCTCTACGACAGCGAGTGGTATGCCAACTTCTTCGGCGGGGAACTCGACCGGGCGCTGTGCAAGTTACCCGCCGGGGTTGACTCGCTGGCGACGGAGTTGGGGGTCAAGAAGCTCAGTGAAAGTGCAAGTGTGTCGCTTGAGTACGTCCACGGAGAGGAACGGGACGAAACCGAGCTGGCCGAGAAGTTGGTGAAGCGAAAGGATGTTTTTGCGCGACTGCTGCACGACGAGCAAGCCACGGTCAGGAACAGGGTCTGTACCGCTCTCTCGGTTCTGAAGGCAGTCAGCTACGATGCCGTTCACATCAAGGCATCCATCCAGTTGACAGACGATTTCGTATCCGCTCCGCCAGTCCCGGCTCCAGCTTTCTACGAGATTGAGGAAGGTTTACTCACGATCCGCAGGCCTGTCGACAACCGAAATTGGGCGCATATCCTGAATGCAATATTTCATCAGTGGATACCCGAGGCCACCGGAAGCGAAATATCGAAACTGACAGCGCTAGCCGGTCTCCTGATGGAAAAGACAACGGAAGGAGCGCACGACTATTTGACCGATACCGGCATGCCGCAACTTGACGAAGGTCGTCCGGTCGTAGATGCGGGCGACTTAGCCTCGCAGGAACTCGGTGAGTTGGGTGCCAGTGCAGAGCAAATAGACGAAAGGCAAATGGATGAGCCCGTCGCGACGGTTGAGGATGGCGAATTGGAAGCAGAGGCACCGGACGTTGGTCCCCGTGACTCGTCGCACGAGGAGAATCAAGGCACACAGGGTTCCGAGGTCACACCTATTCAAAGGAAGGACGTTTCGGTTCCGGGTGGGCAATTTCTGCAAACAAAAGAGAATCCGAGGCGCAAGAAGCGTCCGAAATACAAGGAGCAGTGGGACCGGCGTCTGCTTTCATACGTTAGACGCGTACAAGAGGAATCTTCGGAAGGCGGCCAAGAGTCAATGGGGCCATCGGAGCACAACCTTGCTGTCGAGTTCGTTGCGCGCGCTGCGGTTTGTACCTACGAGAAAGAGCGCGGGCGAATTGCCAAGCAGATGGCCCAGACGAATCCCGGGTATGACATTACCAGCCACGATCCTTTGACGGGCGAGGATCGGATCATTGAAGTCAAGGGTATAATGGGCGAATGGAACCAGACTGGCGTCGGGCTGTCAAGAACGCAGTTTAGCAATGCCCAAGATTGCGGGGACCGGTACTGGCTGTATGTGGTTGAGAATGTTTCAAATCCTGATCATGTTTGCATTCACCCCATCCGAAACCCTGCGATGCAGGTCACCTCGTTTATGTTCGATGGCAATTGGCGCGAAGCTGCGACCGATGAGATGGCTGATCCGACAAAGCAGTTTATTCCGGGCGTACGCATTCAGCACCAGGTCATGGGGACAGGCAAGATCGTTGATGTCGATGTACGTGGTAGCACAAAGCTGCTGACCATCCGATTCGACGGCAAGAATCAAGACATCCCGAACGTGCCGTTGAACCTGCACCAGATGCATATTCTGCAAGACGACGATGGCGACGATAATTCCTGATCTCACCGATGTCCAGTTGCATGAGCTGCCCTCACGGGGCGAAGCGAAGGTCTACAGGTCGCTTAGGGACAACCTGCCCGACGACTATGTGGTTCTCTTTCAGGTCGGATGGATCCTGCGAAGGGAGCAAGGACGGGCGCGGGATGGAGAGACCGATTTCCTGATATGCCATCCGAACCATGGCTATCTATGTGTGGAGGTCAAGGGCGGTGGTGTGGGTTTCGAGGCAGCTACCGGTCAGTGGTTCTCGATAGACCGGCATCGTCAGAGGCACGAAATCAGTAACCCGGCCGACCAAGCCATGAGAGCGAAGTATTCTATTCGGTCCAAACTTGACGATTATTTCCGTTGGAGGAGATTGGCGCCGGGCAACGTACTTCGAGGACACGCGGTCTTCTTTCCAGATATCGGGGCCGCTGATGCGCTTAGGAGGCCAGATTTGCCGGCAGTATTGGTTGGTACTGCCAGGGATCTCGAGGATCCCCGGGGCTGGATCGATTCGGTTTTCGCCTATTGGGGCGCGAATGCGCGCAACGTTACACCGCTGGGCCGCCAGGGCGTCGAGGTGATCCGCGAATTGTTTGCACGATCATTCGAGGTGGTCCCGTTGGTTGGTACGCGGCTGGTTGAGCAGGAAGCGCGTAGGCTTGCGTTGACACAGGAGCAAATGCGGGTGCTCGACTTCGTGCGCTCTCATCGGCGCGTGGCTGTGTGCGGTGGAGCGGGGACCGGAAAGACGGTCTTGGCGCTTGAGAAGGCGCGATGTCTTGCCGACGAGGGATTTCGGACGCTGTTCACTTGCTATAACAGGCAGCTGGCCGATCATTTGGCGCACCTGTGTTTTGGCACCAGCAATATAGACGTGATGAACTTTCATCAACTCTGCCATCGCCAAGTTAAAAGAGCGGACCGCGAGTTGGGTCGTGACTTGTTGGCGGAGGCCAAGGCCACCTACCCAGGCAAGGACCTGTATGACGTGCAACTACCGAATGCGCTCACGTACTCGCTCGATATTTTTCCAGAGCGGTATGAGGCGATCATCTGCGACGAGGGGCAGGACTTCCGGGAGGATTTCTGGGTTGCGTTGGAACTCCTTCTCGCCGATTACGACCAAAGCCCGCTTTACGTCTTCTATGACAACAACCAGAATATTTATGCGCGAGCCAGCACATTTCCGATTAAAGGGGAGTCTTTTTTGCTGACCACGAATTGTCGAAACACTGTGCCGATTCATACGGCTGCATACAAGCACTACCGGGGCGTACCGGTTTCTCCGCCCGATAACGAAGGCGCGGAGGTCCAATTTGATTGCGCTCCCAGCAGGGTTGCGCAAGCCAGGAAAATTAACGCCCGGATCGTTGATCTCATTGTTTGTCAAGGCGTATCTTCCCGCGACATAATCGTTCTCATTTTGGATGCGGTTAGCAAAGGGAGCTACTATGCTGCTCTGCACTGCCTGCCATTGCCGAAACCGGCAAAATGGCTTGTAGAAGGCGTTCGCAGTGATCACACGGTGCTAATGGACACGGTCAAGCGTTTCAAGGGTCTGGAAGCCCCCGTCGTTATTTTGTGGGGAATCGACGGTATCGATTGGGAGCAAAGCCAGGAATTGCTCTATGTGGGCATGAGCCGGGCGAAGTCCCTTCTGGTGGTCGTTGGGACAAGTGCTGGCTGTGCAATGGTCGAGGCAGGCTCTTGTCCGACGAATGGACAGACCTGATCAAAACAAGCGCTCTTCGCTACCGGACTGCCTCAAAAAACGGATTTTCCGGGGACTACGTCAAGGGTCTCCGTTAATTTGGAGGTTCCAGCAGTTTTTCCATGCGCTTTATGCGTCGCAGAATTTCATCGGTCGGCAGAAACACCCGGGGATCGTCATGAAACAGGCGTAACGCATCGCATAGTTTGCGCAGAGGTACGATTTCCTGCGATTGCAGGATGTCAATGACCCATAAAACGCCATGAACCTCGATTCCATTGCGCTCGGCGACGGCCCTTAAAGCCTGATCTCCGGTGAGCAGGATACTCTCCTTGAGACGCTCTGCCATCGCGAGCAGGAAGCAGTCATTGATTTTGAGGGTTCTATGCCGGTTGAGATACGCCGCCGCGCGTTTTACATCGGCCCCTGGCAGTTCGCGTACGTTCAACTTCCCGCTACATAGAAATTTTTCGTCTGGAGGAGACAGCCATTCGTTCTCGAACAGCGTGTCCGGCGTTACAAACGCGTAGGGAAGCGCCAGGGCAGCATCCATAAGCGCTGCTTTTCTCAAGTCGATCATGCAGGATGTGTCAATCACAATATGTCGCATCGGTCCCGACAGGCCCTCTTAACCCCTGCTCAATCTTGTCGAGAGGCTGGCGGAGTAACTCGCCTGCCTTGCTCGGCGATATAAAATCTTCGGCCAGCGCCCGATAACAAAGCCGTTCAAACCGGCGCGGCGCTTCGTACAGCCCTTCTACGCCGCTTGCCTCAAGCGGCTCGGGTTCGCTGGAGCGCCACCCCCGCGCAAAGGTCTGGAACGCATAGGCGAGCGCCGATTGATCGATCACCCCGGTCTGCCTGAAACGTACGAGCAGCATGGCCGCGCTGACGCGGTACATCCGCTTGAGATGGATCAATTCCCGGTAGCCGACGGCGTGTCGGATTCTTCCGGCTTCTCTGATCAGATGATCCCGTGGAACGAGGAAGGCTCCTGCAAAAATATTTGATGCTTTTTCGTGATTTACCGGAGAACTGGCGTCGATCAGGCGGTGCGCGAGTTCGTGGGCAAGCGTAAATCGTCGCCGCTCAAGCGTAAGTTTCCGGTTTACAACAATCACAGGGGCTTTCTTTTTATGGCGTTGCCTGTGGACCAGACAGGTCAATCCTGATACGCGTTCCGGCAAATCGATTACGAGGACCTTGATTCCATGATCTTCGAGCAAGGCGGTCATATTCGGGATGGGATCGATACCGAGCCGCCACGCCCTACGTATGTCTTCGGCAATGACCTCGGCCTCATTTTCTTCGCCCAGAAAGCGATTCGCTGATTTCAGGGTATGCCATGCCCCGCTATCGAGCCCCAGGATTTCCTCAACCGACAAATAGCGTTGCAAACGGTCGATGACTTCAGCAGATACCCGTGCTCTGTCGCGGGCCGATGTGCCGGTCGTTTTGCGAAATTCCACCTCGTCAAGTTTTTGAACCTGCTCGCTCAGGAGGTAGTGCAGGGATACGTCCAGTGCTTTGGCCAAGCTGATCAGTACGCTGGAACTCGGCGTCATTTCGCCGCGCTCGTATTTACCGAGGGCTTGGGCGCTGACTCGATTATTCAAGGCGTCAGACAACCCCTGCAGCGAGTAGCCGGCCTTTTTTCTGGCAAGTTTCAGGCGGTCTCCAAACATGTGATTTTCGATCTTGAGGTTTACGTTTTTAAAAAATAGCTCATAAATATAAACCGGATCAAAGCGACCTGATCAACGTTTATTAAAGGGAATGGTTCTCTGGAAAACAGCTAAGCAGGGGGCGGATATGCCGAAACGTAAACGTAATCAACATGTTGTTCCACACGACCGGGGATGGGCTGTCCGAGGCGCTGGCAGCCGTAGCGCCTCCTCAGTTCATCCCACGCAACGCGAGGCAGCTGCCGCTGCCCGGGAGATTGCCCGGAATCAGGGTAGCGAATTGTTTATCCATCGCCGGGATGGACGTATCCGGGATCGCTTTTCGTACGGTAACGACCCGTTTCCGCCGAGGGGGTAGTAGACGCGTCAGGGGAGCGCATACCCCCCCCCCGGCGCCTACTTCAACAGCGACATCGTTTTGGCGACGACCTGTTCTTCCGTCTGGATAACATACACGTACGTGCCGCTGGCGAGGTTGCCGGCGTCGAACGGGACATGGTAACGACCCGCAGGTTGTACGCCGTCCAGCAGCACCCGCACTTCCTGACCCAGCAGGTCGTGCACCGAAAGCAGGACATATTGTGTCTTGTCCAGCGCGAACGCAATGGTCGTGGACGGATTGAACGGATTCGGGTAGTTCTGCTCCAGCGCGAATGTTTCGGGCGTTTCCCGTTCTGCCGATACGGACGCCTCGTCCTCGAACCTGATTCCTGTGTTCTCTTCGAGTTCGACCTCGGATGGTCCGTTAGCAACTTCCCCTAATTCGTGCGGGACGTCATTAACAAGGTGCGGCCATCTTGCTCGACAGTTTTGCAAATGCTCCGAATTGATTGGCCGATCCTCGCAAATATCCGGATATTTGACCCTGGGATTGTTCGTTACGATAATCGGGTCTGTCGAGGGGAGGTCGTCCCGCGATCCAACGACGCGGACAAACACAATCAAGGGGTTGCCGCTGCCACGCTGAATCCTGAGCGTCCCGCGGGATCCAACCTCGCTGTGTCTTTCCGTTACGAAAATCCATTCATGGTCATCCCAGCATTTATGGAAGTTAACGCCAGACAGCGTCCCCGACGACTTCATCCCACTGGAAGCAGGAACCCGCATAATCGAAGCGGGCCAGTTGGACGGGGGGCCGTTCTTGCGATCAACGTTCCGCCATTTTCCGGGATCGTCAACCAGGCCAAGCCCTACTGCTATGTCCTCGCATAGCGTATTACTGCCCTCCCCTGATTCCCCGGATCCGTCCTCGTAATCGTTCACGCCACGAACGAGGTACACGGTGGCTGTATCTTCCGCTGTTTCCGTCCAGACGGCATCCTCCGTAGAGTAATACTCCCACGTCGTCTGCGCCTGCGTGGGCGCGGTGAACAGCATAGCGATCAGTGCGGCGGCGAAGCGTTTCATGCCCTTCCCTCCCTTCTTGTTTACGTTTACTCGATGGCGTAGCCAGTCGCAGGCGAGCTGTTCATCCTTGGTAGTCTACGCCGTATGCAATAGAATATAAATGAATTTTCAAAAAATGCAAGCGTTTTTTCAAAAAAAATTTATCCGGGGCAGATTATGGGGCGCACCGGTCGAGAGCCGGGGAATCTTCGCCCGCCGCGCCGCTCGCCGTTCCTGCGAAGACATTGTAACGACGGGCCTGACCAAGATGGAATCTGCCTTGCAGCCTACGGTCTCGCTGCTTTCTTTCGCCGACCATGTCTTCCGGGACGCCCGCGGTAGCGCGGGCTGCCTTGGCGCGCGAACAAGCCGGGCGTTCGCAAAATGGGCGCTTCGAAATTTGGCCGGCGTTGCGGGGCATGCGGGCCCTTGACGCGCAGCCTCCTGTGGCGTATTCTAAGAGGAGATACGCTGAATGAAGTCCGCGAAGCACAGAATCTTGCGAGGGGTGCGCTGGCAAGGAACGACGAAGCAATGCGGCAGGTCCCACATGAATTGGTCCAAGATTCTAAAACGCATTGAGACCGGCGAAACCCGGCAAACCGAGTTCAAACGCGGGCTTGGCGACCTGTCGGCGGTTGGCAAGGCGATATGCGCTTTCGCAAATAACGCTCGAAGAGCAGGTAAGGAAAGGGGTTGGATGGTTCAAGGGTCTGGGGCGTTTCGAGACGTATGAAGAGATGCTCCGCAAGGATCGCTACCTTATGCCGCCCGAGGCGCTCCGAGAAGCATTGGTCAATGCAGTGGCGCATCGGGACTATGCGATTACTGGTTCGAAAATTCTGCTTGAGGTTTTCTCCGGTCGCGTCGATGTGACCAGTCCTGGCGGATTACCGAATCATGTGAGCGTAGAGAGCGTGCGCGCCGGGGCGCATCCAAGGTCGCGGAACGAACTGCTGGCGAATTATATGATGGTAAAAGGGTTCATGGAGCAACGGGGCAGGGGGTGGCCGGTGATGCGCCGCGCCATGCGCGAATTCAATGGGACCGAGCCCGAGATCGTTGCAGAGCCGACGCACGTTAGAGTGACCTTCCGCCTCGACCCGGCCTGTGAGGATTCTTCCTTCCGGGCAAGCGCCTGACGCGACAAGGCTGCATTGCCTACTCGCCTTCTTGCACTCGCACCAGCGCAACCCAGTCCTTTCCTTCCGGGCCGGGCGGCGGGCTTGCTAAGAGTGTACAGTTCTGTATTCCATAGAACCTTCTTGACATAGATGCATTATATGCTGTCATATATGTCATATCCCTGGAGGTTGCGATGCCCAAAAACTTGCAAGTCCGTAATCTGGACGAGAGCCTGGTTATTCGGCTGAAACGCCGTGCGGCCCGACACGGGCGTTCGGCGGAAGCGGAGCATCGTGAAATTTTGAGGCAAGCGCTTTCGGCGGAAGCGGAACCTGCATTTGACGAATTAGCGGCTCGACTGCGCGCCATGACGCGGGTGCGTTCGCAGACCCCGTCAGAGGCGCTCCAGCGTGAAGGTCGGGAGGAACGGTGAATCGCTTTGTTATTGACGCCAGCATTGCCATCAAATGGGTTGTGCATGAGGAAGATTCCCTCAATGCCCTTGCAATGCGAACGTAGCTACATATCCTCCATCTTCGTCTCGCCGCGTCCCCTACGCCCCGTTCCAGCGTTCCAGCCCCAGCAGGCGTTTGCCGAGATCGTTCAGATTGGCCTTCCCGTACACCTTCTTTTCCAGTTCGCGTGGATCGCCCGGGAAGGCGACGCCCCTGGGCGCTTCGCATTCGCGCCATGACCGGATGCGTTGCTGCCGCAGCGCCTCGTTGTCCTCGCTGGCCGGGTACATGGAAACGTATTGCGCCATGCGCACCCGGTCTTTCGAGGTGTTTGGACGGATGCCGTGGGCTTGCAGCGAATTCCAGATAATCAGGTCGCCCGCGCGCAGCGGGATGAACTTTACCTCGAAACCGGTCGTGTCCGGGCGAAACGGATCCCGGTCCGCAGGCTGCGTCTTGACCCACTCGTCAAAAGTGCGAAAGAGTTCCGGCACGCATTGCAGGCCGCCGACCTCGTCGTCCGTATCCACGAGGGATAGTACGCCCTGCACATTTACGGGCAGCGGACGCTGCGACGTGTCCACATCCCAGTGAATGAAGCCCCCGAATTTGCGCGCGTCCCGGTTCGGCGTGTTCAGGTTCGCCCGGTCGATGGTGACCCACAAATCCTCCCGGTCCCAGATATCCACGTAGGCGTCGTATACCCGCTGCGTTTGCCGGGTATCCCACAGGAGCTGGTGATTGTACGCCTCCACCATGCCCGCATTGTTGAGTTCCGCCATGCCGTGCGCTCGCCGGTCCGTTGCGTTCCACGTGGACGGGTCGTTGGGATTCATCTCCTGAAATTCCCACAAAAAAGCCTTCAGGCGTTCGATATGGTCGGGGGGAATCGCGTCATGCACGATCACATAGCCCCAGGTGGTCCAGCGCTCCCAGTCTTCTTCGGAAAGCGTCCGGAGGGGAAGTTTCTTTTCGATATCCTTGAGCTGGAGGCCGCTAAGCGCCTGATTGCCCTCGTGATCCGGGCCTTTCATGGTTTCCCGCATGGTGTTTCGTACAGGTTGTTAGGTGTGTAAACCCACTACATTATTCATTGGCAATTTGAGGGACTCGATGGGGGTTTGGTATTTGAGGCTGGCGTGCGGCCGATGCCAATTGTATCGGTGCAGCCACTGGGGCAGGTATTCTCCTCGCTGTTTGGAACTGTCG
>JAJECT010000015.1 GCA_022821845.1 Rhodothermales bacterium | reverse complement strand
GATACTCTGATTAAATCCGCGAAGCTCAGAGGCTGCGAGGGGTGCGCTGGCAAGGAATGACGAAGCGATGTGGCAGGCCCCACATAATGAGGAATGACACAGCCAGCGTGCCGCTCGCAGCCTCCCGAAGGGCGCGTCACGGACGCAACGTGCCGAATCTACTGTATTTTCTGCTGATTTCAATGATCCGGGCATGACGGTCTTTGCGGGCAATAGTGACGCGCTGAGCGAAGCGGCTTTGATCAGAGTATCCCTAAAGGATGGAGCGAAACGTCGGCGGCAATCCATTCTCCGCGGCAGGGGCCGGTTCCGAAGCCTCGGAAGACGCCGCTTCCGCCCCGCAATGCGCGTCGAACGCATGGACCAGGTCGGTGGCGATCGCGCTGGCGCTGCGCCCCTCGATATGGCGACGCTCCATGACATGCACCGGTTCGCCTTCTTTCAGCAACGCCACGAAAGGCGACGAGGGCGGAATGCCCGCAAGATATTCGCGCAAACGCGCCGTGGCGTCCAGGTCCTGACCGGCGAACACCGTGACCGTTCGGTCGGGCTGCACGGGATGGCGAAGCGCCATGGCGATCGCCGGGCGGGCGCTGGACGCAGCGCAGCCGCATACCGTGTTAATAACGACCAGCGTGGTTCCCTGCTTGCTTTCGTCAAGCGCTTTTTCGACCGCCTCCGCGTCAAGCAATTCTTCGATGCCCAGTTGCGTGAGTTCGTGCCGCATGGGCGTTACAAGGGCTTCGGGATAGGGCATGATATACCAGAAAATGGGCAAAAGAAGGATCCGGAGCAATGCGAAAGCGCGATGCAAAAACCAGCGCCGCCTGCGGCATAAGATACCGGAAACGACCCGCTTTGATCCCGCCGCCGCCCAAAAAGGCGCAGCGAAGCGACGGGTCCGAACGCTTGCTGCGCCGGACAACGCCCGCGGCGAAGCGCGGAACTGACCAGGCTTTCCATACGTTACTATGGTTCTTTTTTGAGGTTATTGTCCGGGCAACGCCCCGTCAGGGCCAGCCCGAATCGTTGTTCGCCATCCGCCAAACCCCCTGAATACCCATCGCTGCCGAGAACGGAAATATCGTATACCTGACCCAGGAAGGGCTCGACCGGCTCAAGGAAGAACTTCGCTTTCTGAAAACGAAAGAGCGCACCCGTATTTCCAGATCGATCCAGGAGGCGCGGGAAAAAGGCGACCTGTCCGAAAATGCGGAGTACGACGCCGCCAAGGAAGCCCAGGGCCTGCTCGAAGCGCGCATCGCCAAGATGGAAGCGACCGTGGCGCAAGCCCGCCTGGTGGACGAAAAACAAGTGAACCCGGATAAGGCGTATATCTTGTCGAACGTCCGCGTCAAAAATCACGGGACGGGCGCCGAGCAAACGTTCCAGCTCGTTTCCGCGGCGGAAGCAGACATTCGCGCAGGCAAAATCTCCGTTACCAGTCCGGTAGGGAAAGCCTTGCTTGGCAAAGCCCCGGGAGACATCGTCGAGGTGGAGGTGCCCGCGGGCCAGGTCAAAATGAAAGTCCTCGAAATAAGCCGGTGAGCGCGGCCCGCGACGGATTCACAGCCGCCGCGCCGTCACCGCCAGCGTCTGCAAGTCCGTTCCGGTCGCCACCAGCCGGTCGCCGCCTTCCACAGGCCCCACCCCCTCCGGCGTGCCCGTATAAATAAGGTCGCCCGGGAGCAAGCTGAAAATGGACGAAGCGTACGCCACCAGTTCGTCTACGCCAAACAGCATATGCCCAACCGCGCCCTGCTGCCGAAGGGCGCCGTTCGCATGCAAGGCAATCCGCAGGCGGCGGGGATCGGGAATGTCGGAGGCGGGCGTAAAGGCGCCCAGCGGGGCGAACGTATCGAACCCCTTGGCCACCGACCAGGGCAACCCTTCTCGCTTGGCGCGGGCCTGCAGGTCCCGGGCCGTCATATCGATCCCGAGCGCGTACCCGTCCACGTAATCCAGCGCGTCGGATACAGGAATATGCTTGCCCGGCTTGCCGATCACCGCCACCAGCTCGACTTCGTGGTGCACCTCGCGCGAGGCGGAAGGCAGCAAGACTTCGCCCCCGTCGCCAATCAGCGCGGTCGAAGGCTTCAGAAAAAGGACGGGAGATTCGGGCAGGTCGCTCTGCATTTCGGCGGCGTGCGCGGCGTAATTGCGTCCAATGCACAGCACCTTCCCCGGACAAACTTCCAGGCCCGACGAGGGCAAACGTATCTTCATCGCTTCCTGGTCGTCTTGCGATTGGGAAAATGATCGCGCGGCGCCAACATGGGGAACATGGCTTTTTTTGTGCGGTTAGATTTTGCTGTGCATTCGATGCGGCGGCGCGGACAGGCCCCGAAAACGCCTTTTAACGCCGCAAGCGCGAATCCGTTGTCCGGAAAAAAACCCTCTCGCGTCGGTACCCAACCCTGCGCCCAAAAGAAGAGATACAGACTATGTACGCCATCGTAGACATCGCCGGAAAGCAATTTTCGGTTCGCGAAAAAGACCAGCTGGTGGTCCCCCGCCTCCAAGGCAACGCAAAAGACTCCGTTACGCTCGACCGCGTATTACTGGTTGCCGGAAACGGCGACGTGCATATCGGAACGCCCGTGGTGCCCGACGCTTCGGTCGAGGCCACCATCCTCGAACACGTGAAGGGCGACAAAATACTCGTCTTTCGCAAGAAAAGGCGCAAGCGTTTCAAGGTAAAGCGCGGACACCGCCAGCCCTGGACGCGCATCGAAATCAATGCGCTGTCCGTAGGGGGCAAGAAGGCGGACAAGAAAAAGAGCGCGACAAAGGGCAAGAAACAAGCGGTCGCCGCCGCCGGAAAAGCGGAAGGCCAGGCGGACGAAAGCGCCGTCCCCAAGGCGCCGCCCGCCGCAGAAGCCCCGCAACCCGAAAGCGAAGCCGCTTCGTAAAAACCCGGCGCCCCTCGACAACCCATTGCCACACCCAACCCGCAAACTGTCATGGCCCATAAAAAAGGCGTAGGCTCCACAAAGAATGGCCGCGATTCGAACCCCAAAATGCTGGGCGTCAAAGTCTATGCGGGCCAATCCATCCAGGCAGGCGGCATTATCGTGCGCCAGCGCGGAACCCGGTTTCATCCCGGACAAAATGTAGGACACGGCGGAGACGACACCCTCTTCGCCAAAGCGCGCGGCACGGTGCGTTTTTCGCGGGGCCGCGCAGGAAAACGCTTCGTGCACGTGGACCTTGCCGAGGCATAGCCGCGGCGCAGGCTACGTCCTCCAGGCCAGCGGATCGATCCGAAAAATATTTCTGAGCGCCGCGAACAATTCCGGGTGCCGCTCGGCCATGCGTTCGGGGCGCTCGAAAAAATTCTCTACGGCCACGGCGAATAATTCCGCCGGATCGCGCGCCGCATAGCGCCGCAGCATCGAGCGTCCTATGCGTATACGCCGGATTTCCCTGCGCACCAGTTCCCGCCAGGCCGCGAGGGACTCCGAGGCCACCAGCGACGGCGCGCCGTCGGCGAAAGCGCTTTCGTAATCCAGCAGGTGCGCCATTTCATGCAACACGACGTTATGCCCGTCCGCGGGATGTTTCCAGCCCTGCCGAACGGATTCCGCAACGAAAATCACCGGGCCCTGCGCATGCGCCATGCCGTCGAACTCCCCTTCCTCCCCGGCGGCGTACGTATCGTCGAAGCAATCCGGGTAGAACAGGATCGCATGGCGCGCAGGCCATTCCCAGTCGGGGCGCCCATGCAACAACAAGGCGGCGCCCGCCGCAACCGCCGTCTTCAATGCATCGGTAACCTCCATGTCCGCAACGCCTTCGAAAGTCCATTCGGCAAGAAGAATTTTTATATCGCGCTCAAGCCGCGCTTGCTCCAGGAAGCGATAAAACGGAAACTCCGCCCGAAGCCATCGGGCCGACTCGGGGGACAACGGCCGGCGAACCGCCAGCAAGCGGCGTATCGGAGACCGGGCGCTCCACCCCGCCGTCAACAAAAACGCGGCGCAGCCGAACGCCCACCCTGCGGAGGTGGACGGCTCGGTCGCCACGCCGACGCCCGCGCCCGTCAACAGCGCCAGCGTCAGCGAAAACGTCGCGGTTTTTCGATTCAATATGCGCACGGCGCCGCGGTTGAGCGAAACGATTTTTTGAACAAAAGGGCTATCCGGTAGTGTAAGAAAGTTTGTAACGCCGATTTACGGATACGCTGACCAAACGGTACGCATGGACCACATTTTCAACACCGTATTTTCAACGAGGTGACCTGATGGGCACAATGAACAAAATGCGCGAGAATACGCACCTTGTCCTGTGGATTCTGGTGTTCGCGTTCGGAATAATCTGGGTGCTCCAGGATTCTGGCGGGCTGGACGCCGTGGGCATTGGCAGCGGCGTAGACATTGCGGTGGTGGACGGGGATCCCGTGCCCTATCAGACCTATGCGCAAACCGTACAGCAGCAGGCGCAGCAATATCAGCAGCAGACGGGCGAATCCTTGTCCCCGCAAATGATGGAGCAGCAGCGGGAATTCGTCTTCCAGTCTCTGGTAGAAGACAAATTGCTTGAACACGAGATGGACCGCCTGGGCATTTCCGTGACCGTCGGCGAAATTTACGAAATGGTTACCGGAGACAATCCGCATGGGATTATCCGGGCCTATTTCAGCGACGAACAAGGCAACGTAGATCGCGATCTTCTTCAGAATTTCATCGAAAATCCGGACGCCAGCGAGGACTGGCTTGAGATCGAGGACTATCTCCGCACGGAACGCCGCCGCCAGAAAATGGATAACCTCATCGCGGCCACGGTGCATGTCACGGACCGCAACGTGCAGGAAGAATACCGGCGTAGAAACCTGAACGTATCCGTGGAATGGGCCGGATTGTCGTACGCGTCCCTTCCGAATGACTCCGTAGCCGTATCGGAGCGCGATATGAGAGATTTTTACAACGATCACCGGGAGGAATACGCCCGCAGTCGCGCGTACGACATCGCCTACGTATCGCGGTCCAAATTGCCCTCCGCAGAAGACTCCGTCGCCATATTCAACGAACTGGAGCGCATGAAGGATAATTTTGCGGCGGCGGAGGACGACTCGCTGTTCCTCGCCCGCAACGTATCCCGCCGCCCATTCTCCGACGCCTGGTTTAGCGCAAGCGACCTGGACACGGAAATCGCCTCCCTGATTTTCGGCGATCCGGCGGCGGAGGCGGGGGCCGTACTGGGACCGGTCGCGGTAGGCGAAGAAGCGCACCTGATCAAAATCAGGGACCTGCAAGCGGCCGACGACCTGAGCGTACGCGCGGCGCATATCTTGCTGCGCTCGCCCGAGGAAAACGAGGACCTGCGCAACCAGCTGGTCGATATCCGCGACCGCATTCGTTCCGGCGAAGCCGATTTTGCGGACATGGCGAGACAATATTCCGAGGACGGCTCGGCGTCGGAAGGCGGCGATCTGGGCTGGTTCGGTCCGGGGCAAATGGTGGCCCCCTTTGAAAACGCCGCGTTTGCCGCAGACATAAACGAGATCGCAGGCCCCGTGAAAAGCCAGTTCGGCTACCACTTGATTCAGGTGATAGCCCGCGCGGAAAACGAGGTCCGCATAGCCGATCTCGCACTGGAAATCGACGCGAACGTCTCCACGCTCAATCAGATTCAGGAAGAACTGGACGACCTTCGCTACTTTGCGGAAGAAACCGGCGATTTCGACGAGGAAGCCGAGCGGATGAGCATGGACATCCAGCGGGTTCGCGTGGAAGAGGAGCAAACGAACATTCCGGGGATCGGAACTGGCTACGCCGTGCTGGACTTTCTCGAAACCGCGAGCGCAGGCGACATAAGCGAAATCATCGAACTCGACGAAACGTTTATCGTGGCGCGCGTCGAGGAAATTATCCCCGAAGGCCACCAGCCTTTCGAGGAGGTACGGGCCGAGATCGAACCCCGGACGTACATCGAGAAGAAAAAGGAGGCGCTTGCCGAACGCCTCGAACAGGCCTACGAGGCCGGGGGCTTCGACAATCTTTCCAGCGTTCCCGGCGTCCGCGTGCAAAACGCCTCCGTAACCTTCGGGTCGAGCGTAGTGCCCGGACTGGGCGCGGAACCCCTGTTCGCCGGTACGGCGCTGGGGCTTGCCGAAGGCGCCGCTTCAAGCGTAATCGCGGGGGACAACGCGGTCTTTGCGCTGCGGGCGACCCAGGTCAACGAACCTGCGCCGATTTCGGAAAACGAACAGGAAAATATCCGCGGACAACTCCTGCAACAGCGGCAAAACGCCCTGCGTACGCAATGGCTCGCCTCCCTGCGCGAACATGCGGACATAAAAGATTTCCGCAGGCGCTTCAGGCAACAGCAGTAGGGCTCCGCCGCGTTACGCCTCGAAAGTTCCTCTAAACGTGGCCTCGGCGGGGCCTTCCAGGTAGATATCCCGCATAGCGCTGTCCTCGGGCGGAAAACCAACCGCGAGACGCCCGCCGGGCATGTCTACGCAAATACGGTCGGATGCCGCGCGCCCCAACATGCGGGCCACGACGGCGGACGCGATCGCCCCGGTGCCGCACGCCAGCGTTTCCGCCTCTACGCCTTTTTCGTAGGTGCGCGCCAGCAGGCGATCCGCGCTCGCCACTTCGACAAAGTCGATGTTGGCGCCGGCCGGCGCAAGCGCTTCGTCCCATCGAAGGGCGGACCCCCATTGCGTTGCGGGCACGTCCGCCACGCACTCCACGAAACACACCAGATGCTCGGTGCCCGTCCAGATATAATGCGCGTCGGCAATATCCATATTCGCCAGGCTCGCAAGCGCGTCCTGCGGCGCGTAATCGGCCAGCGCATGCTGATAGATCCGCGCCAGCCCGGGGGCCGGGGATTCCGCCCTGAAAACGCCCGCGTCGGTCTCGAATCGCAGCGAGGGCGCGTCCATGCCGGCGCGGCGGGCGAAAAGCGCAAGGCACCGGGCGCCGTTTCCGCACATCGTGCCGAACGCGCCGTCCGCATTCACGTAGCGCATCCGAAAAGCGCATTCGGCCTCGTTCGGCGGATTGAACGCAAGCAAACCGTCTGCGCCAATGCCCGTCCTCCGCGGACACAGACGCTGGGCGAAACCGCTCAGCTCCTCGTCGGAAAAACGATAAAATCGATTATCGATCACGATAAAATCGTTCCCGGCCCCATTCATTTTCGTAAATTCCACAACGAGTTGCATAGCAAGCTAAGGTGACCTCTTGACGGAAAAGACAGTAACGCTCGACAACGTCGAACCGCTCCTTGTATACGGATTCAACGACGCATATCTACGCAAGATCGAACAGATCTTTCCCGAAACGCGCGTAACGGCGCGAGGCAATGCGCTCATGCTCCAGGGCGAGCAAGCCGCCGTGGAGGAAATCGAGCGCATCGTCGCCGAGTTCGCGCGCGTCGTCGCGCGCAACGGGGGCCTGACCGAAAACGACGTAGACACCATACTGGCTCTCTTCACGGCGAGCAACGGCGCGGGTTCCCTGTCTCTGGATGCGCATCAGGTTATTCTGTTTCCGCCCTCGGGCAAAGCGATCCGGGCCACGATGCCCGGCCAGATTCGTTTGGTCGAATCGGCCCGCTCGAACGACATTGTTTTCGCCATCGGGCCGGCGGGGACGGGAAAAACCTACACCGCCGTGGCCCTGGCGGTAGCCGCGCTCAAATCGCAGCGCGTAAAGCGCATCGTGCTTTCCCGCCCGGCGGTGGAAGCCGGCGAGCGCCTCGGCTTTCTGCCGGGAGATTTTCGGGAAAAAGTCGATCCGTACCTGCGCCCGCTCTACGACGCGCTCGAAGACATGCTTTCCAGCGAAAAATTGCGGGAGCTGATGGAAAAGAAGGTGGTGGAAATCGTCCCGCTGGCCTACATGCGAGGGCGTACGCTGAACAATGCGTTCGTCATTCTGGACGAGGCCCAGAACGCCACCGCGTTGCAAATGAAAATGTTTCTGACCCGCCTCGGCGTCAACAGTCAGGCGATCGCGACCGGAGACATTACGCAAACGGACTTGCCCGCCCGCGAACAGAGCGGCCTTGCGAACGTCCGGGACGTGCTGTCCGGCATAGACGGCATCGAATTCGTGTACTTCGACCGCCATGACGTGATGCGGCATCGCCTGGTGCAAAACATCATCGACGCCTACGAAAGCCGCAAGCCGGACCCTGCGGAGCGCGCGCCGGATCAGGACGCGGCGTCGTAGTCGTAAAAGCCGCGCCCGGACTTGCGACCCAGCCGGCCCGCGTCCACCATCTCCCTGAGCAGCGGGCAGGGCTGGTAGCGTTCGTCGGCCAGTCCCTTGTGCAGCACCTCCATAATGGACAGGCACACGTCCAGCCCGATAAAGTCCGCCAGCGCAAGCGGCCCCATCGGGTGGCGCATGCCGAGCGTCATCACCTGGTCCACGCTCTCCGGCGGCGCCACGCCTTCCATCACGCACCGGCACGCCTCGTTGATCATCGGCATCAACACCCGGTTGGAAACGAATCCCGGCGCGTCCCGCACCGCAACCGGCTCTTTCCCCAAGTCGCGCGCCAACTGAAGCACCCGTTCGAAGACGGCTTCGCTCGTCGTCGGAGACCGCGCGACTTCCACCAGCTTCATCACGGGAACAGGATTGAAAAAATGCATCCCGACAACCCGTTCCGGGCGGGCGGTCGCCGAAGCAAGGGCCGCAATGGATATGGAAGACGTATTGCTCGCCAGAATCGCATCGGCTGGCGCAAAAGCGTCCAGTTCCGCGAACACCTTTTGCTTGAGCGCCAGGTCCTCCGGCACGGCTTCGATGACCAGGTCGGCTTGGGCCACGGCGGCGGGCGTCTCGGAAACGCACGTGATGCGGCTCAGCGCGTCCTCTGGATGCGCCGCGCCCTGCCGCTCCAGGTTTCGCCGAATCGAAACGCGGGCGTGCTCAAGCGCGGCGGGCGACGAATCGACCAAATGCACGGAATGCCCTTTCAGGGCGAAAACATGGGCAATGCCGCGCCCCATTGCGCCGGCTCCCACGACACATGTCTTGCACCGGCTCATGACCTGGCAACAGTGTAGGAAACCATCAGAGGGCAAGCAGGTTTTCCGCCGCCCCTGCCGAAAGGTCTTTTATCTCCGTCACGCGGTTCGCCTCGTCCGCCAGCACCAGGCGGGGACGATGTCGGCGGCCTTCCTCGGGCGTCATATCCGCATAGGCAATGACAATGACTTCGTCCCCGGGCGCCGCGGAACGGGCAGCCGGACCGTTCATCTTGACGACGCCGCTGCCGGAAGGTCCCGGAATGGCGTAGGTTTCCAGGCGGGAACCGTTATTTACATTCACCACCTGCACCTTTTCGTAGGGCAGGATCCCGCTCGCCTCAAGCAGCGCTTCGTCCAGCGTAATGGAACCTTCGTAATACAAATCGGCTTCGGTAACCCGAAGGCGCTGCAACTTCGCTTTGAACATCGTAACGGTCATGCCTGATACGGCTATACGGTGATTTGTCTGCCTTGTTGCATACCCGGCTTGCGGCGCCGGCGTAGCGCATGGCAGAAAATTCGTCAAGGTTTGCGCGGCGACGCCGAATCTGCGGCGGGGGCTTGCGTAAACGCGCTGTCGATAAGCCGGGTGTTTCCGAAATACGCGGCGACGGCGGCCAGTACGCGCTGCCCGGGCGCTATGGCCTCCATGGGTTGCAACGTGTCTGCATCCACCACCTCGGCGTACTCGACGCGCGCATCGGCGGCGCGGCGCACTATCGAACGCATGGCTTCAACCAGCGCCGCCGGGCGCTGTTCCCCCCTGGCAATAGCCTCCTGGGCGGCGCGCACGGCCTGCGGGACTGCGACGGCGGCCTTGCGCTCGGCGGGAGAGAGATACGCGTTGCGAGACGAAAACGCCAGCCCGTCCGCATCGCGAACCGTCGGGACGCCCACCACCCGGATGCCCAGCAGCATGTCCTGCGCAAGCTTGCGGAGAATGACAAACTGTTGCGCGTCCTTTAGCCCGAAAACAGCCACGTCCGGGCGACACGCATGAAAGAGCTTCAGCACGACCGTAGCGACGCCGTCGAAGTGCCCCGGGCGAAACGCGCCGCACAGACGCCGACCCAGCGCGCCCGCGGAAACAGACAGGCGGTCCGCCTCTACGCCTTCCGGATACATCTCCCCCGCCTCGGGCGCGAACGTGATCGCATCGGGACACAACGCGCCAAGCAATTGCACGTCCTTTTCGAAGGGCCGCGGATAGACATCGAAATCTTCTCCGGGACCAAACTGCGTCGGGTTCACGAAAATGGATACGACCACATCGTCCGCCGAGGACGTAGCCGCCCGAACCAGGGCCTCGTGCCCTGCGTGCAAGGCCCCCATCGTGGGCACGAGCGCAATGCGGCGACCGCTCGCGCGGCGTTTGTCGGCCCAGGCCTGCATCTTCCGGACAGAAGTGATTATCTTCATGGCGTACGCCGTATATTTATTCCTTTGATCCCGGGGGTATCCATGCCTGAATATCGTATTGAAACCGATTCGCTCGGCGAAGTTCGCGTGCCGATCGGCGCGCGCTATGGCGCGCAAACGCAACGCGCCGCCGAAAATTTCCCGATCAGCGGGCTGCGTTTCCCGCGCGCCTTTATCCGGGCCCTCGGTATGGTAAAATACGCCGCGGCGCGGGCAAACGGGGCGTTAAATACGCTTTCGGAAGAAAAGGCGGACGCCATCGCCGCCGCAGCGAAGCGCGTCATGGACGGACAGTGCGACGAGGAGTTCGTGCTGGATATTTTCCAGACCGGCAGCGGCACGTCCACCAACATGAACGCCAACGAGGTCATCGCCTCGCTGGCGAGCGAAGCGCTCAGCGGAAAGCCTGTGCATCCCAACGACGACGTAAACAAATCGCAGTCCTCGAACGACGTCATTCCGACCGCCATGCACCTGGCCGCCCGCATGACCATCGGGGGCGCGCTGATCCCGGCGCTGGAGCGGCTGGAAACGTCGCTTGCAAACAAGGCCGCCTCGTTCGACGACATTGTCAAAAGCGGACGCACCCACCTGATGGACGCCACCCCCGTACGGCTTGGCCAGGAATTCGGAGGCTACGCATACCAGGTCGCGCAGGGCATTCGCCGGCTGCGCAACGCGTGCGCGGAACTGGAAGAACTGGCGCTGGGCGGTACGGCCACCGGCACCGGAATCAACCGGCCCGAAGCGTTCCCGGAACAAGCCATCGCCACGATTTCCGAACTGACCGGCTTGCCGTTTCGCGAAGCGGAAAACCACTTCGAAGCGCAATCCGCCCGGGACGCCTACGTGAGCGCCTCGGGCGCGCTCAATACGCTGGCGGTCTCGCTCATGAAAATCGCCAACGACCTGCGCTATCTGGGCGCCGGGCCCACGAGCGGAGCCGCCGAAATTCGGCTTCCCGCGGTGCAGCCCGGGTCGTCTATCATGCCGGGCAAAGTCAATCCCGTGCTGAGCGAAGCCATGATGATGGCCTGCGCCCGCGTCATGGGCAACCATGTTACCATCGCCATTGGCGGACAGCACGGGAATCTCGAACTGAACGTGATGATGCCTGTGATGACGCATTGCATGCTGGAGAGCGTCTCAATCCTCGCGGGCGCATGCGACGCGTTCCGAACGCGATGCATAGACGGCGTCGAGGCGGATCGCGCGCGCTGCCGCGAATTGCTGGAACTGAACCCGTCGATCGCTACGGCGCTCAACGCCGCCATCGGGTACGACAAAGCGTCGCAGGTGGCCAAAAAGGCGGCGAGCGAACGGCGCTCGGTCCGGGACGTTCTCAAGGAAATGAATTTGCTCCCGGAAGCGGATATCGACGCCATCCTGGACGTACGACCCATGACGGAACCCGGCATACCCGGCGCGTAACCCGAACAAGAGGCCGCGCCTCGCCCGCCCTGCAATAATTTCCCGGCTGGCGCGTTTTTTCGGCGCCTGGCGACAGGGCGCCGCGCGCCCGTTGCCGCAGCCCTCGCACGATCCATCATTCCCCCTTAATTCCCATTCGAAACATGCGCATCGAAAAAAATCGTTTCGTTTCGTTGGCCGCCCTGGCGGTCGTATTCCTTTCCGGCGGACTGTTCGTGGCGATGGGAGCCAACGTATTCGGCTTCGGAAACGCCGCCGACGCAGAAACCCGGGCCGCCGATACCGCGCCGCTTTCCGACTCGCCGTCCGGCGCCGCAACGCTTGAGGACGCCTTCACGCAAGTCGTCGAGCGCGTCAATCCGGCGGTGGTGCAGATCCGGACCGAAAACATTCCCCAGGCCCGGGATTCGGACGAACCGCAAGAGAATCCTTTCGAGAATACGCCCTTCGGGGACTTCTTCAGGGATTTTGAATTCCGCATGCCGCCCATGCCGCGCACAGGGCTTGGATCGGGCGTAATCATCCGTCCGGACGGACACATTCTGACGAACAACCATGTCGTCGAAAACATGGACGAGCTGGCCGTAATAGCCATGGACGGCACGGAATACGAGGCGCAGGTCGTCGGGGCGGACCCGGTAAGCGACGTCGCTGTGATCAAGATCGAGGCGGACGCATTGCCGTTCGTCGAAATGGGCGACTCGGACGACGTCAAGGTCGGACAATGGGTGATGGCGTTCGGATCGCCTATGGAAGCCTCGCTGGGCAATACCGTTACGGCGGGCATCGTCAGCGCCACGGGACGGATTCGGGGCGGCAGCGACATGCCGGGCAACGACGCAGGCGGAGGCCCGTCGCCCACGTATAATTTCATTCAGACGGACGCCGCCATCAATCCGGGAAATTCCGGCGGCCCGCTGGTTAATCTACGCGGCGAACTGGTGGGCGTCAACACGGCGATCATTACGCGCACCGGCGGATATCAGGGTATCGGTTTCGCCATTCCGGTCAATACGGCGCGCAGCATAGCCGACCAGTTGATGGCTACCGGGCGCGTACGGCGCGGGAAACTGGGCGTAAGCTATGGCCCTGCCAGCGAAGCCCTGATCGAAACCCTGGACTTGCCGCAAGGCGCCGCCGTAGTCGGAGCCGTGCTGGAAGGCTCCGCCGCCGAGAAAGCAGGCATTCGCCCGGGAGACGTTATTGTCCGCCTGGACGGGAAGGCATTGCGAAATCACCAGCAACTCTCGTTGTGGATCGGGGCCATGAAGCCCGGCGAGCGGGCAGAGATAGAAGTAAACCGGGAGGGCGAATCGAAAACCTTCCGCGTGGAGCTGGGCGGTTGGGAAAGCGAGGAACGCGCGCTGGCCGACAACGATGACGCGCCGAAGGCGATCGAGGAGCGCCTGACAGACGAACTGGGCGTTACGCTGGCCGACCTTACCGAGGACCTGGCCCGCGAGGCAGGATTCGAGGAGGAAGCGCCCGAGGGCGTGATCGTTACGGGAGTAGACCCCGCCAGCTACGCGGCGCGCGAAGCCAACCTTCGGCGCGGCGCCGTCATTTCGGAAATCGACCGGAAAAAAGTTCGCAATATGAAAGAATTCGAGGCGGTCTACAAGGATATAGAACCCGGAAAGGCCTTCATCGTCCGACTGAATATACCGAACGGCGGGGCGGGCATCACCGCGCTGAAAAAACCGGCGGATTCCGACGAATAACCCGGCATCGAAACGCCTGCTGGGGCGCTACTCCCGAATCAGCATGGTAAGGCCATACTCATGGTCCTCGATGCGCATGGGGTATTCGGAGAAGGGGATCTGGTATACCTCGTCCTTGCGCGGGAGCGTGCGCGCATCGTAGGTTTCGCCGTCGGCGGAGCGGCTGCTCCAGAATCCCATGCGAGCCTGGTCGCCTTCCGACGTGGCGGAAATGCCTATTTCGTACTTGCGAATCTCCTTGCCCTGCTGGAAAAGCGTAACCTCGCGCGTTCCGTAGCTGCGGTACAAGCGAAGGGTCCGGGGAACGGGGCCCGCGTCCTTGCCGTCGACAAGCACGTATACGGCCTTGCCGTACAGGAGCGAATCCGGCGTGGCGTCTTCCCCCTCGGCGGCCATGTCTTTCGACGCGCTGCACCCGCCGACCAGGGCGCCCAGAACGGTTAACGTTACGACAAATCTTGCGATGGCCATGCGACGCCTCCGTGTGTTGCGTTCAATCCGTTCCTACATTACGACGTATGTTTCTTATGGCTCCGGCGGGGCGCGGTTCCCCCTGACCCCTCACATTTCTTATATTTCTTCAACACGCTCCGACGGCCATGCCTGTACCTGTCTCTTTCGCTCCGCTCGACACGCTGCCCCGGCTCATGCGCTCCAGAGGCGTCGAGGCCGGGCGATGCCTTGTCGTCACGGACGAGCGCGTAGCGGCCCTGTACGGCGACGCCGTATGCAAAGGTCTTGCATCCGAGCAAATCCAGCCGCGCCTCCTCGCCTTGCCGCCCGGCGAAGCAACCAAGTCGCACGACCGGCTCGTCGAAATTTACGATCAGGCGCTGGCGTGGGGCATGGAGCGCGGCGTACCGCTCGCCGCGCTCGGCGGGGGCGTCGTGGGCGACTTGGCCGGTTTCGCCGCGGCCACGCTGCTGCGCGGGGTTCCGCTTTTTCAGGTTCCCACCACGCTCGTCGCGCAAGTCGATAGCTCCATCGGGGGCAAGACGGGCATTAACCACGCCGCAGGCAAAAACCTGATCGGGGCCTTCTATCGACCGGCCGGCGTCCTGACGGATACGACCGTGCTGAACTCGCTCCCCGCCCGGGAATGGACCAGCGGCCTTGCGGAGGTATTCAAACATGGCCTCATTGCGGACGAGGCGCTGTTTGCGGAACTGGAAGCGGCGGCGGACGCATTGTTGGAGCGGGACGAGGATACGGCAGGACGCATTGTGCCGCGCGCAGCCGACGTCAAAATGCGAATCGTACGGGAAGACGAATTCGAAACCGGGCGGCGGGCTATCCTGAATTTCGGCCATACGTTCGCGCACGCGATCGAAAAGGTGGCCGGATACGGCGCGTATACGCATGGCGAAGCGGTGGCGGCGGGCATGCGGGCCGCCTTGTATCTTTCCGGGCAGGTCGCGACGGGTTTCGATCCCGCCCGCGCTGATCGGCTCGTAGCGCGCATCCCGGTCCCTCCGGGGCTTGCCTCCCTGGCTATGCCAGACCTTATGGAAGCGATGAAGCAGGACAAAAAAGTGCGCGGCGGCGCCGTCCGGCTCGTACTGCTCGACCGGATCGGACAAGCCTTCGTGGACGGAAGCGTACCGCCCCGCCTGGTAGAAAAAGCCTGGGCGTTCGCGCAGGAAGCCGTCGGCTGATTTGCAAGATATCTGATCCAGATCGCCTGCCGCGCAGGCACTATTTCAAAACAAGGGCGTACCTGTCTTATCAAACTTCTCTGCGTCTTGCCCTCCAGCCACATCATACGCACCCTGGGCCGTCTCGCGCGGTTCGCCTTGTACGCGGGGCTGTTCGGGGTTCTGGCCTTCTTCGCCCTGGCCCGGACGGAGCAAGGCAGGGAAACGCTCCGCATGGGGACCGAGCGCCTGGTGAACAGCGCGCTGTCGGGACATTTGGAGATCGGCGAATTGTCCGGGAGCGTGCCCGGGCGGCTTACCGCGCAGCACGTTGTCGTGCGCGACATCGAAGGCGCCGCCGTCGCCCGCATCGATTCGGTGATTCTGCATCCGACCTGGCGTTCGCTGATTAACCGCACGGTGTCGATCGGGCGCGTTACGCTCGTTCGGCCCCGTTTCATCCTGGAGCGCAACGCATCGGGCGACTGGAATATCGCCGACGTTTTCCGGGCCGCCGCCGATACGTCCCGGTCGAATCCGAATCCCTGGTCGTTCCGGTCCAGCGTGGTGCATATCGCGGACGGCAGCATTCGAACGCAATCGGCCCGCCCGGCCGCTTCCGACGCCCTGTTCGACTGGAGCAACGCGTCCCTCGAAGAGGTGAACGCCCGCTTCGCGGTCGACCTGGCGCCGGAAGCCAAAACCGTCGAGGCGGTCGATTTCAGCGCCCGGCTCGTCGAACCGGATATGGAAATCGCCCGGCTCCGCGGGCGGCTGACGGCGCAGGAAGGCCATATCGACCTCCGCGACATACAGTTGCGCACAGCCCGCAGCGATCTGCGTCTGGACGGTTCGATATCCCCCGCAGACACGCTTTCCGGCGCGGCGACGTCCCCCGCGCTGGACGTCCGCATCGAACGCAGCACGATCGACTTCGACGAAATGCGGCGGGCGTTTCCGGGGCTGCCCCCGCTCGAAACCATTACGGTGGCTGCAAGCGTCCGGGGGCCGGTCGAAGCCCTGGTCGTAGACCGAATCGACCTGGAACGAAACGCTTCCGCGCTGGCCATCGAAGGAACGCTGCTGGGCCTGCCGGACTCGCTGGACTACGAATTGGCCATTCGGGAAGGCCGCCTGTACGAGCGGGACATACGCTCCTTGCGGCGCGCGATGAATATCCCCTCCTTCGAACATCTGGATCGCATCGATTTCACAGGCTATGCCCGCGGCGCAGCGCATTTCCGCAACGGCGAAACCGCGGCGCATTGGCAAGGCGTCCACGAATTCATGATCGAAACCGGGGCCGGGCGCATTGCAGGCGACGCCCGGATTGCCCTGGCCGAAGAAGGACTTTCCATAGAAAGCGCGCTGGACCTGGACCATGTGGATCCCGGCCAGATCCTCAAAAAACCGAGCCTGACAAGCGATCTCACAGGACAATTGGCCGTGCAGGGCGCGGGGGCGACGCTTTCGCAGCTGAGCGGGCAAGCCGAACTGTCGCTAACCCGATCCCATGCCGCTTTCCGACGCCTTGATACGCTCCACGCCGTCGTAACCGGGACGCCCCGGGCCTTTCGGGGCGCGGTTATGGCGGCGGAGGGCGACGGCTTGCTGGAAGCTACGCTCGAAGCAGATCGGACAGCGGCCCTGGCCCGATACCGCGCGGAAGGCGCAACGACCCGGCTGGACATAGGCAATATCCTGCGCAACGATTCGCTTTTCTCCGCGCTCGACACGCGGTTCGAACTGGAAGGAAGCGGCGTATCGCGGACGAATTTCGAGGCGGCCGCGGAGGTTGCGTTCGCGCCGTCCGTCCTCGCTTCGGGAACCATCCGCCGGACGATTCCGGCCCACCGTTCCGCTTTGTCGATCCGGCAAAACAGCGCGGACGGCGGCGCAGGGTCCCGGATCGCGCTGACCGGCGATATGGCGGACGTGCAAATCGCGGGCGACGTGGCGCTGGAGCCAATCGTCCAGCTTGCGCGGCGCTGGGGCGAAGCCATTGCCCGCGAGGCCGCGCGCGAAATATCGAAACCGTATCGCGCGGCGGCGACGAACATACCTGCCCCGCCCTCCGGAACACGCGCCGAAGACCCTGCGGCAGACCGTTTGCAAGCAAGGCGACTCGAAGTACGCGCGCAGATGTTGCGCTCGGATATTCTGGCCGCGTTGTGGCCGGGCCTGCCCGTCGTGCACACGGATCTCCGCGCCGAAGGCCATCTCCTGCTCGCCCCCGACCGATTCGATCTCGACATGCAGCTGCACGCCGATTCGCTACGGATCGACGATATCCTGATCGAGGGCATGGCAAGCGCCTTGTCCGCCGAAAGCAACGATGCAAACGCCATCGCGCGCACCTTGCAATCCGCGCTGTCCGCCACCATTCGGGATATGCGCATCCGGGGGCGGCGCCTCGGTCAGACTTCCCTGGAAGGGGATTTCCAAAACAGGACCCTCGGCATTGCGGCAGAGGCAAGCATGCCCGGGGCGACAGAACCGTGGCAGCTGCGCGCCCGCATGGATATGCTGCCGGATCGCAATCGCCTGTTTATCGAGCAGCTTCGGATCGCCGCCAAAAATCAGGTGTGGACCGCAACCGAGAACCGGGGCGTCGATTTCTACAAGGAAGCGATCCATATTCCCGACATCCGCATTGTCCGGGAGGACAACCGCCTTTCGGAGGCAGAGGGGCTGCATATTACCGGTACGCTCTCCGCGGCGCCGCAGGACACGCTGTTCGTCCATGCGGAAGCGATTCGGATGCAAGACGCGGGCGAACTGATCGGCCTGCGCAATACCATCGATGGGCGGCTCGGGGGCCGAGTGGCCTTTACCGGCTGGGGGCGGCAGCCCGAACTCACAGGCCAGGTTTTCGTGGACGCCCTCGCGTACCAGGGACGCCCGCTGGGCTACCTGACGCTGGACAGCCGCTACATTCCCGGTTCGCCGAACATTGCCCTGCAAGCCCGCCTCGCTCCCTCGGCGGCGGGCGACGGCGAACTCCTGCCCGATGAAAACGATCTGACCGTGAACGGCTCCTTCCGGCTTCCCGGGCCGCAAAACGCTTCCCCGACCCGAGACCCAGGCGCCCTGGATCTGAACGTGCGCATCCGGCAAGCGAATGCATTTTTCTTCGAACGCCTGTTCGGCAAAGCCATTGCGGACGTAACCGGGTACGTCAATGGAAGCGGGCATATCGGGGGAGATTTTTCAAGACCCGTCTTCAGCGCGGACCTTGGTTTGCATGCGGTGCGGTTTCGCGTTCCGGAGTTTCAACTCGCCTACGAAGCAAGCGGCCCCCTGGTCGTGGACAGGCGGGGCGTACACCTCGCCAACCTGCACCTGTCCGACACCCGCAACGGAACCGCCGTCGTAGGCGGATCCATCCTGTTCAACGACTACCAGTTTTTCTCCTTCGACCTCGAAGGCGCGCTCGACCGGCTCAATGTGATGAACGTGCGCCATTCGCGGGAATTGCCTTTCTACGGACGCATCTGGGCCTCCGGCGACATATCCCTCCAGGGGGCCGCCTCCAGCGCGCTGCTGGCCTCCAGCGAGTTAAGAACGACCTCGGGAAGCCAACTCTACATTCCGGTCGCCGAAACAGCCGAAAACACGGATACCGGATTTATCGTATTCGCAGACTCGTCCGAGTACGCCCCGCTTGGGGGCGATCCTGCGCAACAGGGCCGGCGCCCGGAAGGCCCCGCCCAGGGGCGACCCTTCGTGGACGGCCTCAGCATGGACGTAAACATCCTGAGCCCGGAAGGCACCACCGTACACCTGGTCATCGATCCGCTCCTCGGCGACGTCATCGTCGCGCGAGGAAACGGCCGCGTACAGCTGGGACGCACCCAAGGCGAATTCTATACGTTCGGCTCCTTCAACGTAACATCCGGAGACTACCTGTTTACGGCAGCCGAACTGTTCTCCCGCCGATTCGCCATAGATAGCGGCGACATCTCCTGGGACGGCGATCCGCTCAACGCCCGCATGGATATCGTGGCCTCGTACCGCACGCGCGCTTCCCCGGAAGGACTGGGATACGGTTCGCAACAGCGCCAGCTCATTCCGCTCGTCATAGAACTGGACGTAAGCGGCCGCGTGACAACGCCTATCGTCGATCTGAGGCTCTCCGTGGACCGGGAGAAGCGCGGCTACATAGGCAACTACGAAGGACTGGAAGCGCTCCTTAACCAGCCGGAGCGGGCGGCCGAGTACGCCACCAGCGTCCTTCTTACGAATTCGTTCATACTGGTCGAGGAACGGCCGCTGACGGGCAAAAGCGGCGGGACCCTGGTCGCCCACAGCTTGTCGCAACTGGTTTCCGGCCAGATCAACCGGTATATCAACAACGCCTTTCCGGGCGTGGAACTGGACCTGAACGTATATGGCGAAGACGCCCGGGACATTGGCCTGGCCCTTGGCGTGGCGCTCCAGTTGCTCGACGAGCGGCTCATCATCCGGGGAGAGGGCGTCGTGCACAACGACCAGACCCGACACCGAAACGGGCTGGAAGAATTTGTGGTAGAGGTGCGCCTGGGGCCGCACGTATCCATGGATGTGTTCTACCGGAAGGAAGACGGCCTCCTGCTTGGCGCAGAGACGGACAACAGCGCCAATACAACCGGGGCGGGCCTTTCGTACACCACGGGATTCTCGACCTGGCGACGCCTGTTCGTCCGCCTTTTCGGACGACGAAACGAAGCGCAGGAAGGCGAAGAGGCGGCCGCAGCGGAAGACATGGCCCTCGGCGAACAGGAAACCCCCGAGTAATCAGCGTATCCTTGCAAAAGGTTGCAAACGGCTGCGCGGATTTTCCGAAGGCGTCCGGCAATGGTCGTCGGCCCCGGCCTTACAATTCGAATGTCGTGACGTACGCCTCCGCCGCGTAAAATTCGGGCAAGCCCAGTTTGTTCAGGGCGCGGGCCGTGTTCGTATTCCGATCCCGCGCGCGCTGCCAGAATTCGCGCTCGTCGTACGCGCCCGGAAACATGGCGCGGTCTTTCTGGCTCTCGTGCTTGTAAATGGCTTCCACCTTGCGGTCCAGGTCCGCCTTGGAAAGCGGCAGGAATACATCCGCCATGTGAATGTCCCATTCCTGCCAGGCGCCCCGGTATAGCCAGATGAGCGGCTGGCGGAAATCGTTCTCCTTCCCATAGCGGGCCACATACGCCCGGTAGGCCGCCCCGATCGCTTCGTAGCACATGCGATGCGTTCCGTGCGGATCGGACAAGTCCCCCGCTACGAACACATGATCCGGGCGCACTTCTTCCAGCAAACGCAGCACGACCTGCTCGTCCGCCGGCCCCACCGGATCCTTCCGCACCCGCCCGGTCTTGTAAAACGGCATATCGAGGAATCGCGCGTTATCCTTGCCAAGCCCCATCACTTCGATGGCCTCTATGGCTTCGGCGTACCGAATGTTCGCCTTGATGGCGCGCACGTCCTCGGTATCCACTTCGCCCGGGGCCTTGTTTTCCAGAAACGCCATAATGGCGTCGCATCGTTTTTCGAAATCCGGGCAAACGCCGTCCTCCAGGCCCAGCGTATCCCGGCTGAATTCGAGAAACTGAAGATAGCGCCGCACGTCCGCGTCGAAAACGGCCACGGAACCGTTCGTCATGTAGGCCACGACGACGTCGTTCATGTTGTCCACCAGTTTGTCCAGCATGCCGCCCATGGAAATCACGTCGTCGTCCGGATGCGGACTAAAAACGATGGTCGACTGGCCTGATATGAGGTAATCCGGGTAGGTGATGCGCTTGCGCATATCCTCGAAAATCGTCCGGCACAGATTGTCGATGTTGTCGTACGCATAGACCAGTTCGTGCAGGTTATGCCGGTAGAAATCCGACTGGTCCAGCGTAAGGATCGCCTTTCCCAACTTCTCGCTCAGCCAGATCACCGCCCGCTTCGCCATCTGCCGATCCCAGGATACGGAACCGGCGAGCCAGGGCGTCCGGGTCCGAACAAGCGCCCCGGCGGCGGCGCTGTCCAGATAAAAAACGGCGTTCGGGTGTTCCTGCAAATAACTGGCGGTGACTTGCAGGTCGGGCGCTTCTTCCACCGCGCGGCGGACTATGGGGGCCTTGTGCTCTCCGGTCGCAAGCAGAACGATTTCGCGGGCGGCGAGGAGCGAGCGAACGCCTATCGTAATGGCTTGTCGAGGCACGTTTTCTTCCCCGAAAAAATCGGAGGCGGCGTCCTTGCGGGTAATTTCGTCGATCACAATGAGGCGAGCGGCGGTCCGGGGGCCGGAACCCGGCTCGTTGAACCCGATATGCCCGCTGCGGCCAATGCCCAAAAGGAGAAAATCGAACCCGCCCGCCGCTTCTATCGCCTCTTCGTAGCGTTGGCAAAAGGCGATCGCTTCTTCTTCGGGAAGCGAACCGTCCGGCGCGTGCGTATGCTCGTCCGGGATGTTCACATGGTCGAAAAAATTCTCCCGCATGAACCGGTAATAACTCTGTACGCTATCCCGCTCGATGGGATAGTATTCGTCGAGGCTAAAGGTCTCCACGCCGGAAAAATCCAGTCCTTCCTCGCGGTGCATCCGGATCAATTCCTGGTATACGCCGATGGGCGTGGAGCCGCTGGGCAGCCCAAGCACGAATTTTTTGCCGGCGGCATGGTGTTCGCGGATCAGGCAGGCGATGCGCTCGGCTACCTTGCGCGTCAGCGACATAGGATTGTCGAAAATCTCGACAGGGACGCGCTCGATGGAAGCGCCCGAACTCGAAATACCAGATTCCTGCGGCATAGTCGTTCGTTAAAGGATACTCTGAAGTCAAGCGTGAATTTCCGCAAGCGCTTCGCGCTGAGCCGCAAGCGTTTGCTCGATTTCGTCGTCGCCATGCGCCGACGACAGAAAAAAGGCTTCGAACTGAGACGGAGGCAGGTAAACGCCCCGTTTCAGCATGGCGTGAAAATACTGCGCGTACCGCGCCATGTCGCAGGACCGGGCCCCTTCGTAATCCGTAACGCGGCGATCCGTAAAGAAAAGGGTTCCCATAGATCCAACGCGCGCGAAGCAATAATTCAGGTTCATATCCCGGAGGTTCTTGCGGACGCCCTCTTCCAGTTTCTGCCCCAGCGCTTCCAGGCGGTCGTACAGCGCGGCGTCGTTCAGAATGCGCGTAAGGGCAGCCTTGCCCGCAGCCATGGCCAGCGGGTTGCCAGAAAGCGTACCTGCCTGGTATACGGGGCCGGACGGCGCAAGATGCGCCATGATTTCGCGCCGTCCGCCGTAGGCGCCCGCGGGCAACCCGCCGCCCAGCACCTTGCCCAGCGCGGTTAAATCCGGGAGGACCCCGTAGCGCGCCTGGGCGCCTCCCGGCGCGACGCGAAACCCGGTCATCACCTCGTCGAACAACAGCAAGGCGCCCCGATCCGAGCACAGGCTCCGAAGCGCTTCGAGAAACCCCGGTTCAGGCGGCACGCACCCCATGTTGCCCGCGACGGGTTCCACGATGACGCACGCGATATCGTCTCCGTGCGCTTCGAAGAGCCGGGCTACGCTTGCCGCGTCGTTGTAGCGGGCCAGCAGGGTATCCCGAATCGCCGATGGGGGCACGCCGGGCGAACCGGGGCGCCCGAAGGTAGCGACGCCGCTGCCTGCCGCCGCAAGGAAAAAATCGGCGTGCCCATGATAATTGCCCTCGAACTTCACGATCTTGCCGCGCCCCGTAAACCCCCGCGCAAGCCGAACGGCGCTCATGGCGGCTTCCGTGCCGGAGTTCACCATGCGAACCATTTCGACGGAAGGAACCATCTCCGTAACCAGTTCTGCCATTTCGACTTCGAGCCGGACGGGCGCGCCAAAAGAGGTCGAGCGTTGCGCCGTGTCCGCCACGGCCTCCACGATCGACGGCTCCGCATGGCCAAAAAGCATGGGCCCCCACGACCCTACGTAATCCACGTAGCGGCATCCGTCCTCGTCCTCGACCCAGGCCCCCGAAGCGCTGCGCAGAAAAAGCGGCGTCCCTCCCACCGCGCCAAAAGCCCGCACCGGCGAATTTACGCCGCCCGGAATAACGCGCCGCGCGCGCTCGTATAGCGCCATACTGGACTTGGACATCGCACCCTGCGCGTCTGGCTTTTGGCAAAAGAGAAAAAGGCGGCTTACGCGGATGGTTCCGAGGCCAGCGAAGACGCGGAAGCAAGCGCGGGCGTAGCCCATCTCCTTGCCTCGGCGATCACTTCGCATTGCTTGCACCGCGTACGCCGCTCGGCGGACCGGGGAGACACATGCAACGGGCATAACGCATGGGCCTTGCGCGAAACATCCCCTGCCCCGGAAAGCAAGTCGGGCGTCCGGGCCGAACGCAACGCCTCCTTCCGGGGAGCAAAGGAAAGTTGCGAAACCACGGCTTCCGAAAGCGCCTCCATGAACAGCGCGTGACAATTCAGGCCCGACATCACTTCAAACCGATGGATGCCCACCGTTTCGGCCCGCTCGCGCAACTCCACGTCCAGTTCGAAGGCCGTCTCTATATGGTCGGTCACGAAAGCGATCGGCACCACGACAAGCGCAGAAACGCCTTTCTGGCCAAGTTCCTCCACTTTGTCGATCGTACTCGGCGTCAGCCATTCCATGGGACCTACCTTGCTCTGGAACGAAACATGATAGGGATAATCGAATTTGCGGTGCGCCATGACCCGGTCCACCGACGAATGGATCAGGCAGCAATAGGGGTCGCGCCGCTCCTTCATTTCCCGCAGCGGCGTGCCATGCGCGCTGAAAAGCAACTGTACGCTGGGGCGCTCGGACCTGTGGAAACGCTGAAGGGCCTCGTCGATGCGTTCGGAGATGGCCTGCACGTACGCCGGGTGCGCCGCGTATTCGAACACGGACGTGGTTTCCCAGTCCGGTATTTCCCCGGCTTCCTTCAGCGCGTGCCAGTAGGCCAGCGAAGCCCCGGTGGTGGTCTTGGAATACTGCGGATACAGCGGCAACAGCACGACTTTGTTCACGCCGTCGCGTTGCATTTTTTCGGCGGCGTCCTCGCTGAAGGGACGCCAGTAGCGCATGGCCGGATAGGTTCGGAACACGACGCCTTCCGCCCGCCCGTAATCCCGCATCAGGCGTTCTTCGAGCGCGCTTGCCTGCTCTCGCGTCAACCGGTTGATGGGCGAACCGCCCCCTATCGCCTCGTAGTCCTTGCCCACCGCCTTCGAGCGACGCCGGGCGATAAGGCAACACAAGCTGTGTCGCAACACCCCGCCAACCGGGATATCGATAATGGCCGGATCCATGAAAAGGTTGTACAAAAACGGCGCTATATCTTCTGTTTTGTCTGGTCCACCCAGATTAAACAGCACGACCCCTACCGTATCGCCCCGCTCGACGCGCAGCGAATCGGAAGGGAAAAACGCGCCTGTTACAAGACGGCGGTCCCAGGAATATCTTTTCAGAAATTCTCGCGGGGTCATAGGGGGAAGCAGGGTGCGAAAGCAGGGGCGCTACAGTTATTTCGGGGATACTATAGATAAAATACTATTGCGGTTTCTTATGGACGTTGAAGTTTCCAATAAGGATTACGCTGATTACGTACGTCCGGCGGCGTTTCGCGGCGGCGGGCTGTCGGGCGCAAGGGCAAGCCAGTCCCTCGGGCGCAAAAACCATTGCAAACGGCCCTCGACCGTCTCCGGGTCGGGTCTCCAGGCGTATTCCCAGCGGGCCATGGGCGGCAAGCTCATCAAAATGCTTTCCGTGCGCCCGCCGGTGTCTATGCCGAATTTCGTGCCGCGATCATGGAGCAGGTTGAATTCGACATACCGCGCGCGGCGCAGCGCCTGAAACGCTCGTTCCCGTTCGCCGTACGGCGCGGCGCGGCGGCGCTCCGCAATCGGAAGCCAGGACCGAAGAAACGCCTCGCCCGCCGCGCGCACGAACGCAAACGTTTCCTCCGGCGCGTCCCGCAAGCCATCGAAAAAGACGCCGCCGACGCCCCGCGCCTCCTCCCGGTGCGGCAAATAGAAATACGCGTCGCACTGCTGCTTGAACGCCGCGTAATCGGCTATGTCGTGCGCGTCGCAAACCGCCTTCCAGGTCCGGTGAAAATGCTGCACGTCCTCAAGAAAAGGATAGTACGGGGTAAGGTCGGCGCCGCCGCCGAACCATTGATCCACGGGACGGGAACGATCCCCCCCCAAGGCAAAATACCGAAAATTGGCGTGGACGGAAGGAATGTACGGATTGACCGGATGGAGCACCAGCGAAATGCCCGTCGCGAAAAACGAGCGGGTCGTCGCGCCCGACCGGCCGCCCAAAAGGTCTGCAAGCACGGCTTCGGGGAGCTCGCCATGCACGACGGACGTGTTGACCCCCGCTTTTTCCAGCACGGCCCCGCCGGAAAGCGCCGCCGATAGCCCCCCGCCGCCTCCGGGGCGGTCCCAGGCGTCCTCTCGAAACGTCGCTTGCCCGTCCAGCGCCTCGATCGCGCTGCGGATCGTTCGCTGAAGTTCTTGCACGAACGCCTGCATGCGGTCGGCGATGGAGGCTTCGGTATGAACGGAGGGCATAGACATTAGGCGCGGATACGCTGATCAGGTACGCAAATCTTCAACGCTGCGGGGCGGCGCTGGCAAGGCAAGGACCGTTGCGACGGCGCCGGCGAACCGCGCCTCCCAGACCGAAGGCGGCGGCGCGCAAAAAGATATGCGCTCCCTGGTCACCGGATGCGTAATCGTAAGCCGGAAGGCATGCAACGCAAGGTTGCGCCCGTCCAGTTCCCGCGCGGCGCCATAGCGGAAATCTCCAAGGACAGGATGTCCCTGTGTCGCCAGTTGAAGGCGAATCTGGTGTTTGCGCCCCGTTTCCAGCCATACCCGGAGCAAACTCGCATCGTCCCGCGCGGCAAGCGAACGCCACCTCAGCCGCGCTTCCTTGCCGGCGGGGTCTGTGGCGGACGCGATGCGGGCGCCGCCTCCCGGACGAGCGGCCAGCGTATGCCGAAGCGTTCCGCCTCCCCGCAACGCGCCTTCCACAAGGGCGACATATTCCTTGTCGGGCGCCCGGCGGCGGAACTGTTCAGAAAGGCGGGCGGCGGCTTTCGAGGTGCGGGCCAGAAGGAGCACGCCCGAGGCGGGCCGATCCAGACGATGCACCAGGCCAAGAAACGCCTCGCCCGGCTTGGCGAATGTTTCCTTCAGATAGCGCTTGCCGAGGCGGAGCAGGTCCGGGTCGTTCGTTTCGTCCTGCTGCACGAGCAAGCCGGGCGGCTTGTCGACCGCCAGCAGATGGTTGTCCATGTACAGGATGGGAATATCGGCCTGGCCCGGAGCAGGTATATGCGCGGCGGGAGCCTTCATTCCGCCTTGCGCAGCGTTTCGGAAAATTCATGCACGGCGTCTACGAAAACGGCGGCGCGCGCCGGGTCGTGATCGGGATGCATGCCGTGGCCGAGGTTCGCGATATGCCGCCTCGGGCCAAAGGCCTCCAGCATGCGGCGGACGGCGGCGCGAATCGTCGCGGGGTCCGCAAACAGCGCGGCGGGGTCGAGATTCCCCTGCAATGTCTTCGCGCCGGTTTGCCGGCGGGCGGCGGCGGGGTCCATCGTCCAGTCGAGTCCGATAACGTCGTACGCCGTATCGGCAAGCGCCTGCAGGGCATGATGCGCGCCGCGCGCAAACACAATGCACGGCACGTCCGGATGCGCCTGTTTGAACCGCTCGGCCAGGTCGCGCAAACAGGGCAGCGCAAACGCCTCGAATTCCCGAGGTCCGAGCAGGCCTGCCCAGGAATCGAACACCTGCACGGCCTGGGCGCCCGCCTCCACCTGGCGAACAAGATATTCTGCAAGCGTCTCCGCAAGCCTGCCCAGGAGTTCCCGCGACGCGTCCGGGTACCGGTGCAGCCAGGAACGCGCCCGGGCGAACTGCTTGCTCCCCGCCCCCTCGACCATATACGCCATGAGCGTCCAGGGCGCGCCGCAAAAACCGATCAGGGGCGCCCGGCCCGCGAGCGCATGGCGCGTAACGGTAAGCGCCTCGAACACATAGCCCAGTTCGGCAGGTACGTCGGGCGAGGCGAGGCGGCGCAGGTCGTCCGGATGGCGCAGCGGGGCGGGCAGCGACGGCCCGATCCCCTTTTCCATCCGCACCTCCAGCCCCATGGCCTGGGGAACCACCAGAATGTCGGAGAAAATAATCGCAGCGTCCAGATCGAACCGTTCGAGCGGCTGCAACGTGATTTCGGCGACCAGCGAAGGGGTGCGGCACGCCTCGAAAAACGACGACGAAGCCCGCAAGGCCCGGTATTCGGGGAGATAGCGCCCGGCCTGGCGCATCATCCAGACCGGCGCGCGCGGGGTGTCCTCGCCGCGGGCGGCGCGCAACAGCAGGTCGTTTTGCAGCGGGGGGAAATGGTCCATGTTCGGGAGGCTTCGGTAAACAGGCGGTGGCGCGAAAGCGACGCGCTGCGCGCAGGGGGCGAAGCGGGTGCGATGCGGTCGGCGTGGTTTGGTATGAATGAATACGTTGTAACGACGCAGGAAGGGCGCCTGCTCCCGGATGTTCCGCATGCAGGCCGGAGAAAGCGGGATTTCCGGGAAAATTATTGCGGGCGATCCGGGCGGTCGGGATCGAGGGGCGCGCCGAAAGGTATGATTTCGGTATCATGGCGGGGATGCTTGCATGCGGAGCCGGGCGTTCGGCTTCCGGTAAGCACTTCCGAACGGAAGCGTTGTCCCCGCATCCGGGCTGCCGTCCGCGAACCCGCCGCCTGTTTTCCTGCTTCCGCCCCGCCGCCTTGCGCCATGCCTTCGCCGCTTCGCCCGTTCCGAAACGAATTGCTGCGGAAAATACTGCACCTGCTTGCGCTCGTCGTCCCCGCGGGAATATACGCACTGGATAAACCCCTTGCGCTTTTCGCGCTGATCCCCCTGTCGGCAGCAGCGGCGGGGGCCGATGCGCTTCGGGCAAAATCAACGCGCTTCGCCGCGTTCATTGGCCGCGCATTCGGATACATGATGCGGCCCGGCGAAACGCCGCCGGTCGGGGGCAGTATCGTCCTGAACGGGGCTACGTGGATAGCGCTTTCCGCCACCTTGCTTACGCTCCTTTTTCCCGTCGATCTGGCGGCGCCGGGGCTGGCCTCCTTCATGGTTGCAGACGCCGCCGCTGCCATCGTGGGCATGCGGTTCGGGCGTACGCGCTGGCCCGGCACGCGGCGCACCGTGGAGGGATCGGTCGTCTTTTCCTGCGCGGCCTGGGCGACGCTGGCGCCGTTCGGGCATATTGCCTGGGGAACCGCCGCCCTTGCGGCGCTGGCGGGCGCGGCGGTCGAAGCAGCGAATCTCCCCGGCAACGACAACATCCGGGGCCCCTTGGCGATGACGGCTGTTTTGTGGCTTGCGGCGGGGTGAAAAGCGCGGCGGAAGGCGGGGCCGCGTCCCGGAAGCCGCGTTGCAAGGAAACGTCCGCTACATGCTGGCGGACGCGGCCTGCAGGCCGGTAACAAACCGTCGCGGAGCGTTGCCCGAAAGGGCCGGTTAAAAAAGTAAGGCTGGAAATTCTGGACTTAAAAAAATAAGGTTTGGGCGAAATTCCTCGACAGAAAGGGACAAATTTTTCGAATTATTTTTTGTAAAATGGGGAACTTGTAGAGCGGGAAGCGTATGAATTTCGTGATTACGCCATCTCGCTACTAAAGCCCCGAAGTCATGGAAAACAGAGATTTTTCTCTTGCCGACGTAGCCACAAAGGATTTCGTCGAAGCAAAGTTCAACGCCCTGCGGGCCGAAATCAAGGCTTCCGAAGCGCACATGTTACGCTGGGGAATCGCAACGGCCATCGCGGCGGTCATGACGATCACCGCGCTCGTCTCCGCCATCATGATTCTTTTTCAGGGGGTATAGAGGTTGTATAGGGGTTCGAATACGCGTAGCGCCTAAAGACAGACCCGCCCCCTGGGGCCCCGCAGCAGCGGACAGCGGTTCTCGCTACGCGCGCCCTGTCGTTTCCAATACGCGTAAGGCAATGTCGCACCCGGACGAAAGCCAACGCAACGGTGCCGCGGACGTGGAACAGGGCTTCCCCGGGGACGAAACGGGCGTACTTGGTACATAAACACAGCGAAAACATGGGGTAGATTCCCTGCCGGGTAAACGCGAAAATCCCTGTTTTTGAGCGGTTTTCTCCGGGCGCAAGTGGAAAAAATCCTCTACTTCCGATAACGCTGCTCTCTCGGAAGTAGACCGCGAAAGCCCGCAAGCCCACGCGAACGCCCGGAAAGGACAAGGAACGGGTGCAAAGTGGGGAAACTACCCCAAACCGCTTCCGGCCCACCCAAGCCGAAAACATATGTGCACGGGCAGAATTCGCCCGAACTGTGGATAACCCCGGAAGTGGGGAACCGTTACTTCCCGCAAAATTGTCTCCACTGGGGCGTGACGTGCAGCGAAAGATCTCTCTTCGGGGAATTTCGGGGGGACCTGTCTTCAATATAGCCGTGCTCTATACGTGTTTTAACGAGTCGAGAGACTGGGCCATACTCACCCCGTCTGTCCAACGATCTCGCAACATCGCCAAGAGTACAGCCAGAATTCTTCCAGACAAAGAGACATATTTTATCCGTGCATGGGTCAATGGACATTGTATTTCCGTTGTTTTCGTTGGTTAGTTGTGACCTCTCAATAGGTTGTTCATTATCTCCGGATTTCCGAATTTATTAGGCACATCCAATCGCAATCCATGGGGAGGTCCGCATGAAAATACACAAAAATTCCCGATTGACGCCGAAAGGTCGAGAGCTTCTGGTGAA